>JAJDER010000076.1 GCA_029259725.1 Planctomycetota bacterium | reverse complement strand
CCCGGGCCTGGCCGCGGCCGTGGGCGCGCGCGTCGTGGAGCGCGAGGTCCGCCACCACCCGCGCAGGCACGGCGTCTCCAAGTACGGCCTCGCGCGCACCTACAAGCTGCTCACCGACCTGATCGTGCTGCGTCTCCTGATCCGCTTCGCCGGCGAGCCCCTGCACTACTTCGGGCTGCTCTCGGTGGGCTCCTTCCTGGTTTCCCTGGGCCTGACCTTCGTGGCCTTCGTGGACACCACCGACGTCCGGCTCGTGAACTACTCCACCGTGGTCATGCCGGGACTCGCGGTCCTGGGCTTCAGCCTGTCGTTCTTTTTCCTCATGATGGGCCTGCTGTGCGAGTTGGCCGTTCGGACCAAGGCGCACGGGGGGGGTGAACGGGCGCACCATCGGCCCATGGCCAGGATCGAGGAGATCGGGTGAGCGAGGTCGATGTCAGCGCCGTGCTCGTCCTCAGTGACGACGGTCCGGACCTGGAGGAGATCCTGCGCCAGTACGGCACCGAGTTCTCCGATCGCAAGCTGGTGCACGAGTTCGTGCTCGTGCTCGACGGGATCGGTGCCGAGCGCACGGCGAGCATCCGGGCGCGGATCCCGGAGCAGGTGCCGGTGAGGCTGGTCCAGTTCAACCAGTCCTTCGGCGAGGAGCGGGCCCTGGCCAGCGGCTTCGCGGAGTCCAAGGGATGCATCCTGCTCTCGCTGCCCAGCTACATGCAGCTCGACCCGGGAGATGTCCACCTGGTGCTCGACGCCCTGTCCAGCAACTACGATCTGGTCGTGGGCTGGCGCGTGCCGCGCGTCGATCCATGGATCAATCAGTTGCAGTCGTGGGTGTTCAACCGGGTCATGAGCACGCTGACCGGCGTGCGCCTGCATGACATGAACAGCGGCCTGCTCGGGCTGCGTCGCGACATCGCCAACGACGTCCTGGTCGAGGGCAACGCCGGGCGCTTCCTGCCGGTCATGGCACACCGGAAGGGACACCGCGTGGGCGAGGTGCGCGTGCGCCACCTGCACGAACGCGGGCGGACCGGTTTCTTCGGCATCGGTGTCTACATGCGCCGCGTGCTGGACGTCGTCGGGCTGCTCTTCATCACGCGTTTCACGCGCAAGCCGCTGCGCTTCTTCGGCATGGCCGGGGGCCTGTGTGCGCTGCTGGGCCTGGGCATCCTGGGCTACCTCGGCCTCGACTTCTGGTTCAAGTGGAGCGGCACGGAGACCGACCTGGCCAGCCGCGCCTCGTTGCTGCTCGGCGCGATGCTGTTCATGCTGGGCGTGATGATCTTCTCGATGGGGCTGGTCGCCGAGATCCTGATCTTCCTCAACGCCCGGAACCTGCAGGAGTACAACATCGAGCTGGAGTCGGGCCCCGGGCGGGCGGCCGCGGACGACGGGGCGCGACCGGAAGTGGAGGACGTGGGCGCCATCTCGACAGCCGTCCCGATCGCCCCCGAACCCGTCGGGCAGCGACCCGAAAGCGCGTGAGGGGCATCGGCGCGTGGAGCCTGCTGGTCCTGGCCGCGGGCCTGAGGGCCTGGGGCCTGGCCGACTGGAGCCTGGACGGGGACGAGTTCTACGTCTGGCGTGACGTGGGCTGGCTGCTCGACGAGGGAGACTGGGCCCCGGGCGTGAGGAGCCACCCGCTGGGCTACCTCGGCATCGCCGGCGTGGTCTCGGTGCTCGGCATGGACGAGCTGAGCCTGCGGCTGTTTCCGGCGCTGTGCGGAACGCTGGCCGTGGCCGCCCTGCTCTTCGGTCGACGGGACGTGCTCTCGGCCGGCGCCGCGTCGGTGGCCGGGCTGCTGGCCGCGATCTCACCCTGGCTCGTCTACCACTCGCAGACGGCGCGTTTCTACGGACCGCTCCTCCTGTTCTCGACCCTGGCCATCCTGTGGATGCTGCCCGGGCCGAGAGCTCGGCCGGGGTGGGCCATGGTCGCCTTCCTGGCGGCCGTCGCGAGCCATCCCACGGCGGCGGTGCTGCTCGTCGGGCTGCTCGTGTCGCTGCGCGACGAGTCGCGTCGGAGGGGCGCGGTGCCACGCTCGGTGCTGGTAATCGCAGGCCTGGGCGTGGTCGCGGTCGTGGCCAGCGGATCGACGGTGCTGGAACTGGTCTTGCAGGCCCTGGGACGCGAAGGCGGGCCGGCCGACTACGACGCCCGGCACTTCGTGCTCGGCCTCGGCTACAACACCCACGGCGTGCTCCTGCTCGCGGGCGTGGGCGTCTTGCTGGCCATGTTCCGCCGCGGCCAGGTCACCACGGCGCTCGCCGTGCACGCCGTGGTCCCCGCCGCGCTGTTGCTCGTGGCGGCGCTCCTCGGAGCGTCCATCCACCAGCGCTACGTGCTCGCCGTGATCCCCGCGATGCTGCTCCTGGGAGGCGGCGCCGTGGCCACCGGCTGGGTCGCAGGAGGCTCCGCTCGCCTCGGTGCGGCCCTGCTGCTGGGGGTCGGCCTGCTGATCCCGGCCCCGGCCCTGGTCGACCACCTGCGCACCGGGAACCGCCACGACTGGCGCGGGCTCGCGGCCGAGATCGCGTCCCGGGCGGACCCCGACACGATCTTCGTGGTCGATGAACACTCCCTGCTCGAGGAGGTCTACTTGCCTCCGGAGGCCGGCTTTGCCGATATGGACTTCTTCGAGGAGCCGCTCAAGGAAGAGCGCTGGTTCGAGGGCTTCGTGAACAATCGGCGGGATTGCTGGGTCGTGCTCAAGGCGAGTCGCCTGGGTGGGGCCTACGAGGGGCGCACCATGAGCTGGGTCGGCGAGCACTTCGAGGAACTGCTGCGGTGGGGGCCGCCGCCGGGGTTCCTCGTGCGTCACGACAACCGGCTGGTCGTGTTCCGCCGCAGGGAACAGGACGGATGAGTGCGGCGGTCGAGCTGCTCGACATCTGCAAGGCGCGTTCGGTGGATCGCTTCGTGCTCGATCATCCGAACGGTTCGCCCTTCCACGAGACGCGCTGGACCGAACTGGTCCGGGCGACCTTCGGGTTCGCGACCCAGACGCTCGTGGCCTGGCGCGGGCGCGACGTCGTCGGTGTGCTGCCGCTGGCGATGGTCACCGCGCCGATCACGGGCCGCCGGCTGGTCTCGGTGCCCTTCGGCGTCTACGGCGGCATCCTGACCCTCGACGAGGACGTCACGCCGGTGCTCGACGACGCGGCCAAACGCCTCGCTCACCAGTCGGGCGCCCGTTTCCTGGAGCTGCGCTACCTGGGTTCCGGGCCCACCGACCATGCCGGCGTGCACAAGCACGAGACCTACCGCCGCGGGCTGCCCGAGGATCCCGCCGATTGCCTGGGACTGCTCCCACGCAAGGCCCGCGCCGAGGCGCGCAAGGGTCGCGACCGCCACGGGCTGAAGCTCGAAGCCGGTGAGTCCTGGTTCGGTGCCTTCTACGACCTCTACGTGACCAACAAGCGCGGGCTCGGTTCCCCCGTGTTCCGGCCCTCGTACTTCCGGCGGTTGCTGGATCTGTACGGTCCCCGCGCGATGCTGCACGCGGTCGTCGGCGAGGACGGCCCACTGGCCGCGGTGCTCTCGCTCGAGGCGGGCGGAGTGCTCTACCCGTACTACTCGGGCGCGGCCGACGGGATCCACAAGCTGGGTGCGAACAACTTCATGTACGTCGCGCTCATGGAAGAGGCCGTGCGCCGCGGCTGTCGGATGTTCGACTTCGGCCGCAGCCGGATCGATTCGGGACCGGCGAAGTTCAAGCAGCACATGGGCTTCGAAGCGACTCCGCTCGACTACCAGTTCTACTTCCCGCGCGGCGGCAGACCGCCGGAGATCACGCCCGGCAACCCGCGCATGGCCCTGCCGCAGCGCATCCTCTCCTCGATCCCGAGCTGGATGGCGCGGGCGGTCGGCCCGGCGGTCATGCGTCACGTGCCCTGAGCGGAGGTTGCGGGCGTGTCCGGTGGTGTGCGCGACTGCGCGAGCAGCCAATCGACGGCGGCCGGGAAGTCGGGAGCGACCTGGTCGGCGGCCGAGACGTCCTCGAGTGGATGCCCCGAGCGCACCAGGATGCGAGCGCCCGCGCCTTCGACGCCCGGGAACAGGTCCCGCGGACTGTCGCCGATGAAGGCCGAGCGGGACAGGTCGATGTCGTGCCGTGCCATCGCGCGGTGCAGCAGGCCGGGGGCGGGCTTGCGGCAGTCGCACGGGAAGGCGTAGGCCAGCGCCGTCCCCTCGGGATGATGCGGGCAGTAGAACACGTCGTCGATCACGCCGCCGTCGCTCGCCAGCCGCCCGAGCAGGTCGGCATGCAGGGCGCCCAGCCGCTCCTCGTCGAGCATGCCGCGCGCCACCGCCGACTGGTTGGTGAGCAGCAAGACCAGGTAGCCGGCCTGGTGCAGACGGCGCAGGGCCCCGGCCGCGCCCGGCACCGGCACCAGGTCCTGCTCACGCACCGGATAGTGGCGCTCCTCGACCAGGGTGCCGTCGCGGTCGAGGAAGACCGCCGGGCGCGGTCCGGTCGGGGCGCCCGCGGGGCCGGTCACGAGCTGCCGAAGAGGGCCTGCTCGACGAGGTCGCAGAGCATGTGCCCGACGGTGATGTGCATCTCCTGGATGCGCGGTGTGTTCGTGGAGGGCACGTTCAGACAGACGTCGGACAGCTCGCGGCACTTGCCGCCGGTGTCGCCCGTGAGCGAGATCGTGGTCAGGCCCAGGGCACGCGCCTTGGTCAGCGCACGCAGGACGTTCTCGCTGTTGCCGCTGGTGGTGAGGCCCACGGCCACGTCGCCCGGGCGGGCGTGGGCCTCGAGCATGCGCGCGAAGACGTCGGCGTAGGAGTAGTCGTTGGCCGTGGCCGTGAAGCTGGCCGGCGACCCGAGGGCCACGGCGGCCACGCCCGGCCGGTCGATGGCGAAGCGGCCCACGAGTTCACCCTCGATGTGCATGGCGTCGGTCATGCTGCCGCCGTTGCCGAACAGGATCGCCTTGCCGCCCTCGCGGTAGGCGGCCACGAGGCGGCGCGCGGCCTCCTCGATCGGGCCGCTCAGCCGCTCGATCGTGGCCTCCAGGACGAGGCGATGTTCCGCGAGGGTGGCGTCGATGACGCCGCGCCGGTCGGACGCTTGTACGGGCTCCATGCCATGAGTCTACTGGATGCTCCGTCGCCATGCCCCGTGGCGGATCTCCACCGTGGGCGACCACGCGGGGCGACTCCCGGGGGCTTCCAGCACACCGACATGGACGACTTGCCGCGACGCCGTAGCCGGCCGCCCGAGCGGGCCTGGTTCTGCTCCGACCTGCACCTGGACGGCGGGGATCCGGGCGGCGTCGAGCGGGCCTGCGCCTTCGTGGACCACGCGCTCGCGGAGGGCTGCGACGGGCTGTTCCTGCTCGGCGACGTGTTCAAGGCCTGGCTGGGCACCAACTCCCTGCGTGACGCCGGACTGGCGCCCTTCCTGCAGCGACTCGCGGGCGCGGTGCGCGCCGGCGTTCGCGTCGTGCTGTTGCACGGGAACCACGACTTCCTGCTCGGTCGCCACCTCGAGCAGGCCCTCGGCGTCGAGGTCCCCGGTCGCTCGGTGGACGTGATCCTGGGCGGCCGGCGGGCGCATCTCTCGCACGGCGACGAGTACTGCACCGGCGACGTCGACTATCAGCGGTTGCATCGCGTGTTGCGCTTCGGGCCGCTCAAGGGGCTGCTCGCCGGATTGCCCCACGCCTGGCAGGTCCGGCTGGCGAACCGCATCCAGGGCGCCTCGACCGAGGCCACCGCGCACAAGTCGATGATCGAGATGTCGATCGTCGATGCCGAGGTCGAGCGCCGCCTGTCCGCCGGCGCCGATGTCGCCGTGTGCGGCCACGTCCACTCGGCCCGCGATGCCGAGCTGGAGCACGGCCGGCTCGTGGTCATGGCCGACTTCGAATCGACGGGCAGCCACGCGGTGTTCTCCGGGGGAGAGCTGCGCCTGGTGCGGGTCGATCCCCGCTGGGTCCTGGGCCGTGCGTGCGTGGTGGCGCTCGACGGGCCGGCGGGGAGCGGCAAGAGTTCGGTCAGCAGGCAACTCGCCGCCCGCCTGGGCTTCGGACACCTGGACTCGGGTGCGCTGTACCGCGCCGTGACCACGGCGGCCCTGCGCGAAGGCCTCGCCCCCGACGACGGTGCGGGCCTGGGTGAGCTCGTGGGCCGGTGTTCGCCGTCCCTCGATGCGCACGGCGCGGTGTCGCTCGACGGCGTGCCGGTCCCCGATTCCGAACTGCGCAGCGAGGCCGTCACCGCCCGGGTCTCCCGGGTCTCCGCCCACGGCGCCGTGCGCGCCGGCCTGATCGAGGTGCAGCGGGGGGCGGCGCGGCTCGGCGCGGGCCTGGTGGCCGAGGGTCGGGACATGGGCACGGTGGTCTTCCCGGGGGCCGACTTCGTGTTCTACCTGGACGCCTCGCTGGATGTCCGCGCGGCTCGGCGCCTGGCTCAGAACCCGGGGGAGGGCCAGGATCTGGCGACGGTCAAGGACGCCCTGGCTGCCCGCGACCACAGCGACAGCGGGCGGGACGTGGCCCCGCTCAGGGCCGCCGAGCGGGCCGAGGTCGTGGACACCTCGGAGCTCGAGCTGGAGCACGTGGTGGACCTCCTCGAGCAGCGCGTGGTCGAGGGCATTCGGCGGCTCCTGTCCGAGCAGCGCGCCGCCGCCCGGGTGCCGCCCGGCGCCCAGGGGTCGGGGGCACGCCAGGCTCGCGCCGCATCCTCCTGATCGGTACCATCTGCGCCCTTCTTTGCCCCGCAGGTCGGAATACGGGCCGACCCGCACAAGGGGCTTCCTTTGCCCGTCGACCGGCTCCCGGTCGGGGCGGGCATCCGTCCCGTGGTAGAAGCCGTCGATGAGCAACAAGGAACTCCTGAAGCGTTTCGCACTGACCGCGGAACAGCTTGATCTCGCTGTCGCCGAGGCGCTCGGCGGCCTGGCCACCGCCCAGGTGGACGAGATGTACGAGGGGTCCGTCAAGGACTTCACGCCCAACGCCATCATCCGGGGCACGCTGCTCCGCGTCGTCAACGAAGACGTCATGGTGGACATCGGCTACAAGGCCGAGGGTGTCGTCCCGCTGTACGAGTTCGAGGAGGGCGAAGAGCCCGAGATCGGCAGCGAGGTCGAAGTGCTCATCGAGGGGCTCGACGAGAACCAGAGCCTCTACCTGCTCAGCATGCGCAAGGCCTCGCGCCTGCGTGGCTGGGAACGCCTGGTCCAGAGCCACGGCGAAGGCGACATCATCAAGGGCATGGCCACCCGCAAGATCAAGGGCGGCCTGTTGCTCGACGTCGAGGGTGTGCCGGTCTTCCTGCCTGCCAGCCAGATCGACATCCGCCGCGTGCCGGACGTCAACGTGTTCATCGGTCGCGACCTCGAGTGCAAGATCATCAAGATCGACCGCGAGCGCATGAACGTCGTCGTGAGTCGCCGCAAGCTGCTCGAGGAGCGTCGCAACACGCTGCGCGACGAAGTGCTCAAGACCCTCGAGGAGGGTCAGGTCCGTCAGGGCGTGGTCAAGAACATCGCCGACTTCGGCGCGTTCCTCGACATCGGCGGCGTCGACGGCCTGCTGCACATCACCGACATGTCCTGGGGCCGCGTCAACCACCCCAGCGAGGTGGTCAAGCTGGAGGAGAAGCTGGAGGTCAAGGTGCTCCGCTTCGACCGCGAGCGGAACCGCATCGCGCTGGGCCTCAAGCAGCTCGAGGCCTCTCCCTGGGAGGAGATCGAGCGCAAGTACCCGATCGGCGGCCGCGTGACCGGCGAGGTCGTGAACATCATGCCCTACGGCGCCTTCGTGAAGCTCGAGGACGGCATCGAGGGCCTGGTGCACATCTCCGAGATGAGCTGGACGCGCCGCATCAACCACCCCAGCGAGCTGGTCGAGATCGGCCAGGGCGTCGAGGTGGTGGTGCTCGACATCGACAAGGACAAGCAGGAGATCTCGCTCGGCATGAAGCAGACCGAGGTCAACCCGTGGACCGAGGTCGAGGATCGCTACCCGGTGGGCACGATCATCGAGGGCATGGTGCGCAACCTGACCAACTACGGCGCCTTCATCGAGATCGAGGAGGGCATCGACGGCCTGCTCCACGTCAGCGACATGAGCTGGACCAAGAAGGTCAACCACCCGAGCGAGGTGCTCACCAAGGGCGAGAACGTCCGGGCGGTGGTGCTCAGCGTCGACACCGAGAAGCGCCGCGTCGCGCTCGGCATGAAGCAGCTCGAGCAGGACCCGTGGCAGGACGAGATCCCGCGCCGTTACGGCCCGGGCGACATCGTGGCCGGCCGCGTGTCCAAGTTCACCAACTTCGGCGTGTTCGTCGCGCTCGAGGACGGGCTCGAGGGCCTGCTGCACATCTCCGAGCTGACCGACAAGAAGGTCGAGAGCCCGGACGAGGTGGTCGAGGTGGGCCAGATGGTCGACGTGCGCGTCCTCAAGGTCGACACCGAGGAGCGCAAGATCGGCCTGTCCATGATCGGCGTGCCGCAGCACAGCCATCTCACCGAGATGGAGGAGAAGGAGAAGCTGCGGATCGAGAGGGGCGAGCCCGAGGTCACCGCCGCGGCCGCTGACGAGGGCGCCACGGCAGAAGCCGGTGGTGCCGACGCCGACGCCGATGACGGTGACGGTGCCGATGACGGTGCTGGACAGGGTGCGGCCCGGGCCGGAGCCGACGACGCGTCGGACGCCGACGGCGAGTCCGCGACGGACACCGAGCCGGTGGCGGCCGAGGCCGGATCCGACAAGGGTGAGGCTGGAGAAGCGCAGGGTGAGGAGAAGCAGGACGGCTGAGCGCTCCGGGAGGGCCGCGGTGCTGTCCGGTGCCGCGGTCCTGCTGTCGCTCGTGACGGCGTGCCACGCTCCGGCGTCCCCGCCCCGGATGCATGTGCCGCTCGGGGACCTGGCCCTGATGGCCCGGGTCGAGCTGGCGACGTACGAGGCCGGGCTGGCGCACCAACTCGTCCTGACCACCGAGCTGGCGCCCCTGGGCCCCGATCCGGTCCTCGTCCACGGCATGCGGCCGCGAGGCGAACCGGGCGACAACGCGCGGATCATCACCCGGGTGAGCTACGTCGACTATCCGGGACGCGGGCCGCTCAGCTCCGGCAAGACCCTGGTCGACTCCCGCGAATGGGGGCCCGATGAATGGGCGACGGCGGAGGTGCCGCTGAGCCGCGCCTTCCTGATCGAGCTGCCCGCCCCGCCCGATGTCCTGGCCCGCAGGGTCGAGATCACCGTCGTGCTGCATCCGGTGGACCTGGTGGAGGGGGAGCTGCGCCGCAACGGCGGCCGGCCGGTGGTCTTCCCGACGGTGGAGTTGCAGACCTTCGCCACCGAGCGGCCCGTGGAGCGCCCCGACCTCTGGCCGTCGGACTCGACCCCCGAGGAGACCTTCCTCTGGGCGGCCTCGGGCCCGGACGAGCGGCTGGTGGACACGGTCGACCAGCTCGTGGCGGTGCTCGGGGACGAGAGCCTCGACGTCCTGGTCCGGGACGGCGCGGTGGCCGGACTCGTCTATCTGACGCGTGTCAGTCATGGCCGCGACGTCGGTCGATGGCAGGATTGGTGGGCCCAGCAACAGCCGTGACCCGCGCCCGGGCCCGCACGAGACCAGGAGAGAGCCAGTCGTGACCGACGTCGATGCCCTGCTGGCCCACACGGTGACGTGCCACACGCGCGAGGACCTGGCCGCCAAGCTGCGCGAGGACCGGCCGCTGCGCGTCAAGCTCGGCGTGGACCCCTCCTCGGCCGACCTGCACGTGGGGCACACGGTCGTGCTCCGCTACCTGCGTCGCTGGCAGGACGCGGGACACGTGCCGGTCCTCATCATCGGCGCGGCGACGGCGATGGTCGGGGACCCGACGGGCAAGAACAAGACGCGCCCGCAGCTGACGCGCGATGAGGTCGCGGCCAACGCCAGGACCTATCTGGACCAGGCCGCGCTGGTGCTCGCCATGGACCGTGTCGAGGTCGTCTTCAACAGCCAGTGGTTCGACGGTATGAGCTTCATGGACGCGATCGGGCTGTCGGCGCAGATGACCGTGGCCCGCATGCTCGAGCGCGACACCTTCGACACGCGTTACAAGGCCGGCCAGCCGATCTCGATCCACGAGTTCCTCTACCCACTGATGCAGGGCCACGACTCGGTGGAGGTCCGTGCCGACGTCGAGATCGGCGGGTCCGATCAGACCTTCAACCTGCTCGTCGGCCGCGACCTCATGCGTGGTGCGGGCCTGCCGCCGCAAGTCTGCGTGACGCTGCCCCTGCTCGTCGGCCTCGACGGTGTTCAGAAGATGTCCAAGAGCCTGGGCAATGCGATCGGCCTCACCGACTCGCCGCGCGACATGTTCGGCAAGGCCATGAGCGTGCCCGATGAGCTCATGGGCGATTGGTTCCGGCTGGTGTCCTCGCTGGATGGTGCGCGCGCGGCCGAGGTGCTGGGGGGCTCGCCGCGTCTCGCGAAGGCCGCGCTGGCGAGCAACCTGGTGGACCAGTACCACGGTGCGGGTGCGGGGGCCCTGGCCAGCGCGGAGTTCGACCGCATCTTCCGCGACAAGGGC
>JAJDER010000075.1 GCA_029259725.1 Planctomycetota bacterium | reverse complement strand
GGACCTCCATGGCTGCGTCGAGCGGCGCGGTCGATGCTCGACGGGGTGTGCACCCCGCCTCCGCGTCGACCACGCCGCTGCTCCTTGCCACGAAGGCCCTGGCGCCCCCTCGCGACGAAGCTGGTGAGAAGTCCAGGCTAGCTAGCAGGACGCGCCGGGCGCTCTCGCCGTGTCGCCACCACGGCGGGGGAGCCCGTCGTCGCGGGTCTCGCGCGGGGTCCACCGGGGGTGGGCTCCGCGCGGCTTGCGTCTCAGGGAGCCGTGCCGGTCAGCCCTGGGCCTTCAGCGCGATCACGGCCTCCGTGAGCCTCGGCACGACCTCGAAGGCGTCACCCACGATGCCGTAGTCAGCCAGCTTGAAGATCGGCGCCTCGGCGTCCTTGTTGATGGCGACGATGTACTTGCTGGTGCGCATGCCGGCCAGGTGCTGGATGGCGCCGCTGATGGCCACGGCGATGTACAGCTGCGGCGACACGGTCTTGCCGGTCTGGCCGACCTGCTCGCTGTGCGGCCGCCAGCCCGCGTCCACGACCGCGCGCGAGGCGCCGACCGCGGCGCCCAGCGCGGAGGCCAGGTCTTCGATCATGCCGAAGTGTTCGGGCCCCTTCAGGCCGCGGCCGCCGGAGACGACGATGCCGGCCTCGGTCAGCTCGATCTTCTTCTCGGCGGAGGCCAGGATCTCCTTCAGCACCGCGCCGAGCCCACGCGTGGCGGGTGCGACGGTGCCGGCCTCGACCGTGCCGGCCGCGGCGTTCTCCTTGGCCGCGAAGGCGTTGGGTCGCACGGTGGCGATCAACACTTCGCCGGTGCCGGTCACGCTCACCAGGGCCTTGCCGGCGAACACCGGTCGACGGGCGATGAGAGCGCCACCCTCGGCCTCGAGCGCGATGCAGTCGGACGCCAGCGGCGCCTCGAGCAGACCCGCGAGGCGCGGCCCCAGCTCCTTGCCCACGGCGGTGTGCGCGAGGATCACCGCGGCCGGCTTGCGCTCGGACACGACGCCGGCGACGGCTTCGGCCCAGGCCGCGCGATCGGCGGTGTCGACATCCAGGGTGACGACGGCGGCGGCGCCGTGGGTCCCGAGCGCAGCGGCGGCATCGGCGGCGCCGGGCCCGGCCACGACGGCCAGCGTGCCACAGCCGTGGGCGGCGGCGAGCGTCGCCCCGGCGGTCATGGCCTCGAGGGAGGGACGCTTCACGGTGCCGTCGGTCTGATCGGCGACGACGAGGATCTCACCAGCCACTGTGCTGCTCCTGCTCTCTGCGGTGTTCCGTCGCGCGCCGGGGGCGCGCATCACCGGACGCTCGGAGCGCGGGGCCCCGAGGCCGGACTCAGATGACCTTGGCTTCCTCGCGCAGCAAGCGCACCAACTCGCCCACCGCCTCGGCGCCTTCGCCCACGATCCGACCGGCTTGCCGCTCCGCGGGCAGCTCCATCAGCGTCACCCGGAGGGTCTCGGCCGGCGCGCTCACGTCGGACGCGTCGATGGGCTTCTTCTTCGCAGCCATGATGCCCTTGAGCGACGCGTAGCGCGGCTCGTGCTCGCCCTTGGTGATCGTGACCAGCGCGGGCAGGGGCAGCTCCCAGATCTCGCTCGTGCCGCCGCCGGCGGCGCGCTTGGCGGTGACCTTGCCGTCCGCGGCGGTCAGCTCGCGCGCTTCGGTCACGCAGGGAAAGCCCAACCGATAGCTGAGCAGCAGGCCGACCTGACCCTGGTCGCTGTCCGCGGCGAGCTTGCCACACAGGACCAGCTCGGGAGCCTCGGCTGCGATCGCCTCGGCCAGCAGCCCCGAGGTGACCTGCGCGTCGTGCCGGCTTGCGCCGTCGTCCTCGAGGTGGATCGCGCGGTCGGCACCCAGGGCCAGGCAGGTGCGCAGCTCCTTGGTGGCGTCGGACGGCCCGAGACACAGCACGACGACCTCGGTGTCGGTCGCGGCGTCCTTGATGCGCAGCGCGGTCTCGAGCGCGAACTCGTCGTAGGGGCTCAGGATCCACTCGATCGACGAGGTGTCGAGCGAGGTGCCGTCGGCGGCGATCTTGATGCGCGAGTCCGTCGAGGGGACGCGCTTGACGCAGACCACGATCTTCATGGGGAGGGTGTCCGGGACGGGTCTCGGAGAGCCCGTTTTGGAGGCGAAAATCAGCCCGGCAGGGTCGCAGAATCGGGGGCCGGGCGCAACCTGGCCCGAGGGCGCGCCCGCCGCGTCAGGCGGGGCCGGTGGGCAGGGCCACGGGTGCGTCCTGGATCGCCTCCAGGAAGGTCTCGACGATGTCCCGCGGGATGCGCTTGCCGCCCTCCTCGCGGAGCACCTTGACGGCGATGGGCAGCGGCATCGGATCGCGGTAGGGACGCCGACTGGTGATCGCCTCCCAGAAGTCGGCGACCTTCACGATCCAGGCTTCGAGCGGCACCCGGTCTCCGGGCAGGCCGTCGGGATAGCCGGTGCCGTCCAGGGTCTCGTGGTGCCAGCGGATCATCGGGCGCAGCGCCTGCATGGTGCGGATCGGCGCGACCAGGTCGTCGCCGATGGCGGGATGCCGCTGGATCTCCAGGTACTCGGCACGGGTCAGCGCGCCGGGCTTGTCGAGGATCGCGTCCGGTGTCCCGATCTTGCCGATGTCGTGGAGGCGCCCCCCGAGGGCGACGAGCTGCACGCGGTCCTCGTCGAGATGCAGCGCGCGGCCGAGCAGGCGGGCGAGCTCGCTCACGCGCTGGCTGTGCACCGCCGTGTAGCGGCTCTTGGCGTCGATGACCGTGGCCATGGAGACCAGGAACTCCTCCATGTTCTCCTGGTCCGCGGCGAAGCGGCCCTCGAGTCGCTCGAGCATCTGGGCCTTGGCGCGCAGCCGGCGACGCTCCACGGCGCGGTCCACGGCGGCCTTGAGCATCTCGAGCGGGAAGGGCTTGCAGAGGTAATCGTAGGCGCCCTGCTTGACGGACTCGACCGCGGACCCGAGGTCGCCGTTGGCCGTCATCATCATCACGTCGAGGTCGGGGTGCTCTCGGCGCACCTCGGCCAGGAGGTCCAGGCCGGACTCTCCGGCGGCGAGCGTGATGTCGGCGAGCACGACCAGGATGTCGCGCCCCGCCAGGTGGTTGCGCGCCTCGGGC
Source organism: Planctomycetota bacterium (assembly GCA_029259725.1). Lineage (GTDB taxonomy): Bacteria > Planctomycetota > B15-G4 > B15-G4 > B15-G4 > JAJDER01. The sequence goes on along the minus strand of JAJDER010000075.1, from coordinate 28,330 downwards.
AGGTTGGCGGCGGTCACGACCGCGTGGCCTTCGCGCGTGAGGAAGGCACTGACCATGCGGCGGATGCCGGGCTCGTCGTCGACCACCAGCACGGCCGAACGTTCCAGGCTGAGCCAGTGCGACGCGGTCCTCAATGGTCGTCCTCCTTGGGTTCGGGTGGGTTCGGGCCGTCGCGAGCGAGCTTGCGTCGTGTGGCGGCGCGTCGCCGCGACTCGCTGCGTCGAGCGGCCGCGGCCTCGCGGCCGGCGGTGCCGAGAGGCTGGGCGCTGCGCTCGTTGCGCTGGCGCGGGGCTTCGGCCGTGTCCTCCACGTCGCCGGTGAGCAGGATCTCGTCCTCGCTCGGCTTCTCGCTCCCGGTCGTCGGCGCGGTGTCCGGTGCGATGTCCGGCGCGATGTCCGGCGCGGTGTCCGGCGCGCTCTTGGCCGGGCGTGCCGCGCGCTCCGTGGCACGCTTCTTGGCGCCAGGCCGCCCGACCCGCTCGCGCGCCGCCGGAGCCTCGACGCGTTCCATGCTGAAGGTCTCGCCGAGATAGACCGCCTTGACCTTGGGATCGCGGGCCAGGGTGGCCGTGTCGCCGTGCCGGAAGATGCCGCCCTCGTAGATGATGTACGCGCGATCGGTGGTGCCGAGCGTCTCGCGCACGGCATGGTCGGTGATGAGCACGCCGATCCCGCGGTTGCGCAGGCCGAAGAGCAACTCCTGGATGTCCTCGACGGCGATCGGGTCCACGCCGCTGAAGGGCTCGTCGAGCAGGATCAGGCGCGGCTCCAGCGCCAGCGTGCGCGCCAACTCCAGCCGGCGGCGCTCACCGCCGGACAAGGTCGACGCGATCGAGGCCGCCACCTGCTCGATGCCGAACTCGTCGAGCAACTCCTCGGTGCGCTCGGTGCGCTCGTCGTGCCCGAAGCCGCGGGCCTCGAGCACGGCGAGGAGGTTCTCCTTCACCGTGAGGTGCCGGAAGATCGACGGTTCCTGGCTGAGGTAGCCGATGCCCAGTCGCGCGCGCTTGTACATCGGCATGCGCGTGACGTCCTGGCCCTCGAAGCGCACCCGGCCGGCGTCCGGCTTGATCATGCCGACGGTCATGCGGAACGTCGTCGTCTTGCCGGCGCCGTTGGGGCCGAGCAGTCCGACGATCTCCCCCTCGTCGACCTCGAAGGACACGTCGTCCACGACGGTGCGTTCTCCGTACACCTTGACGAGTCCCTTGACGGTCAGCAGCGACACGGCGTCCCCTAGCGGATCAGCTTCCAGCGGAACGGCCCCATCGGCGGCACGGGCCAGAAGACGGCGACGGCCTTGCCGAGCAGGTAGCGTTCGTGGATGAAGTGGGCGTAGTCGCCGGACTCGTCGACGATCTCGTCGCGCGAGAAGGTGAACTCATCGCCGTGGATGTCGGCGAAGCGCAGCTTGCCGCCCGCGAGCGTGGCCGGGTTGGCGTCGGGGCGCGGCACCTGCCCCGGCGGGGTCGGGAAGTCGAACCCGGTCAGGACGCGTCCGTCGGCGAGGGTGTAGGTGAGCGTGCTCCACTGGCGGCCGTCGAGGGAGCCCTGGGTGTTGTCGCCCAGCCCGAAGTAGCTGTCCTCGGGGATCTCCCAGCGACCGGGGCCGCGCCGCAGGTAGTAGATGTCGCGGCGCAGCAGGACGTCCTCGACGCGGCCGGCACCCTCCACGTCGATCTCGACCGAGGCCAGCTTCGGCGCGGCGCGGCGCGGGCCGGTCTCGTCGTCGTCGAGGCGCAGCCATTCGTCCCCGTCGACCCAGAGCACGATGCGGCGGTCCACGTCGCGGGCGACGATCCGGACCGGGCGACCGACGGGCAGGCCCCGGGTGGCGATCGTGACCAACGCGTTCGCCTCGCCGCCGCCGGCGGGCACGCGGGACAGGCGGAACTCCGCGTCCGGACCCTCGGCGCCGAACTCGAACAGCAGCGTGCCCTCGTCGTCGATCTTGCTCAACCGGAGCGCCTCGGCTCCCTGCTCGAGCGTCGCCGTGACCGACAGCTCCAGGTCGGCGACCGGGTAGCGCGCCCAGGGCTGGTTGCTGATGCCCCAGTCCGGATCGTAGCCGTGCAGGAAGTGGTCCTTGACCGGCTGCCTGAGCTTCAGCGTGCCGTCGGTGTCCGCCGCGAAGGTGGCCGAGGAGCCGCTGAGGATCACGCCCGTGCCGTTGTCGAAGGCGCGGCCGAGGTCGATGCCGTCGTCGAGCGGTTCGAAGACCGTCTTGAGCACCGAGTCGTTGACGTGGTCGGGCTTGCGGGCGATGCGCCCGTCGATCCAGACGTCGCCGCCCTCGATCTCGAGGGTCTCGCCCGGCAGCCCCACGATGCGCTTCACGTACAACCGCCGCTCGTCGAGCGGGAAGCGGAAGATCATCACTTCCCAGCGGCGCGGGTCGCGCAGCATGGTGCAGAGCTTGTCCGCCAGCACGCGGTCGTGGATGCCCGTCGCGGGGTCGCCCAGGATCGTGGGCTGCATCGAGCCCGACGGGATCTGGTAGGCCTCGATCACGAAGAACTTCAGCACCAGGGCCATCGCGATGGCGATCGCCACGGCCTCCAGCTGCTCCGTGAACCACAGGTCGGCGGGGCGGGTCTTGGTGTTCAACGAGGAGGTCCCGGGCCCGGGATGGGCCGATCTGCCTGCAAGATACCGTTCCGGCGGGGGCGATCCATGCCGTGAGGGCCCGCCGCGCGGACGATCGGTGTCTCCCGGTGGGCGGGCCTTGGTCGACCCGTCGCGAAACCGTGGGGCTGCCTAGTCGTCCGGCCCCTTGAGCACCGCGAAGAACGCCTTCTGCGGGATCTCCACCGAGCCCACCATCTTCATGCGCTTCTTGCCGGCCTTCTGCTTCTCGAGCAGCTTGCGCTTGCGGCTGATGTCGCCGCCGTAGCACTTGGAGGTCACGTCCTTGCGCAGCGGGGCGATGTCCTCCCGGGCGACGATCTTCCCGCCGATGGCCGCCTGGAGCGCGACCTTGAACAGGTGCCGCGGGATCTCCTTGCGCAGCACCTTGATGATCGAGCGTCCCTTGGGCGAGGCCTGGTCGCGGTGCACGATGGCGCTGAGCGCGTCGACCTCCTCGCCGTTGACCAGGATGCGCATCTTGACCAGGTCGTCGACGTCGAAGCCGTCGAACTCGTAGTCCATGGTCGCGTAGCCGCGGGTGGCCGACTTCAGGCGGTCGAAGAAGTCGAAGATGATCTCCGACAAGGGGATGCGGAAACCGATGATCACGCGCCCCGGCCCCAGGTACTCCCGATGCAGGAACTTGCCGCGGCGCTCGATGGCCAGCTTCATGATCGAGCCGATGTGCTCGTCGGGCGTGACGATGTCGAGCTTGACCATGGGCTCGCGCAGCGCCTCGACCTGCATCACGTCGGGCAGCTGGCTGGGCGAGTCCAGGCGCCGGATGGTGCCGTCCTTGAGCACCACCTCGTAGGTCACGTTGGGCGCGGTCTGCACGATGTCGACGTGGCTCTCGCGCTCGAGTCGCTCCTGCACGATCTCCATGTGCAGCAGACCGAGGAACCCGCAGCGGAAGCCGAAGCCCAGGGCATCGGAGGTCTCGGGCGCGAAGGTGAAGGCGGCGTCGTTCAGCTGCAGGCGCTCGAGGGCCGTGCGCAGGATGTCGAAGTCCTTGTTCGCCGTCGGGTAGATGCCGCAGAAGACCATCGAGCGCGCGGGGCGGTAGCCCGGCAGGGCCACCGAGGTGCTGTCCTTGTCGAGCATCACCGTGTCACCGACGCGCACGTCGGCGAGGGTCTTGATGTTGGCGATCAGGTAGCCGACCTCGCCGGTCCCCAGGGTCTTGCACGGCACCATCTGCGGGCGGAACAGGCCCAGCTCCAGCGCTTCGTGGCGCGTGCCGCCGGCCTTCATGCGGATCCTGTCACCGGCGTTCAGCGAGCCATCGACGATGCGCACGTGCACGATGACGCCGCGGTAGTCGTTGAACTCGGCGTCGTAGATGAGCGCGCGCAGCGTGCCCTCGGGGTTTCCCGCGGGCGGCGGGATCTCGTCCACGATGCGGTCGAGCAGCGCCAGCACGCCTTCGCCGGTCTTGGCCGACACGCCGATGCAGCGCTCGCGCTCGATGGTGAGCACGTTCTCGATCTCCTCGGAGACCGCCTCGGGGCGCGCCGAGCCCACGTCGATCTTGTTGATCACGGGGATGATCGTGAGTCCCGCGTTGTCGGCCAGCACCGTGTTGTGCACGGTCTGCGCCTCGACGCCCTGCGTCGCGTCCACCAGCAGCAACGCGCCCTCGCAGGCCTGCAGGCTGCGCTCGACCTCGTAGTTGAAGTCCACGTGGCCGGGGGTGTCGATCAGGTTGAGGCGGTAGCTCTGGCCGTCCTTCTCGTACTCCATGGAGGCGGCGGCGGCCTTGATCGTGATGCCGCGCTCGCGCTCCAGGTCCATCGAGTCCAGCAGCTGAGCGCGCTTGTCGCGCAGCTCGACCGTCCGCGTGAGCTCCAGCAGCCGGTCCGCCAGCGTGCTCTTGCCGTGGTCGATGTGCGCGATGATCGAGAAGTTGCGGATCAGCTCCTGCTTCACGGCGTGAGGCTCTCCGGCAGCTCGTCGTGCAGGCGCTTGCCGAGCGAGGCCAGGGCGCGGCCGCGGTGGCTGAAGGCGGCCTTCTCGTCCCGGGTCATCTCGGCGAAGCTGCGGCCGTGGGCGCGGGTGTCGTCGGGCACGAAGAGGGGGTCGTAGCCGAAGCCGCCCTCGCCGCGAGGCGCGTCGAGCAGCGTGCCTTCGCAGCGGCCTTCGGTCTCGAGCACGGAGCCGTCCTCGCGGATCAGGCAGAGCGCGCACACGAACCGCGCGCGGCGATCGGGGTCGTCGGCCATGCGTTCGACCAGCAGCGCCAGGTTGCGGGTGTCGTCGCACGGCTCGCCTGCGTAGCGCGCCGAGCGCACGCCGGGGTCGCCGGTCAGGGCGTCCACGGCCAGGCCCGAATCGTCGGCGAGCACCGCGCGCCCCGTGGCGGCGGCGTAGTGCCGCGCCTTGAGCCGCGCGTTCTCGGCGAAGGTCAGCCCGTCCTCCACGGCCTCGGGCACGTCGGGCCAGGCCGAGAGATCCTCGACCGTGAACCCGAGCGGCTGCAACAACGCGGCCAGCTCGGCGCGCTTGCCCGCGTTGGTCGTGGCGACGAGCAGCGTGGTCACGACTTCAGCGCGGCCTGCTGGGCGGCGTCGACCTGGCGGCGACCGGCGCGACCGAGTTCGACCAGCTCCTCGAACTGGGTGAGTTCGAAGGGCTGTTGTTCGGCCCCGCCGTTGACCTCGATGATCTTCTCGCTGCCGGTCATGATGAGGTTCATGTCGACCTCGGCGGAACTGTCCTCGTAGTAGCTGAGGTCCACGAGGCCCTCGCCCTCGACCAGCCCGACGCTGACCGCCTGCAGGCTGTCGATCAGCGGCCAACGCTTCAGGCCGCCGTTCTCCTTGGCCGCCGTGAACGCGTCGTGCAGCGCGACGTAGGCGGCGTTGATGGACGCGGTGCGTGTCCCGCCGTCGGCCGAGAGCACGTCGCAGTCGACCCAGGCGGTGCGGCCCTTGAGCGCCTTGCGATCCACCACGCACCGCAGCGCGCGGCCGATGAGCCTCTGGATCTCGATCGAGCGACCGTCCTGCCTGATGCCGCGCTCGCGCTGCCGGCGGTTTCCGGTGGAGCCGGGCAGCATCGCGTACTCGGCCGTGACCCAGCCCTCGGGGCTGTCCTTGAGGAAGCCGGGCACACCGTCCTCGACGATGGCGGTGCACAACACGCGCGTGCGGCCGCACTCGACCAGCACCGAGCCGGGCACGCTGGGCAGCCAGTGGCGGGTGAAACGCATCGGCCGGATGGCGCCGGGGGCGCGGCCGTCCAGGCGGGGGGTGCTCATGACCCTTCCCTTCAGATGGGTGGGCGGGAGTCTCGGTGAAGACCGAACTCGGAGCCCTGGTGGGGAGCCGGGCTTTTGGGCCCGGGTGCTAGCCCGGCGAGTATAGGAGTCCGGACACGGCGGGTCCAAAGGCGCGGGCAGGAGTCACGCGTGCCGGCTCACTCGGCGGGCCGCACCTCGCCGGCCGTTTCGGCCAGGATCAGGCGGCCGTCCAGGATCAGGTCGCCGTCGCGAGTGACGTCCTCGACGACACCGGTGCAGAGGGTGCCCGCATCGATGAGACGCACGCGCCGACCGGTGAGCCACGAGCGGCGACGGTACTCCTCGCCGAGTTCCGCGTCGTGCGGCGTGCCCACCGCCGCAAGTGCGCGATCCAGTTCGGTCGCCAGGGCCGACAGGACGACGTCTCGCAGCGACGGTCCGTCTCCGTCTCGGGGCGGCAGGCCCGCATCCGTGACCGTGGCCTGCAGCGCGGGCGGGAGATCGCCGGGCGACAGGGCCAGGTTGAGACCGAAGCCCAGGACCTGGAGGGGCTCACCCGACGGGGGGCGTGCGGCTTCGATGAGCAGGCCGCCCAGTTTGCGCTGGTCTCGCATCAAGTCGTTGGGCCACTTCAAGGACAGGTCGGGACTCCCCAGCGACTCCAGGGCTCGGGCGGCGGCCACACCCGCGATCAGGGCCAGGCGCGCGGGGCGCGCCAGATCCGGAGGGCGGATCACGAAGGAGGCGGCCAGGGACCGTCCGGGGACCGTGATCCACGCCCGACCGCGTCGACCGCGGCCGGCCGTCTGCACATCGGCGACGATCACGGCGCCGGAGGTCAGGCTCCCGTCGGCGACGCCTTCACAGCCGAACCGATTGGTCGAGTCCAGTACCGCTCGGTGCACCACGTGGTGTCCAGCAACCGCGGGTGTCGGTGTCTCGGATGGCATCACGCCGCGACCGTAGCAGACCCTCGCCGAAACGCGTCGCGCGGGGCCCGGGCAGCTGACCGGACCCCGCGCGGGGTGGGGGAGCGACGACGCGGCCGCCGTCGCCCCTCCGTTCGGAGGGGACTTCCGGCCTCAGAGCAGCAGGCGTTCGTGCGCGACCTCGAGGTGCACCTTCAGCTTCTTCATCACGTTGCTGTGGATCTGGCAGACACGCGACTCGGTCAGGCTGAGCACCTCGCCGATCTGCTTCATGGTCAGGCCGTCGCGGTAGTACATCAGGATGATCTGCTTCTCGCGCCGGTTCAGGGACCGGATGATGGCCCGCATGACGTCCTCCTGATTGAGGATGTCGGCGGGGTCCGGCGCGCCCTGATCGCGCAGGAAGTCGATCTTCTCGGCGGCCTGGTCACCGCTCCCGTCGTCCCAGGTCTCGGACAGCGAGCGCACCGTGTGGGCCTTGGCCTCCTCGGTCATGGCCAGGTAGTCCGCCATGGGCACGTCCATCTCGCGCGCCATTTCGGCGTGCGTCGGGGCGCGGCCGTGGCGGGCCTCGAGCGCGGCCTGGGCCCGGGCGATCTGGTGGGCGCGCAGGCGCACCAGACGCGGAACCCAGTCCTGGCTGCGCAGTTCGTCGAGGATCGCGCCGCGAATGCGGGTGCTGCAGTAGGTCTTGAACTTGATGCCGCGCGCGAGCTCGAACCCGTCGATCGCGTCCATCAGGCCGAACAGGCCGGCGCTCTTCAGGTCGTCGACGTCGATGCTGCGGGGCAGCGTGAGCAGCAGGCGCTCGGCGATGAAGTCCACCACCGGCAGGTACATCTCCATGAGCGTGTTGCGCAAGGAGGGGTCACCGGTCTTCTGGTAGTCCTTCCAGAGCTGCTCGTTGGGGCCGTTGAGCTCGCCGCGGACCTTGCCGCGCCTGGCGGGGGCGGCCTTCTTGGAGGCGACCTTCTTCTTCTCGACCTTCACGGTGTTGCCGGCCTTGGAGGCGCGGGTGGCCTTGACGGCCTCCGTGACCTGGCGGCGGGCGGCCGGCACCTTCTTGCCGGTGCGGGTGGCCGTGGCGGCCTTGGCACTCGTCTTGCTCGTGGCCTTGATTGCAGGCATGTCCCTCTCCGTCGTGCAACTGGCTGCCCATCCGCGCGTGCGGGGTCGGGCCCTCTAGCTTTGCGCCCCGCCTTTCCAGGCGGTTTGCCCACGGTCGAGAGCCCCTTCTGCCCAGGGCTTTCGACTCCGACAGCGATACCATCGGTGCAACTTGTACAAACTGTACAATCTGGCGATGGAAATCTACGCGGCGGGCACCCGAGGGAGGCGAGGGATGGATCGCGGTTGATGCGATCGTGTCGGCGTGAAGCCGGGTTCCGTCGGGGAGGACAGCCGTGAAGGGGTGTTTCGGCTTCGACTCCGGGGTGACTTGAGAGCGGATCCGAAACCGGCGCGGGGACGGGGAAGCTGGGGCCCCGGGCGAACGCTGACGCCGGCCCAGGCTGTTTCTAGCGATCCGCGCGGTCCCAGGCGGCCCGCAACGACGAACGCCGGGCTCCCAGCGGGAACCCGGCGTCCGATGACGCGAGGAAGCAGGACCTGGGGATCAGCCCTCGATGGTGGCCTTCGGCGAGTCGGCGTCGGTGAAGTAGCCCTCGGCAAAGCCCAGGAACTGCTCCTCGATGAACGCGGCCATGGTCGCCAGCGTGGCTTCCACCATCGGGCCGCGGTTGAAGGCGGTCTCCAGATCGGCGTTCCGGAGCGTCTTCCGGCACTGCAGCACGATCTCGTGGTCCTGGGCGTGCGGATCGATCAAGAACATGACGCGCGAGAAGTAGCTGTGCTCGCCGCCGTGGTCGTCCTGGATGGCCTCGTCCTGCCGCAAGGCCAGCATGTACTTGCCTTCGAAGAACCCGCGGTTGAGAACGAACCCAGGGGCTTCCGCCCTGAAATTCTCGACGAATTCCTCGATGAGGGCTTCGACCTTCTCACGGAATTCAAAGGCCATCACGGTGCGCTCGGACCTTTGCAGGTCTTCGTCCGAGCGCGTCTGGAGATCGGACTGACCGCGCTTCGCGCTGTCGTCCCGGATCTTCTTCAGCTTGTCCTTGAAGCGACTGGACATCGGGGTGCTCGAGGTCGGGGAGACGGGGGCCATGGACTCTATCGGTAATCGGGGGGGCTTCGATAAGGGCAGAATACGAGGCGTGGGGCGATGGGCAAGCAAGGCCTGGGAGGAAGCCTGCAGAACGTGCTTCCCGGGCCGGGAGGGGCCGCTCGCGAGGAGGCGTCCCCGGACCAGGGTCGCTATGCGTAGCTCAACAGGGACCGGACGTCACGCGGACCGAGCTTGTCCCGCCAGGGGAGGAAGTCCAGGGCGATGACGAAGGCGAGCGCGGAGACCCGACCGCCGACCTGCTCGATCAACTCACAGGCGGCGGCGGCGGTGCCCCCGGTCGCGATCAGGTCATCGATGACCACGACGGCCTCGCCCTTGGAGATCGCGTCGGTGTGCATCTCGATCTTGTCGGTGCCGTACTCGAGCGCGTACTCCTGGCTGACGACGTCGTAGGGCAGCTTCCCGGGCTTGCGGACGGGCACGAAGCCCACGCCCAGCTGGTGCGCCAGGGTCGTGCCGAACAGGAACCCGCGCGATTCGATGCCGACGATCTTGTCGCAGGCCACGCCCTCGAGCTTGGACTTGAACGCGTCGATGCAGAGCGCGAAACCCTCCGGCGATCCGAGCAGCGGAGTGATGTCCTTGAACACGATGCCCGGCTTGGGGAAATCGTGGATGTCGCGGATGTAGGTCTCGAGCGTCATCGAGGGGCTCCGGGGAGAGGGCGCGCCGAAGCATATCCGCCCGACGCGCCGGGGGCACTACATGCGGTCGGGGACCTCGATCCCGAGCCAGCCGAGGCCGTTGAGCAAGGCCTGGCGCGTGGCCGTGGCCAGCAACATGCGCGCGTCGGAGAGGCCGTCGTCGGCCGAGATGACCTTCCAGTCCCGGCGAGCGTAGAGCGTCGAGAAACGCTGGGCGATCTCCAGCAGCTGATCGGCCACGTAGCTGGGCTCGCTGGCCTCCACGCCGCGCAGCAGCGCCGCCTCCAGGCCGTCGATGGCGAGCAGCAGCTGCGTCTCACCCGGACCGTCGAGGGTCGCGAAGTCCACCTGGGCCGTGATCGGTCGGCCGAGCTTGTCGCCCATCGAGGCGATGCGCGCCGCGGTGTACTGCAGGTACGGGCCCGTCTCGCCCTCGAAGTTGAGCACGTCATCCCAGTTGAAGGTGACGTCGCGCACGCGCCGGTTCTTGAGGTCGTTGAACACGACCGCGCCGACACCGATGCGATGCGCGCAGGTGTCCAGGTCGTCGGGCAGCCCGCGGTCCTTGTCGCGCGTGCCGGCCTCGATCGTCTCGCGCGCGAGTTCGACGGCGCGCTCGAGCACCTCCTCGAGGTAGATGATGTCGCCCTTGCGGGTGCTCATCTTGCGGTCCGTGAACCGCATCATGCCGAAGGGCGTGTGGATCACCCGTTCGTGCCACTCACGGCCGAGCAGCTCGAGCACTCGCTTCATCTGCGCGAAGTGCAGCGACTGCGCGCCGCCCACCACGTACAGCGCACGGTCGAAGTGATAGGTCCGCCAGCGGTAGTCCGCCGCGGCCAGGTCGCGCGTGAGGTACAGCGTGGACCCGTCACGCTTCTTGACCAGCGCGGTGCCCAGGTCTTCGTCGCCGAGTTCCACCAGCGTGGCGTCCTCGCTCTCCCGCAGCAGGTCCTTGGCGGCCAGCTCCTCGAGCACCGGCGCCATCAGGTCCTCGTAGAAGCTCTCGCCCTTGGTGTCGTCGAAGGCGATGCCCAGCAGGGCGTAGACGCGGTTGAACTCGGCCAGCGACGCCTCGCGGAACAGGGACCACAGGCGCCGGCATTCGGCGTCACCGGACTCCAGGCGACGAAACCGCTCGCGAGCCACGTCGCGCAGCTCCGGTTGGTCCTCGAGGCGCTTGTTGAAGTCCACGTAGAGTTCGAGCAGGTAGTGGATGCCCTCGGAGCGCAGTCGCTCCTCGTCGCCCTCCATCTCCCAGATCGCGAGGAGCTGGCCGAACTGCGTGCCCCAGTCGCCGATGTGGTTGATGCCGATGGGGCGGTAGCCGGCGGCGGCCAGCATGCGCACCAGGGCGTGACCGATGACCGTCGAGCGCAGGTGGTGGATGCCGAAGGGTTTGGCGATGTTGGGGGAGCTGAAGTCCACCGGGACCGCGGCTCCGCCGCCCTGCTGGCTGCAGCCGAAGTCGGCCCCGCGCGTGAGCGCGTCGGGCAGGATCTCGCGGGCGGCGGTGCGGCCGTCCACGAACACGTTGACGTAGGGGCCGACCGCCTTCACGTCGCGCAGCGCGCCGCCGCCGTCCATGGAGGCGGCCACGGCCTCGGCGATCTCGGCCGCGATCTTCGGTGGGGCCGTCTTGCGCTCCTTGGCCAGCGGGAAGCACGCGTAGGCGAAGTGCCCCAGCTCGGGCTTGGGCGGCTTGCCGATGCCGGAGAGGACCTCCTCGACGGGCTTGCCGACGACGGGGGCGAGGAGTGCGGCGAAGGTCCGGGCGTAGCGGGTCATGGCGTCCGACAGACGGGGGTGAAACCGGCCATGCTACCGATCGTCGCCCCAGCCCGGCAGGCGCTCGAGCACGCCCACCAGATGCCTCGACCAAGCGATGCCGAGGGTGTGGCCGCGATCGCGCCAGCCGTCGATCAGCAGGCCTTCCAGCCACGGTCGCTCGGAGACGCGGGCCACGCAGCCCTCCACGAACCGCTCCTGGGCCGCGCGCCCGAACGCCATGTGCGAGGCCCCGGCGCCCAGGACCCAGAGGGCGGGCGCCGGCGGCAGGTCGCGGCGCCAGTCGTTCCAGGTGTCGGTGACGGAGTCGGCCCACCAGGCCCCCGATCGATGCGAGCTCACGCCCTCGTGCGTGCCGCCCGGCTGGAGGCGCGGGCCGAGCACGTCCACGGCCGCGGTGTCCCGGGCCAGCTCGCGGTAGAGGCCGCGGGTGAACTCGCCCACCGTCGAGAGCGCGCAGCCGATGCGCGTCTCGGGGCTGACCGCGCGGACGCGGGCGGCGACCTCGACGTAGGCGGCGCGCCACTCGCCGGGGGTCAGCCGCAGGTCGGCCTGGATCAGCGCGGCTTCGTCGGGATCGGGGAAGGGCAGCAGCAGCGTCGGGCGCAGCATGCGGGCGAGGCGCTCGGCTCCGTCCTTGAAGACCGCCAGGGCCACGGCGCGGTCCGGTCGCGACAGGGCCCAGTCGTCCGGGGCCCGCAGGGCCAGCACCAGCGCGCGCCGGTCCCTGGGCAGGTCGATCCCCGGGTGGTCGGCGGGCAGCACCCAGGCCTGGACCGTTCCCGGAGCGTGCGCCGACCGGGCCGGGTCCTCGAGGTCGGAGGACGCGGGGCGGACGAACACGCCGCCGGGGAGATCGCGGTCCCAGTGTGCCGGTGCGGGTTCCTCGCCCGCGAACGTCGCCATGACCCGTTCCGCCGGCGCGTGCATGGCGACCAGCATCATCGCGACGAACCCGCACACGGCCGGGACCACCAGGCCCACGGCGACCTGCCTCACCGATGTGGGCGTGCGCCGCGGACACAGCACCGGCACGTGCCAGGCCAGGGTGGACACCAGCGCGAGACGCGAGTTGCCCAGCAGGATCTGGAGCACCGAGTAGTCGTAGAGCAGCACCGTCTCGGGCCGCGAGAGCCGCGTGCCCGACAGGGACAGCGCCGCGACCCCCGTGCACAGCAACAGCCCTGCGTTGGCCAGCACGATGGGAATGTCGATCAGCCGCGGCCCGCGCCCGCGGATCGCGGCCAGGTTCTGGAGCAGGGCCGGTGCGAAGGCCAGCGGGAACAGGTAGGCCACGCCGGGCACGAGCAGCCAGCTCGACTCATGGGGCACGAGGCGATCGCGCAGCAGCACCCCGGTCGCGATCACCTGCAGGGGCAGGACGACCCAGCGCTCCCAGTGGCGCCCACCGCCTTCGCGCGCCCCGGCACGCCAGTTCCAGATCAGCGCGACGAGCAGCCAGGTGAGCAGGGCACCGTGGAGGGACAGCAGCATCGGGGCGGCCAGGGGGGTGGGAGGCGCCGCGATGATAGGATCCGCTCGCCCATGGAAGATAGCTCCGCCGCACCTCCGACCGCGTCGATGGCCTCGCGCCCCGGTCGCGTCGTGTCCAACGACGTCGTGACCGGCGGCTGCCATCGGATCGCGCTCGAAGTCCAGGGCGAGTGGCCCGCCGCGCGCGCCGGCCAGTTCGCCATGCTCAGCACCGACGACGTGCGCTTTCCGATCCTGCCGCGCCCGTTCAGCCTGCTGGGCTCGCGCCGTCGGCAGGACGGCCGTGACGAGGTCGAGTTCATGCTCATGCCGGTGGGCGTCGGCAGTGGCCTGCTGTGCTCGCTGAAGCCCGACGACACGCTGCAACTGGTCGGGCCGCTGGGCCACGCGATGGACCGCGACCTGCCCGACGGCCCGATCGTGTGCGTGGCCGGCGGCTACGGGTTGGCGCCGTTCCTGTTCCTGCTGGACCAGTGGCGTCGAGAGAACCACCCGCGTCTGGGCGACGTGACCGTGATCTTCGGAGCCCGCACGGCAGCGCGCCTGTCCCTCGCCGACCGGCTGGCCGCGGCCGCGGACGGTCGCGTGGTGCTCTGCACCGACGACGGCAGCGAGGGCTTCAGCGGCCGCGTGGACGCCGCGCTCACCGACTCCATCGCCCGGCAGCGCCCCGGCATCGTGCTGACCTGCGGGCCGGAGGCCATGATGGAGGCCGTGGGCTCGGTCTGCGCTGCGGCCGGCATCCCCGCGCGGGCGTCACTGGAAACGGTCATGGGCTGCGGGTACGCGGTGTGCAACGGTTGCGCGGTGGCCGTCGATTCCTCCGCGCACGCCGAGGGCTACACCTACGAACTCGCCTGTCGCGAGGGCACGGTCTTCGACGAGGGACGATTGCAGTGGAACCTGCTCTGACCGGACGGCGCGGCGCGCGCATCGAGCTGTACACCCGCGCCGTGGCCGGCGCGCTCGACGCTGTGCCCCTGGAGCGGCAGCACGCCTTCGGTCGCGCGATCCTCAACGCGCGCCACATCGTGCTCGCCGGCCGCGGGCGCTCGGGCATGATCGCCGCGGCGTTCAGTCGTCGCCTCGGGCAGATGGGGCTGCACGCCTGGAACCTCGAGGACAGCACGGTGCCGCGCCTGGGCGCCGACGACGTGCTCGTGGCCTGTACCGGCAGCGGCGAGACCCCGACGGTGATCTCGCTCATGGACACGGCGCAGAAGGGGGGCGCGGCGGTCCTGGTGGTCACGCGCGCGCCGTCGCGGCTCGATGCCGAGGCCGACATCGTGGTCGAGCTGGCCGTGCCGCTGGGCGGCACCGACTATCCGCTCGGCACCCTGTTCGAGGCTTCGCTGCTCGCCTTCCTCGATCTGGTCGTCGTGGACCTGCTCGAGGCCCTGGGCGAGACGGAGTCCGAGCTTGGTGCTCGTCACACCAACCTGGAGTAGCGGCACGAGCCGCCCTGCCGTGGCGTCCGACCTGCGCAAGCCGCCGCGTCGCTACGGGCCGATCGGTCTCGGCCTGCGTGCGGTGTTGCGCTTCGGCAGCGAGCGGGTGTTCCCCGGCCGCGCGGCCTATGCGCGCAGCCTGAAGCGCGGCGCCACGGTGGTCACCCGCGTGGAGGTGCCGGTGGCCGACCTCCCGGGGGATCTCGAGGGTCTGCGCATCGTGCAGATCAGCGACGTGCACGCCGGGCCGTTCATGGACGACGCCGTGCTCGAGCCGGTGCTCCAGCTGGTGGCCGCGCTGCGGCCCGACGTGTTCGTCCTCACCGGGGACTTCATCACCACCGACCGGCACGACGTCGAGCGCCTCGGCCGCTGCTTCTCCACCATCGAGGCGCCGCTCGGCCGCTTCGCTGTGTTCGGCAACCACGACTACCGCGGGCGCGAGGAGGCACGTCTGGTCGCCGCGCTGCGCCGCTCGGGGGTGACCGTGCTGCGCAACGACTGCGTGCGCCTGCGACGTGGTGAGCGCGACGGCGAGGGGGTGCTGCTGCTGGCCGGGCTCGAGGACATCGAGGAGAGCCACGGCAGCGACCTCGAGGGCACCCTGGCCGGCGCGCACGGAGACGAACACGCGCGCGTGCTGCTGTGCCATCACCCCGACGTGGCGAAGTCGCTCCCCGCGGGGGCCTTCGACCTGGTGCTCTCGGGACACACCCACGGCGGGCAGATCGTGCTGCCGGTCCTCGGCCCGTTGACGGCGCGTCAGGACCGTCACCATCTCACGGGGACCTGGCCGCTTCCCGGCGGCGGCTGGCATCACGTGAACCGCGGCGTGGGCGTGCTCGTGCTGCCCTTCCGACTCGGGGCGCGCCCCGAAGTGAGCTGCCTGGTCCTGCGCCGCGCGCCGAGCGCCGAGGAGTCCGGGTCATGACCGGGCCGTCACCCGGCAGCCGCACGGCCGCGGCGATCGTGGCCGCGCTGGTGGTCGGTCTGGCGGTCTGGTGGGGCTGGCCCGCAGGCGGCGATCGCCGCTGGCGCGTGTTCCAGGACCAGACGTCGGTGCAGATCGTCCACCTGTCCGATCACGCCGTGTCGGCCAACGTGCAGACCGCGGGCGGACGCATCGTGGCGCTCGAGCCGGTGCAGCTGGTGTTCCGCGAGGGTGATGACGCCGTCGCGCTCAGCGCCGACGCGTCGGTGGGCGACGTGTCGCTGGCGCTCGGTGGGGGCACGGCCGTGCTGCGCGTGCGGGACGTGGGCCTCGAGTTGCAGGTCACCGCGGGCACGCCGGGGCGCCGCGTGCACCTGGTCGAGGACGCCGCCGTCGGCGCCACGGACGCCGCCCGGGAGGACACCGCCGGGGAGGAAACGGCCCGGGAGGAAACCGGCGAGGGCGAGTCGTTCGTGCGGCGCGAGGCCGCCCCCTGGCGCGCGGGCCGGCTCCGCCTGGCCTGGGTGGACGGGCACTACCACGCCACCGTCGAAGGCGTGGCTGTGGTCGAGCCGCTGCCCGGCCCCCGGCCCGTGGGGCGCACCTGGATCGAGCTGCGCGAACACGCCCGCGTGGCCCGCGCCGAAGCCGAACGCGCCGACGGCCCCGCGCTCGTCGTGGCCGGGCTGTCCGAAGCAGCAGCCGGCATCGGCCGCGCGATCTGGGCCGGTCTCGCCGCGCTGCTCGGGCTGGTCTGCTTGCGCGCGCGCGTGCATCTGCTGCGCCAACCCGAGGCGCCGCGCGGTCCGGCCTGGGTGGTGGGAGCGCTGGCGGCCCTGGCGTTGCTGGCCGGCACCACGCGCGGTCTGGAGTGGCGCAACCTGGCGCGCATCGCAGCGCCCACGACGGACTGCGCGACGACGCCGCTCGAGCACGCCGGCGCGCCGTTCCTGTCGCGCGGGCGCACGCTCGGCTTCGGAGAGCGCCTCGACGGGGACTACGAGCTGCGCGCGGACTTCGTCCTGGCCGGCGAGGCGGCCCTGGAGCTCCGCGTCCGCGCCGACCCGCTCCGCGATCGGCAGGTGTTGGTCACGCTGAGCAGCGATCCCGCCCTGGCTTCCGGGCTCGCGCTCAACCTGGGGACCTCGCTGACGATCCACCCGACCGACGGCCCGCTGACCACGCTCTCCTCCGATGAACCCCACAGCCTGCGCATGCGGGCGCACGAGGAGCGCATCGAGGTCTGGGTGGACGACGTGCCGCTGGGCGAGATCGAAGACCTGGACCTGCGCACCGGGCGCTCGGCCTTCCACGTGCTCTCGGGCGTCGTGCGCATCGATGCCGTGAGCCTGGTGCCCGAGCCCGGGCCGCCGGGCGGCCTGGCGGAGGTCGTCGCGCACTGGCAGTCGCTGGCCGCGATGATCCTCGGGGCGGCGTTCGCAGCGCTGACCGTGACCCGCGTGAAGTCACCGGTCCGCTGGCTCTGGTGCTGGCCGCTGGCCGTGGCGGTCTGGCCCGAGGCTCCGGCTGGGCTGTTGTTCCCGGCGGCGGGCCTGTCGGCGCTGCTGTTGCTGGTCGAGTGGCCGGGCCAGCGCGGCGGGCGGGCGTCGCTGCTGGTCCTCGGTGGGCTCCTGTTGGGCTGCGCCCTGCAGGCTGCCACCCGAGCACCCGAACCGTTCTCGCCCGGCCTGCTCAACCAACTCTCACCGCCCGACGTCAGCGGCGACGCGCTGCCGGCCGCGTACGTGTGGGCCCGGCATCCGCTGCTGCGGCGCTTCAACAACTACGTGAAGACGCAGGAGTATCGCAGCGGGCCGGTGGCCCCGCGCAAGGCCGCGGGTCGGACACGCATCGTGGCCGTGGGCAGCAGCTCGACGTTCGGCTACGGCGTCGATGAGGACGAGACCTTCAGCGCCTACCTGCAGCGTCGGCTCGGTCCGGACGTCGAGGTGATCAACGGCGGTGTACCCGGCTCGGTGGCCGAACGGCTCCGGTTCTTCGTCGAGGGCGTGCTGCTCGACCTGGATCCGGACGTGCTCATCGTCGATCTCTCCTACAACGACCATGCGTCGGGCTACAGCAACGAGGAGCGCGAGCACTTCGCGGCGATGACGAGCACCGGGCTCTCGGCGCCCGAGCAGTGGTGGGCCGCGTGGAAGCGCGAACGCCGCTTGCTCGAGTGGAACCGGACCATGAACCGCGTGCGCGACGGCGCGACCCCGACCGCCGAGGAGGTCGAACGCTTCGGGACCACTCCCGCGCGCGACTTCGAGCTGTCGCTGGAGGGCATCGTGGATGCCGCCGAGTCGGTCGGGGCCGCGGTCGTGCTCGTGCAGGAACCGGTCAGGGTGGGGCGCGGGACGGTGATCCTCGCCGAGTACCACGCCGCCATGGCACGCCTGGCGTCGCGTCGCGGCCTGCTCCTGGTGGACCCTTCGGCGGCCTTGGACGCCGCCGGCGAGGACGCCTTCGTGGACGTCGTGCACCCGGCCGCCGAGGGGCATCGCCTGATCGCCGCGGACCTCGCGCGCGCGCTGCGAGAGGCCGGTCTCGTCGGCGACTGAGCGGCGACTGGGCGCTTTCACCGAGGGGCCCGGTTCGGCTAGACTCGGGGGTCCCCCTTCGAGCGTCAGACCGCCTGTTGAGGGGCGCCTGAAGCGAACCGATCCGCCCCTTCACGGGCGCGTGACAACCCTGGAGAAGCTCCCCGTGACGGATGTCGTCCTCGCCGCTGCCGTGCGCACGCCGATCGGCAAGTTCCAGGGGTCCCTGGCCTCGTTCACGGCCCCCCAGCTCGGTGCTCTCGTGATCGAGGCGGCCCTCGCCCGCGCCGGTGTCGCCAAGGACGCGGTGGACGAGGTGATCATGGGCAACGTGCTGTCGGCCGGCATCGGCCAGGCACCCGCCCGCCAGGCCCAGCGCGCCGCGGGCATCCCCGACACGACGCCCGCGTTGACCGTCAACAAGGTCTGCGGCTCCGGTCTGAAGTCGGTCATGCTCGCTGCGCAGGCGATCCGGTGCGGGGATGCCGAGGTGATCGTCGCCGGGGGCATGGAGTCGATGACCAACGCGCCCTACATCGTGCCGTTGGCACGCACGGGCATGCGGCTCGGCCACGCCAAGATGCTCGATTCCATGATCAGCGACGGCCTCTGGGACCCGTACTACGACATGCACATGGGCCTGACCGGCGAGGCGGTCTGTCAGGAGTACGACGTGACCCGCGGCCAGCAGGACGAGTGGTCGGCGCGCAGTCACGCCCGCGCGGCGGCGGCCCAGGAGTCGGGCGCGTTCAAGGCCGAGATGCTGCCGATCGAGATCAAGCCGCGGCGCGGCGACCCCTGGACCTTCGATCACGACGAGGGCGTGCGCGCCGGCGTCACCGCCGAGGAGCTCGGCAAGTTGCGTCCCGCGTTCGATCGCGAGGGGTCGGTCACCGCCGGCAACGCCAGCCAGATCAGCGACGGTGCCGCGGCCACGGTGGTCATGAGCGCCGACAAGGCCGCGGCGCTCGGCATCACTCCGCTGGCGCGCATCACCGGCTACGCCGCGGGCGGCACCGATCCCAAGTGGGTCATGATGGCGCCCGTCGAGGCGGCCAAGAACCTGGAATCGAAGACCGGCATCGCGCCCCGCGACTTCGACCTGGTCGAGCTCAACGAGGCCTTCGCCAGCCAGTGCTGCGCGATCAGCAGGCTCTGGGACATGGACCAGGACCGGCTCAACGTGAACGGCGGTGGCGTGGCCCTGGGCCACCCGATCGGCGCGTCGGGCGCGCGCGTGCTGACCTCGCTCGTGCACGCGCTGAGGGCGCGCGGCGGCAAGACCGGCATGGCCACCCTGTGCCTGGGTGGCGGCAACGCGGTGGCGATGAGCGTGGAACTGCCCTGATGGCCATCGGGAAGGTGGCGGTCGTCGGCGCGGGCACCATGGGCAACGGGATCGCCCAGGTCATGGCCCAGGCCGGCAAGCAGGTGTTGCTGATCGATCTCTCGCGCGACGTGCTGGCCGCGGCCACGGCGGGCATCGAGAAGAGCCTCGGCCGGCTGGTCAAGAAGGAGAAGATCGCGGCCGACGACGTGCCCGTGATCCTCGGGCGCCTGGCGACGAGCACGAAGCTGTCCGACGCCGGCGACGTCGACCTGGCCGTCGAAGCCGTGTCGGAGGACCTGGGCGTCAAGCAGCGCATCTTCGCCGAGCTGGACGCGATCGTGCCGGCCGCCGGCATCCTGGCCAGCAACACGTCCAGCATCTCGATCACCACTTTGGCCGCGGGCACGCAGCGCCCCGACCGGTTCATCGGCATGCACTTCATGAACCCGGTCCCGGTCATGAAGCTGATCGAGGTGATCCGCGGCCTGGACACCAGTGACGCGACCACCGACGCGGTCAACGAGCTGTCCCGGGCCCTGGGCAAGATCCCGGTGCCGGCCAACGACTTCCCGGGCTTCGTCGCCAACCGCATCCTGATGCCCATGATCAACGAGGCCGTCTACTGCCTCATGGAGGGCGTGGCCGAGCGGGAGTCGATCGACTCGATCATGAAGCTGGGCATGGCGCACCCGATGGGGCCGCTGGAACTCGCCGACCTGATCGGCCTCGACGTGTGCCTGGACATCATGGTGGTGCTGCACCGCGACCTGGGTGACTCCAAGTACCGCCCCTGCCCGCTGCTGCGCAAGCTGGTCGCCGCCGGACACCTCGGCCGGAAGACCGGCCGAGGCTTCTACACCTACGAGTGACGACGAGATGTCCGAGACGTTGGCCGCCAGCATGACCTTCGACCTGCCCGAGGAGCTCCAGATGCTCCGTGAGGCGGCGGAGCAGTTCGCCGAGCGTGTGGTCGCCCCGACGGCCGCGGACCGCGATCGCGAACACCGCTTCCCGGAGGTCGAGTTCAAGCGGGCCGGTGAGGCCGGATTCACCGGCGTGCTCGTGCCCGAGGCGTACGGCGGGTCCGGCATGGGCAACCTGGCCAACGTGATCCTGGTCGAGGAGATCAGTCGGGCCTGCGCGTCGGTGGGGGTCACGCTCAGCGTGCACAACAGCCTGGTGACCAGCCCGGTCAAGCGACACGGCACCGAGGAGCAGAAGCAGGCCTACCTGCCGAGGCTGGCCACGGGCGAGTGGCTGGGCGCCTACGCCCTGAGCGAGGCGGGCGCCGGCAGCGATGCGGCGGCCCTGACCTGCAAGGCCGTGCCCGACGGCGACGACTGGATCCTGAACGGTCCGAAACTCTGGATCACGTCGGGAACCCACGCGAACCTGGTCGTGGTCTTCGCCCGGGCGCCGGAGGGCGTGACGGCGTTCCTGGTCGAGTCGACCAGCGACGGGTTCTCGGTCGGCAAGGTCGAGCAGAAGGTCGGGATCCGCAGCAGCAGCACCGTGGAGATCCTGCTCGACGACGTGCGCGTGCCCGGCAACCGGGTGCTCGGCGTGGTGGGCAAGGGGCTCAGCGTGGCCTTCGACACCCTCGACGGCGGACGCGTGGGCATCGCGGCGCAGGCCATCGGCATCGCGCGGGCGGCGTTCGACGCCTCGAGGAAGTACGCGTCGGAGCGCGAGCAGTTCGGCAAGCCCATCTCCCGCTTCCAGGGCATCCAGTGGAAGCTGGCACGCATGTCGACCGACATCGAGGCGGCGCAACTGCTCACCTATCGCGCCGCGGCCCTGCGCGACGAGGACCGCCCGCACACCCTGCAGGCGTCGCAGGCCAAGCTGTTCGCCTCCACCATGGCCAACCGGGTCGCCGACGAGGCGGTGCAGATCCACGGTGGTGCCGGCTACACGACGGAGTTCCCGGTGGAGCGCTACTTCCGTGATGCCCGCATCACCGAGATCTACGAGGGCACCACGGAGGTCCAGCATCTCGTCATCGCCCGTCAGATCCTGGGGCGCTGATCGGCACGTGATGGCTGCAGCGGACACGCGATCGGCAACCCGACTTGCGCAGGGCGTCCTGGCCGGCGAGGCGCGTGACTGCGCCCGGCTGATGAGCCTGGCGGAGCGGTCCGACCCGCGTTTCGCCGAGGCGCACCGGGAGCTCGCGCCGCGTCTGGGCGTCGCTCGTCGCATCGGCGTGACCGGCCCGCCCGGCGCAGGCAAGAGCAGCCTGGTCGAGGAACTGCTGCTGCGCTGGCGCGCCGCCGGCAAGCGACTCGGCGTGGTCGCCGTCGATCCTTCCAGCCCGTTCTCGGGGGGCGCGCTGCTCGCCGACCGGGTCCGCATGTCGCGCCTGGCGCTCGACAGCGGCGTGTTCATCCGCTCGATGGCGACGCGCGGCATGTTCGGCGGGCTCGCCCGCGCGACCGACGACCTGGCCGACGTGCTCGACGCCTACGGCTGCGACCTGGTGCTGCTCGAGACCGTCGGCGTGGGCCAGAGCGAGATCGACGTGGCGCGCTCCACCGACCTCACCGTGGTCGTGCTGCATCCCGGGGGGGGTGACACGCTGCAGGCCATGAAGGCCGGGCTGATGGAGGCCGCGGACCTGTACCTGGTGAACAAGGCCGACCTGCCGGGCGCCGAGCGTGTCGCCGCCGAGCTGGCCGACATGCTGGACATGCGCGCCGAGGGCGCCACGCGGCCGCCGGTGCTGCTGGCCAGCGCGACCCGGGGCGACGGGCTCGACCAGGCCGTCGCCACCCTTGACCGGCTGCTGGCCGAGTCCGAGGCGTCAGGGCGGCTCCTGGCCCGTCGTTCCGCGAACGCGGAGCGCCGCGTGCGTCGCCTGGTCGACGCCCACCTGACCCGCGAGGCCTGGGGGACGGCCGCCGGCCTGGACGACGCGTTGAAGCGCTCCCTGGCCTCCGATCCGGCCATCTCGCCCCACGCTCTGGCCGAACAGCTGGTGCGCCTCTACGGTGCAGGGCGGAAGGAGTCTTCGTGACGACCGCTCCGATCAAGGTGCTGGTGGCCAAACCCGGGCTCGACGGCCACGACCGTGGGGCCAAGGTCGTGGCGGCCGCGCTGCGCGACGCGGGCATGGAGGTGGTCTACGGCGGGCTCCACCAGACACCCGAGGCCGTGGTCGAGATGGCACTGCAGGAAGACGTGGACGTCGTCGGGCTGTCGATCCTCTCCGGGGCTCACATGACGCTCTTCCTCGAGGTCCGGCGCCTGCTCGACGGAGCCGGGCTGGCGTCCGTGTTGCTCACCGGCGGCGGGATCATCCCCGCTGCCGACGCCGAGCAGCTGGGTGGCTCGGGAGTTGGCAAGCTGTTCGGCCCGGGGACCACGCTCGGCGAGCTGGCCGCGTACATCGAAGCCGAGGTGGGCCGCCGTCGCGCGGCGGGTGAGAGGACCTGAGATGGCGAACCAGCCGCGCAAGACGACACCACGCAGCTTCGATCAGGAGATCCTGAACATCGATGACGCCGCCGCCTTCCTGGGCGTGAGCGTGAAGACGTTCAGCAAGGTCCTGCGCGAAGGCGACGTGCCCGGGCGCAAGGTGGGCCGCGAATGGAAGTTCTCGCGTCAGGCGCTGATCGACTGGATCGGCGGCGCGCGTTCCCGCAACTTCCTCGACACCGCCGACGACGGGGCGGAACCCCGGGCCCGACGTCGTGCCCCCGAGAAGACCGTCAAGAACCGCCGCGTGTCTCCCCGCAAGACCGACGGCTTCTCCGTGGACGAGCTGTGATGACCACGACCCTGGACGCGACCGCCTTGACCGAGGAGCAGGAGATGCTCCGCGACATGGTGCGGCAGTTCTCGCAAGAGGTGCTGCTGCCCCAGGCGATCGAGATCGATCGCGACCGCCGCTTCCCGATCGAGACCTTCAAGCAGATGGCGGAGATGGGCCTGCTGGGTCTGCCGATCCCCGAGGACTACGAAGGTGCGGGCGTGGACTCGCTGACCATGTCGCTGGTCATCGAGGAGCTGGCCCGCTGCTGCGGTTCGACGGCGCTGGGCGTGGCCGCGCACACGTCGCTGTGCCTGTGGCCGATCTACACCTTCGGCACCGAGGAGCAGCGCGCGCGGTACGTGCCCGACCTGGCGTCCGGACGCTGTCTGGGAGCCTTCGGGCTGACCGAAGCCAATGCCGGGAGTGACGCCGGCGGCACGCAGACCACCGCGGTGCGCGACGGCGACCACTACGTGCTCAACGGCGCCAAGATCTTCATCACCAACGCCAACTTCGCCGACACGTTCATCGCCACGGCGGTGACCGACGTCGAGAAGGGCACGCGCGGCGGCATCTCGTCGTTCATCGTGGAGCGCGGCGCCGACGGCTTCTCGATCAACAAGGGCGACGAGAAGCTGGGCATGCGCGGCAGCGATTGGGGCGAGCTGCTCTTCCAGGATTGCCGTGTGCCGGTCGGCCAGCGCCTGGGCGGCGAGGGCGAGGGCTTCGCGAACTTCATGAAGACCCTGGATGGTGGTCGCATCGGGATCGCGGCGCTGTCGCTGGGACTGGCCCGCGGCGCCCTGGAGCGCGCCGCGACCTACGCCAACGAGCGCGAGGCCTTCGGCAAGCGCATCGCCCAGCACCAGGCGATCGCCTTCAAGCTGGCCGACATGGCCACGGGCATCGAGGCCTCGCGCCTGCTGGTCCGCCACGCGGCGCAGTTGCGCGATTCCGGCCAGCCGTACACCACGGCGGCCGCCATGGCCAAGTTGTTCGCCTCGGAGACCGCGGTCCGCGTCTGCTACGACGCGATGCAGGTCCACGGCGGCTTCGGCTTCACGAACGAATACCACGTCGAGCGCATGTGGCGCGATGCCAAGCTGTGCACGATCGGCGAGGGTACGAGCGAGATCCAGAGGATGGTCATCAGCCGCGACGTGATTGCGCGGCACGGAGGAGTGCGTTGACGGAGGCGACCGCCACGGAACTGATGCGTCTGGCCCGCAATGGCAGGGTCGAGGACCTCGAGAGTGCCTGGCTCGAATCGATGTCGGACCCCGGTCCGGCAGAGGGATACCTTGCCGCGCTCGATGCCTTGGAGCCGGACCTGCGCCGGCCCGTCGAGACGCCGCTGCTGAACCTGCTGCTCGAGGCGTACGGGGAGCGCTCGGCCCACGCCGACATCCTGGCGCTGGCGCGCGTGATGTACGGCGTCCGCGGCCGCGTGCCGGACCTGACGGAGCTGGTCGGCAAGGCGATCGAGTCGCTCTACTCCGGCGAGGAATGGTACGGCCTGTTCCAGGAACTCTCCGGCATGGCTGCGGAGGGTGCCGACGACCTGCCGCGCTCGTCCCAGGGCGATTCCCTGGAGCGCTTCGATCGCCTGCTGGCCTTGCTGCCGGGGCGCGTGGTGTTCCATCGCAGCGGCTGGGCCGAGGGCCTGGTGACCGCCATCGACCTCGCGGACCAGAGCTTCACGGTGCGCTTCCGGCGTGATGGTGCGGTGCGGTCGATGCCGTTCACGAGCGGTCTCGACGTGCTCGAGCCGCTCGCCGAGAGGGACCTGCGCGCCCGGTTGCTCGTCGACACCGAGGGTCTGGAGCACGACGCCAAGGAGGATCCGGCGAAGCTGGTCCGGACCGTGGCGCGGCTGCACAAGAACCGTTGCGCCGTGAAGGAGATCAAGGAGTGGCTCTGCGGCACGGTGATCGCCGAGAAGTCCTGGTCGAGCTGGTGGCGCAAGGCCAAGGCCGCCGCCCTGGCCGATCCGTTCCTCGCGGTCGACAACCCCCAGCGCCCGGTCTTCGTGTTGCGCCAGCGTGCGCTCACGCCGGAGGAGGAGATGGCCTCGGCGATGGATCGTGCCGACGACCTGCCGTCGCTGCTCGAGGTGGTCCGCGGACCGCTGTCCATGGATCCCGAGGAGGATCTGCGCCAGGCCATGCTCGCGCGGGTGGCCGCCAAGGCCGAGGATCCCACCGCCGGACCGGTCGCGCTGGCCGAGGCGGCGCTGATCCTCGGCAAGAACGGGATCTGGGATGCCGACAGGGTCAGCCCGATCCTCGACGGCATGGTGGGCGAACGCTCGGGTTTCGGTGAGCTGGCCTCGGCCCTCCCGACGGGATCCCGTCGCGATCTCCTCGACGCCTTCGTCGCGGCCCGCCCCGGGCTCTGGTCCGACGCCGTCATCGGTGAGTTGCCGTCCGTGCCGGGCGGCCTGCTCGGTCCGGTCTGCGATCGGCTCGTGGCGGAGGAACGCGGCTCGGCCCTCGCCAACCGCTTCCACATCTTCCTGATCCGCCCGAGCGGTCAACCCGAGACGACGATCTCGCTGGCCAAGCGCTTCGCGAGCGGAAAGTTCGACGGAGTCGAGGGTGCGCCGGACGTGGTCGAGGTCGTGTCCGGCCTGATGCGACTGGCCGAGACGCAGGCGCCGAAGGCCGAGCGCGGCGACAAGCCCGCCAAGGCCATCATGCGTGAGCTGGCGGTCCTGCTCGCCGCCGCCAAGAAGGGACTGGTGGTGCCGTTCGTTGCCGCAGGCACGCGCAGCGATCTGGAGGGCGCGCTGTCCGTGCTCGCACGCGTGCGCACCATGCCGGACGGCATCGTGGCTGCGCTGCGCACCGAGGTGGAGCGTCGCTTCCCGGACCTGGCCCCGCGCGAGGACGCACCGTTCTGGGAGCGTTCGGGCAGCATCTTCTGCACGCGCGCAGGCATCCTGCGGCGGCAGCACGAACTGCGCGTGTTGCTCGACGAGAAGATCCCCGAGAACAGCGCCGACATCGGGCGCGCGGCGTCGTACGGCGACCTCTCCGAGAACTACGAGTGGAAGTCCGCCATCGAGATGCAGCGCCAGCTCACCGAGAAGGCCGCGGCGATGGAAGCCGAGCTGCGCGTGGCACAGTCGCTCGATGACCAGGAGTTCGACACCGAGGTCGTCTCGCCGGGTTCGCGGGTGATCTACCTCGAGGACGGCGTCGAGAAGGAAGTGACGATCCTCGGTCCGTGGGACGAAGGTGAGAACGTGATCAGCTATCGGGCTCCGCTGGGTGCGGGGCTGCTCGGTGCGAAGGTCGGGGAGGTGCTGACGGTGAAGCTCCCCGCGAGCGAGATCCGGATCACCGTGAAGGCCCTGGAACTCGTGTTGGAGCCGGCCGACTCGTGACGGGATCGCTGGCTTGAGTGAAGACGCGCGCACCTCGGGGCCTTCCGACGAGGAGATCCGGGCGGCGGCGCGCATCGCGGGCGACCACCGGGTCTCCGACGAGCCGGCCGCTGGCGATGCTCCGCCGGCGGGCGCCGAGCGTGGACGGCTCGCGAACCGTCCCGCCATGGACTTCTGGTCCGTGCTCTACGGGCGCCGCACCACGCGCCGCTTCGACAAGCAGCGTCCGGTCCCGCGCGAGCTCGTGCTGGAACTGCTCGACGCGGCCTTGATCGCGCCCACCAGCTGCAACCTGCAGATGTGGGACTTCATCGTCGTGGACGATCCCGAGCAGCGCGAACAGCTCGGCCGTCTCTCGCTGCAGGTGCTCTCCACGCCGGTGACGATCTTCGTCACCTATGGCAAGGAGTTCAGCGAGGAGGGCCACGCCAACGTGCAGTCGGCGGCGGCGGCCATGATGCAGATGTCGAACGCGGCGCACGTGCTCGGCATCGGCACCTTCTGGATCAACCAGCTCGGCCCGCGCGATCAGGTCGGGCGCATCCTGGGCGTGCCGCCGGACCGCGAGGTGATCGCCGGGTTGGCCGTCGGGTGGCCCGATCCCTACCCGACCAAGGCGCCGCGCCGCCGGCCCTTCGAGCACGTCGTCCACTGGAACCACTATGGCGGGACGGCGATCCCGACCTCGCCGCGTCCGGACGACTGGACGCTCGAGCAGATCCGCGACTACCAGCAGGCGCGCGTGCTCAACGGCAACCGCTACAACAAGTCGCGCCCGTGGGAGCTGGCCGGGGCGCTGGCGGCGGCCGAACGGCTGGCACCGCGCAACACGGACGGGGTGCCCGGTGACGACGCCCCGCGCTGGCTCGACGTGTTGCCCGTGCACGGGCTCTTCACCGGCGCCATGGCGCGGCACCACCGGGACCACCGCTGGTCCGTGCTCGACCTGACCCTGGACGTGGCGGCCTTCGCGGCCAAGCGCTGTCCGACGCAGGTCCAGGCCGAGGCCTACGCCTACGAGCCGCTCTCGGACACGCCGGGCGCCATGCAGGGACTGCCCGCGGGCACGTTCTCCGTGATCACCTGCCGCCATCGGCTGGAGAGCCTGCCGGCGGCCGAACGCCCGCTGCTGCTGGCGACCCTGCACGACCTGCTCGCTCCCGGCGGGAAGCTGCTGTTGCAGTTCACGAGCAGACGCAGTTTCCACGGGATCGCCGACTGGATGCACGCCCGGCGCGGCGGCCCGGGCGGCGTCGAGTACGTGCTCGCGCCCGACCCGAACCTGGGGCCCTACGAGGCCGTCCGGCCGGGCGAAGTGGAGCGTCTGGTCAAGCAGGCGGGTTTCCGTATCGCCGAGCGCATCCACGAGGACGTCGTCCCCGGCACCGACGAGGTCGGCTTCCGGACGCGCAACATGGGCGGCGCCAAGGCCGGCCTGCTGCGGGCGGCGGTGGCGGTCGGCCGTGTGCTGGCGGCGATCCCCGGGATGGCGGCGCTGTTCGCCCGCGAACGCACGCTGATCCTGGAGCGCGGACGCTGAGCATGGTCGAGCCCGAGACGACGCGCGTCCGTCCCACGCCTTTCCGCCGCCTGGTCGAAGGGCTGGCCGGGTGGATCTTCCTGGTCGTCGTCGTCTCGCTCGTCTGGGATGCCCCCCAGATGCTCATGGCGATGCTGGTCGGCGCCTCGCTCGCCACGCTGCTCGCCGCGCGTTCCCGTCGCGTGACCCTCTTCTGGCTCGCCGGCGCGATCCTGGGCCCGAGCGGCGAGAGTGTCTGCGTTCACTTCGGCGCGTGGAAGTACGCCGGCACCGAGACCCTGGTCCCGTACTGGCTCCCGCCGGCCTGGGGCCTGGCCACGCTGAGCCTGGTCATGGTGGTCGAGGCGGCGGGGGACCTGATGGGGGCGGACGCAGGGTCGTAGCGGGCGTCCGCGGCGCCGTGAGCGCGTGCCTTGCTCACGACCTGTTTCGGGACGGCCTGCGGCCGTCCCTGCAAAGGGTCGCTCCGCCGGCACGCGCTCAC
>JAJDER010000074.1 GCA_029259725.1 Planctomycetota bacterium | reverse complement strand
GTCAGCCGGCCGCCCTCGACGCGCTTCTTGCGCGGCATGTAGTAGACGAAGAACACGAGCCAGAAGCCCGCCAGCGCCACCAGGTTCAGTGGCACCAGCGTCCCCGCGATCAGCATCTCGGTCCAGGCGATCAGGCAGAATCCGGTCCCGAGGCAGAGCCGCCCGAAGTAGAGCGGGTTCTGCACGTACCGGTACGGCCCGCTGACGGCGACCTCCTTGGTCTTGAGCAGATGACCGGCCGCCCACACGCGCCACCAGATGCCCAGGGCGACGAAGGGCACGCCCGCCGCCACCGTGTTCCACGTCGGCTGGCTCACCCAGAGCAGCGCGGCCACGAAGGCGAGCACCGAGAGCATGCGGAGCGAACCGACCAGGCCGCGCTTCTGCAACGTCTCCACCGGGCCCTTGAGCGGCACGGTCTCGAGCTTGCGTCCGGTCTCCGCCGACTCCTGCTGCTCCATCGTCTCGCTCACCGTCATCTCAGTCTCCCACCCCGACGCGGCGGCCGAGGTTGCGCAGCCCGCGTTTCAGCCGGCGATAGCCGGAACGCCAGAACGGGGGCTTGTCGAGCAGCGCCTGCTGCTCGTCGGACAAGGGCGCACCATACCGTCTGCGCAGGCGCGCCACGGAGAACAGATCGCGGCGCGACATGTAGCCACCGACCCACCGGCCCAGGCCGTGACGACGGTCCTGGGCCAGTTCGAAGTCCACCAGGTGCACCTCGCCGCGGTCCCCGACGAGCACGTTGCGCCAGTGCAGGTCGCCGATGACCACGTCCTTCGCGTGCACGGCCGCCACGATCGCGGCGAACCGATCGAGGACCTCGGGAGCGACGCCCTTGCGGTCATGGCCCGCGAGGGGCGTTCCCGGCACCCACTCCATGATCACACCCCCGGGCCAGTCATCCAGCAACCGGGGAACGCCCGGCACCGAGTCGAGCAGCCTCAGGGCCCGGATCTCGTTGCGCAGGGCCCAGCGGCGCCGGAGCCCGGCCACCGGTCTCAGGGCGCGCGAACCGAGGTCCTTGCAGATCAGCCGGCGCTCGCCGAGCCGACCCTCCCAGACGCATCCCTTGGTGTCGTTGCGGCCCCCATGCAGGAGCTCCCAGGACACGTCGCTCCAGGGAGCCCGCAGGCCGCTCGGGCCGGCGGCGTCGCTCGAGCCGGGGCCTGCAACCCGGGCCTCGGCCGCCTCGCTGCCTGATTCCCCCACAGGACCGGACGGGGAATCCGACGGGGCCGCGCGGGTGCTCTCCATGGCCCCGATCTTAGCAACCGATCCGAGACCCACCGCCACTCCAACCGGTGCGACCCGCCCCGCGGCTCTGCTAGCATCGACGGCTTGCGACTCGCTCCTCCCGAGCCGTCGCCGCGGAGTCCTCCATGATCGATCCCGACGTCGTCCGGCGCGTCGCCGGCCTGGCCCGACTGGGCCTCTCCCCCGAGGAGTCGGAGACCACCATCACGCAGTTGCAGGGCATCCTCGAGCACTTCGAGGTCCTCGGCGAGGTCGAGACCGAAGGCGTCGAGCCGCTCGCGCATGCCGTGGACGAGCCGGGCACACCGGGGGCCGACGAGATCCTCGTCTTCCCCGAACCCCAGGACACGCTGCTCTCCCTGACCGAGCATGCCCGCGAAGGCTTCCTGGTGGTGCAGCGCATTCTCGGTGACAGCGACGCGGAGGGCTGATCCCTTGCTGTCCGCCTCCAGCATCGCCAACCGCGTGCGCGCGGGTGAACTCGACCCGGTCGCGGTCGCCACAGAGGCGCTGTCGCGACTCGATGCACGGGAGCCCGCCGTGCACGCCTATCTGCACGTGGATCGTGAGGACGTCATGCAGCGTGCCGAGGCCCTGGCCCAGCGCGTGCATCGCGGCGACGATCCCGGCCGCCTCGCCGGCGTGCCGGTGTCTCTCAAGGACAACATCGCCGTCAAGGGACAGACGCTCACGGCGGGCTCGAGGATCCTGGAGGGCTATCGCGCGCCCTACACCTCGCACGTCGCCGAGCGGCTGCAGGCCGAGGGCGCGCTGCTGCTCGGGCGCACCAACCTGGACGAGTTCGCCATGGGCGCGTCCACCGAGAACTCGGCCTACGGCGCGTCACGGAATCCCTGGGACACCTCGCGTGTCCCGGGCGGGAGCAGCGGCGGCAGCGCGGCGGCGGTGGGCGCCGGCATCGTGCCCGTGGCCCTGGGCAGCGAGACCGGCGGCTCCATCCGGCAGCCGGCGGCGCTGTGCGGCGTGACCGGCTTCAAGCCGACCTACGGGCACGTGTCGCGGTATGGACTGGTGGCCTTCGGGTCCTCGCTGGATCAGATCGGGCCGATCACCGCGCACGCCGAGGACGCCGCGCTGGTCTACGACGTGATCGCCGGCGCCGACCCTCGCGACAGCACCTGCCTGCGGGGCGAGCGCCCTTCGGCGGCGCGCGCCAAGGCCGACGTCGAGGGGCTCCGCATCGCCGTGCCCGAGGACTTCGTGGACGACTCGGTCGACGCCCACGTGCTGATGCGCGTGAGCGAGGCCATGGCCGTGCTCGAGGAGGCCGGGGCCATCGTCAAGGTGGTCGAGCGCGGGCGGCTCGCGCACGCACCGCTGTCGATCCCGGTCTACTACCTGGTCTCGTCGAGCGAGGCGGCGGCGAACCTCTCGCGCTTCGACGGCATGCGCTACGGGCCGCGCCACGAGGGCGACACGCTGCTCGACACCTACCGCGCCACGCGGGGCGAGCTCTTCGGCCCCGAGGTGCGGCGCCGCATCATGCTCGGGACCTTCGCCTTGTCCGCCGGCTACCACGACGCCTGGTATCGCAAGGCGCTGCAGGTCCGGCGCCTGATCCAGCGCGAGTTCGAGGCGCTGTTCGAGGAGTTCGACCTGGTCGCCGCCCCGACCTCGCCCTTCGGCGCCTTCTCCATGGGCGAGAAGACCGACGACCCCTACGCCATGTACCTGTGCGACCTGCTCACGGCCCCGGCCTGCCTGGCCGGCCTGCCGAGCGTGTCGGTGCCCTGCGGACTGTCGAAGCGTGGCCCGTACAAGGGCCTGCCCGTCGGCTTGCAACTGATCGGCGCCGCCGGCGAGGACCACCGCGTGCTGGCCACCGCGCGCGCCTTCGAGTCGGAGCGCGGCGAGCCCGAACGCTGCGAGCTCTTCGGTGGGAGCGCAGCGTGACCGGCACCGCCACGCCGCACTCCGCCCCGGGCCGCTGGTTCCCGGTCATCGGCCTCGAGATCCACGTCCAGCTCGCGACGGCCACCAAGATGTTCTGTCGCTGCGAGGCCCGCTACGGCGCGCCGCCGAACACGCTCGTGTGTCCGGTCTGCACCGCCCAGCCCGGAACGCTGCCGGTGCTCAACGCCGAGGCCGTGCGCCTGGGCGTGCTCGCCGGACTGGCGATCGGCTGCGAGATCGACACGGTGCTCGAGTTCGACCGCAAGAACTACTACTACCCGGACCTGCCCAAGGGCTACCAGATCTCGCAGTACGACCGGCCCTTGTGCCACGACGGGCGCTTCGCCTTCGAGCTGCCCGACGGGTCGCGCCGGGAGATCACGATCCAGCGCGCGCACCTGGAAGAAGACAGCGGCAAGGTCATCCACCCCGAGGGCCTGGACCTGTCCCTGGTGGACCTCAATCGCGCCGGCACCCCGCTGCTCGAGATCGTGAGCGGCCCGGACCTGCGCAGCCCGGCCGAGGCCTCGGCCTACCTGCAGGCCATGCGCCAGACCCTGCGCTACGCCGGCGTGTCCGACTGCGACATGGAGAAGGGCAGCTTCCGCTGCGATGCGAACCTGTCGCTGCGCCCGAGCGAGGACGCGCCCTTCGGCACGCGCACCGAGGTCAAGAACCTGAACTCGTTCCGCTTCGTCGAGGCCGCCTTGAACGCCGAGATCGAACGGCAGTCCGCGGTGCTCGATGCCGGCGGCACGGTCATCCAGGCCACGCTCGGCTTCGACCCCGACTCGGGTCTCACGACCCAGCTGCGCACCAAGGAAGAGGTCCACGACTACCGCTACTTCCGTGAGCCCGACCTGCCCGCCTTCGCCGTCACCGCGGACTGGATCGAGCAGTTGCGCGGTGTGCTGCCCGAGTCTCCCGTCGCGCGGCACCAGCGCTACGTCGGGGTCTTCGCCCTGGCCCCCGAGCACGCCGACGCGCTCGTGGCCGACAAGGCCCTGGGTGACTTCCTCGACGCCACCGTGGACGCCGGCGCCAGCCCCGGCTCGGCGGCCAGGTGGATCCTGAGCGAGGTGCTGCGCCTGGCCAACGCGGCCAAGCGCCCGCTGGACGAGCTGGCGATCACGCCGGCCCGGGTCGCCGAGGTGGTCGCCCTGGTCGATGCCGGCCAACTCTCGCTGCAGGCCTCGCGGCATCTCGCGACCGCGGTCGAGGGCCAGCCCGAGGTGGCCGTGCGCGAGCTGGCGGAAGCGCTCGACCTGTTGCAGGTCTCCGGCGCGGACGAACTCACCGGCGTCGTGCGCGAAGTGCTGGCCGTCGAGGCCGACCTGGTCGCGCGCTACCGGGGCGGCAAGACCGAACTCTTCCACGCGCTGCTGGGCGCGGTCATGAAGGCCAGCCGCGGCAAGGCCAACCCGGGCACCGTGCGCGAGCTGCTCGAGCGCGAACTGGCCTGAGCTGGGCGGGCGCCGCCGCGAGCCGGGCGACGGAGGCGGGGTCTCAGGAACCGGCCGGCGGGTCGGCCACCGCCACGCCGCCGTCCAGGCGCGTGTCGGCGAGCACGCGCCGCTCACCCGTCCGCGGATCGAGCACGATCAGGTGCGCATCGCCCAGGCGCTTCACCAGCTTCACGTCGTGCCCGAGCGCGCCCAGCAGTTCCGGCCAGGACGCGTTGTCGGGGCGCGCCTCGATCTGGATGCGATCGGGGAACCATCCGTGGTGGACCCGTGGTCGGGCCAGGGCCTCGCCAGGGTCGGCCCCGTGGGCGAGCAGGTCCACGAGCAAGCCGCCCACCGTGTTGATGATCGTGCGCCCGCCCGGGCTCCCCGCGACGACGACAGGGACGTCCCCGCGCAGCACGATCACCGGCGACATCGACGACAGGGGCCGCTTCCCGGGTGCCGCCAGGTTGGGCGCGGTGCCGATGAGGCCCTCGCGATCCGTGCGACCGGGCACACGGTTGAAGTCGCCCAGTTCGTTGTTCAGCAGCACGCCCGTGCCGGCGGCCACGACCTTGGCGCCGTAGCTCTGCTCGAGCGTGTACGTGTTGGCCACGACGCCGCCCCATCGATCGACCACCGAGAAGTGCGTCGTGTCCGTGCCCTCCGGAAGGGCCAGGGGCGGGCCCAGGTCTTCGCTCGGCGTGGCGCGCCAGCCGTCGATGCTCGCCGCGAGCGAGTCCAGGCGCGCGTCCGCGAGCAAGTCCGCCACGGGCACATCGACGAAATCCGGGTCACCCAGGAACGCCGCACGGTCGGCGAAGGCGCGACGCGCGGCCTCGGCATAGAGATGCACGAACTCCAGCGACATCGACTCGACCTCGTCGATGCTGCGCCGTTCGAGCACGCCCAGGATCTGGCCCAGGGCCACGCCCGCGGACGACGGCGGCGGCATGGCCAGCACCTGATGCCCGAAGACCGGGAGGCGCAGCGGCAGGCGTTCCACCGCGCGATAGACGTCGAGGTCCTCGGCGGTGAGCAGTCCACCGTGCTCGGCCATGTCGGCCACGATCAGGTCGGCGACTTCGCCGCGGTAGAACTCCGCGGGACCGTTCTTGGCCAGGCGGCGCAGGGTGCGCGCGAGGTCGCGCTGGACGAAGCGCACACCCACCGGCGGGGGCCGCCCCTCGCCGTCGAGGAAGATCGCCGCGGCGGCCGGGTTCCGGGCGAGTTGCGCGGCGACTTCGTCCAGCGACTCGTTCAGGTCCTCGTCCACCAGGATGCCCTCGCGCGCCAGGCGTTCCGCCGGCAGGACCAGCGTGGCCCAGGGCAGGCTGCCGAAGCGGGCGTGGGCGCGGGCGAAGCCGGCCACGGTGCCCGGTACACCCACCGCGCGGTGCCCGGTCCGAGCCCACTCGGCGCGATAGCCGCCCGCGTCGTCCAGGAACAGATCGGCCCCCACGGCCGCGGGCGCCACCTCGCGATAGTCGAAGGCGGCCTCGGTGCCGTCGGCGGTGCGGACCAGCATGAAACCGCCGCCACCCAGGTTCCCCGCGGCCGGATGGGTCACGGCCAGGGCGAAGCCGGTGGCGATGGCCGCGTCTACGGCGTTGCCGCCCGCGGCGAGGATCTCGGCACCCACGCGCGCGGCCACACGGTCGACGCAGGCCACGCCGCCGCCGAAGGTGGTCAGGTCCTGCCCCACGCGGATGCCGCCCGGAACGATCGGGGCGGCGACCGGCTCGGGCGCGACGCACGCCGTCGCCACGACCAGCGCGGTCGCGACGACCAGCGTGGCGCAACGCGACGCGCTCACCCGGCCGTCGATCCATCGACCCCCGCGGCCGCGTCCGCGTCGCCCTCCTCCTCGGCCTCCATGCGCTCGAGCATGTCCTCGGCCCAGCGCTGACGGAACTCCTCGAAGTCCGCGAGTTCCCGGGCGGACAACGGCAGGCCGTCGAAGACCTCGCGAAAGAACTTCTCCCCACCGAACTCGTAGGCGGCGGCGGAGAAGGCGCGCCCCTCCACGTACTGGACGAACTTGGCGCGGGCCACGGCGTTGACCAGTCCCGCGGCGAGGTCGCTCGCAGCGTCGCCCTTGCCCCGCATGACCTGGGTGTCGGCCACATCCTCGAGACTCGGCGCAGCGAGCGGCTCGCGCCCGGCGGCGGCGGAGGCCAACTCAGCGGCATACACGGCGCGGCCCTCGAGCAGGCTCATGCGCGTCTGCAACGCACCCATCTGCGCCGGGTCGGCGACCAGCTCCATCAGGTCCCCGGGCAGGGGCATGACCGCGTAGGTCTGGTCGTCGTAGGCGTGTACCAGCTCGTGCGAGAGGATCCCGAACAGGAAGTCCTCCACGCCCTGCCGGTCGCCCCCGCTGTGGCGCCGCACCACGTCCTCGATGACGTAGACGACCTTCTCGTCGGGAAGGTAGCGCCCCAGCATGTTGTCGGAGAAGACGAAGTCCGCCACGACGTCCATGGCGGCGGTCACGCCGGCGTCCTCGTCCAGCTGCTCCGAGAAGGCCATGCGCCGCTCCTTGGCGGCATCGGCGGTGAGCAGCAGCACCGGGACGGGCTCGGCCAGGCGGATCCCGGCGCCGCGCTGGAGGGCCTCCACGGATTCCTCGTAGAGGCTGTCCAACCAGGCCTGGTCGATGTCGTCGGCAGCCGATCCCTGGGCCGGGGCGCAGGCTGAGGCGAGGCCACCCACGGCGAGGACGGCGAGGGCGCTCAGGGTCGGACGGGCGAGCATGGGGGGGAGTCTCAGCCGGGACGGGGACGACGGCCGGCAGTGTAGCCACTCGCTCGGGAGCACACGACGGGCGCTTCGGGCTCGAATCGGCTGCACCGGCACCGCAGGGAATGCGTCTCCGACTTCAGCACTCACCGTCCTCCGGCCGATCCTGATGGCGGGCTGCTGGGCCCGCAGCCCCCCTTCCAGCAGGAATCGCCGGACACGGTTACACTGATGCGGTCCCCGAACCATCTCCCCCGACGAGTTTCGTCAACATCACCCGGTCCGGTGTGGAGCAGGTCCCCCACACACCCTGGGTTCGTGGTCATGAGGAAGTACGCATGGGCGCTGCAGGTCTGCGGCGTTCTGGCGTTGTCGGCGCTGCTGGCCGGCTCGCTGGGCGCGCAGGCGACGGTCTACGGCAATGGATGCTCCGGGAGCACCCTGACGCCGACGGTCTCCTTCACGGGTTCGACGACGCCGGGCAAGGCGGGTCAGGTGCACCTGACCGGTGGGCCCCCGGACGGTCTCGTGTTGCTCATGATCGGCACGAGCGACACCCAGCTCGGCAACGGCACGCCGCTGCCCCTGGACCTGAGCACCTTCAGCGGCGTCAACCCCGGCTGCGAGTTGCTCCAGTCCGCCGACTTCCTGTTCGCGTTCACGGCGGATCCCCTCGGTGACCTGAGCTTCGGCTTCAAGATGCCCTTCGGCATCGGGCCCGAACTCTACGTGCAGTTCGCCGTCTGGGAGAGCGTCAGCCCGCTGAGCATCGTGGTCAGTGATGCGCTGGCCATCGACCTCAACGCCATCGTGACGGCCACGCCCGGCGTCGCGAGCTTCGGCGCGACGTATGTCGGCGACACCGTCTCGACGGTCATCACGCTGACCAACGAGACCGACAAGCCGCGCTCGCTCGCGGACCCGGTCCTCTTCGACGGCGAGGCCGGCGACTTCAGCGCCGCCTATCTCGAGGCGCTTCCGATCGTGCTGGCGCCCGGCGAGTCCACGGGTCTGCAGGTGGACTTCACGCCCAGCGGCGGCGGCCTGCGGCAGGCCCAGCTCGAGATCATCCACCCCGATCTCCCGAACGGGTTCGAGAATCCTCTGCTGGCCCTGTCCGGCGTCGGGCTCGAGGCGCTCGGATCCGAACTGCACGTCGATGTCGGCTCGCCCGGGTACTTCGACAACCAGTTCCAGATCTGGGCCGCCGACTTCGGCGGAACCGGGGGCGCGCCGTCCAGCACGCCGGACCCGGTGGCCGGAGCCTTCGATGAGGGCCTGTACCAGACCTTCCGGCACGGCGCCGCGTTCCAGTACGCCCTGCCCGTCCCCGACGGGGAGTACGACGTCACCTTCCATTTCGTGGATCCGGACAAGACCGGGCCCGGCGAACGCAGTTTCGACGTCGCCCTGGAAGGCGTGACGCTGATCGAGGACCTCGACCTCGTGGACACCGTCGGGTCCGACACGGCCCACGTCCTCACCGTCGGGACGGCCGTGCTCGACGGCGTGCTCGACATCGGTTTCCTGGCCGACGTGGATGAGGCGATCGTCTCGGCGCTCGAGGTCACGAGGCTCTTCCCGGCCCTGGCGGCGGACGAGACCGAGTTGGACTTCGGCTTCCTCCCCTCGGGCTCCAGCTCCGACCTGACCTTCGACCTGGGCAACACCGGCACGGCCAGCGCGAACATCACCGCGGTCTCGTTCCTGATCGGGCCCAACGGCGGCGCCGGCGACCAGTTCAGCATCGACCTGGGCGGCACCGTCTTCGTCGGGGACCACGACGACGTGACGCACCCGGCCAGCTACAGCCTCGCGCCGGGTGGCAACGACACCGTCACGGTGACCTTCGCCCCCCACGAGCACCTCTCCAACGACATCGATCTGGTGCTCGACGGCGACTTCGGCAGCTTGCTGGTGCACCTGCTCGGTGCCGGAGGCTCGGCCGGGCACCCGTTCCTGCACGTGGTCATCGAGGCCGAACCGATCACCGTCGACTACGACCAGAACGGGCTGGCCTCGGTGAAGCTCGACGGCCTGCTGAGCCACACCCACGAGCCGGGCAAGACCCTGACCGGCTTCGAGTGGTCGGTGGGCGGCACCCCGGTCTCCACCAGCGCGATCTACACCGCCGACCATCCCGTCGGGCAGCACACCGTCGACCTCACCATCTTCGACGACAACGTGCCCAGCGAGAGCCTGATCGACAGCATCACCTTCGACGTCGTCCCGATCACCGACGTCCCCGGCGTGATGGTGCAGTACTTCAGCGCCCCCGGCCTGCCGCCCGAGCCCCTGCTCGACGCGGTCCCCGCCCACGCGGACTGGGCCGAGATCCGGCCGCAGATGTCGGTCGTGGAGGAGGGCGCCGTGGGAGGCTCGCCCTTCAGCGAGTCGGTCATGGTGCAGATGATCGGGGACGTGCTCATCAGCACCGAGGACACCTACACCTTCGAGACCGTCGGGGGCAGCGACCAGCGCGTGGACATCGACGGCGTGCCGTACGCGGCGCCCGTCCTGCTCACCGCGGGCTTGCACACCGTCGAGGCGCGTTTCGCCGTGCCCACGTTGGGCGACCTGCCGCTCGAGGTGACCATGGCGGCCGGCCAGGGCATCCCGCTGCCGATCGACGGCGCCGACCTCTCGCACGATGAGTCCAACGTCCTGCCCGTCATCAACGCCATGCCCAGCGAGGGCATCGTCCTCGGCGGAAACGACATCGACATCGAGGGCTTCGGGTTCTTCCCCGCGGGCTCGGTCACCGTGCACTGGGGCGCCGGCACCGACCTGGGCGCCGCGGACTTCGTCGCCCAGGATGCGGATCTGGTGCTGTTCGAGGCACCGCCCGGAACCCCCGGCACGATCAGCGTGACGGTCGAGACGCCCAACGGCGTCAGCAACGCCAAGCTGTTCACCTACGATCAGGCCGCCAACCCGCCGATCGACTGGACCGAGATCACCCACGGGGGCTACGACCGCCCGTCGAGCGGCGACTGGGGTCCGGATGGCCGCTTCTACATGACCTCGCGCTGGGGCGAGATCTTCGCGCTCAGCTTCGACGACGACTACAACCTCGTCACCACCGACACCTATCCCGGCGTGTCCGGCCTGAACCCCGAGCACGAGACCCTCGGCCTGGTGTTCAACCCGTACGACCCGCCGAACCCGGTGCGGATCTACGTGTCGCACACCAACCTGTACGCGCAGGGCGGGAGTTCCTTCCAGGGCGAGGCGCCCTACCCCGGGCACATCAGCGTGCTCGAGGGGCCGGACTTCGACACCCCGGTCTCGATCATCGACGGCCTGCCGTCGTCGAACCACGACCACGGCGTCAACGGCATGGTCTTCGACCACAACGGGGACCTGCTCATCGCCATCGGCGGCAACACCAACGCCGGCGTGACCTGGCCCAGCATGGGCGACCTGCCCGAGTCGCCGTTGACGGCGGCGATCCTCAAGGCCGAGACCTCGCGCGGCAACTTCGACGGCGACGTGCAGTACGAACTCGTGGCCACCGGGGCGCCCACCACCGACCAGGTCCAAGGCGAGGCCAGCGAGGTCGCCGAGGGATCCGACGTGGCGGTGCACGCGCCCGGGCTGCGCAACCCGTATGACCTGGTGCTGCACACCAACGGCAAGCTCTACTCCACCGACAACGGCCCGAACAGCAGCTTCGGGCCGAAGTCCACCGGCCCCGACACCGAGACCGGCGCGCCGGCCGGGCCGGACGAGTTGCTCCTGATCGAGGCCAGCAACTACTACGGGCACGCCAACCGTTCGCGGGGCGCCGGCGATCCGCGGCAGTTCGTCTATCATGATATGTGGGAGCCCGCGATCCCGGCGGAGTTCACGCAGAACCTGACCACGCTCTCGTCCTCGACCAATGGCATCACCGAGTATCGCGCCGAGGTCTTCGCGGGCCAGTTGCAGGGCGAACTGATCACGCAGCGCTGGAACAACCAGGCGCGGCGCATCCGTCTGGCCGACGACGGCCGGTCGGTGGTCGATCAGGAGAACTTCTACAACCTCGGCGCGCTCGACGTGGCCGTCGGGCCCGGCGGTGCGATGCTGGGCGTCGACTACTCGGGCAACCAGCTCGTCATCGCCATGCCCGACGACGTGACCGCGACGGGCACCGTGGCCTGGGACATCTTCCCCTGGCGCGCGCCGCCGGACGGGGCCACCCGCTTCGTGATCGGGGGCAAGTTCTTCGGGACGCTGGTCGACACGACCGTCACCATCGGCGGGCTCTCGGCCACGGTGACCGAGGTCACGCCCGGGCGCATTCGCGGCATCCTGCCGATGCATCCGAATCCGACGACCGAGATGCTCGACGTGATCATCGACACCGGCGGGACGATCACGCTGCTCACCGACGCATTCCGCTTCCTGATGCCCACACCCGGCAACGAGCCCGGGCGCTGGGAGGACGGCGAGAGCATGCCCCTGGCCCTCGGCGAAGTCGCCGTGGGCAGCGTGAACGGTCAACTCATCGTCGTCGGCGAGGGCGGTCCGCAGACCCTCGCGTTCGACCTGCTGAACGGCGGCTGGACCGACACCCTGGCGATGCGCCCGTTCGTCGGCCACCACCACGGCGCCGAGGTCGTGGACGACAAGCTGTACCTGATCGGCGGACTCTCGGGCGGCTCGAACGGCACGGTCCAGATCTACGATCCGCTCACGGACAGCTGGAGCCTCGGCGCCGAGATGCCCTGGGCCGCCGGGTCGGTGGCGACGGCGCTCATCGACGGCAGGATCTACGCGGCCGGAGGCATCGTCAGCAACTCGACGGTCGCCAACTGCGGCGTCTACGATCCGGTGCTCGACACCTGGACCCCGCTGGCGTCGATGCCCATCGGTCGCAACCACGCCGGCGGCGGCACGGACGGGACGCGCTTCTGGATCTTCGGAGGGCGCGACGGCGGCAACTTCGTCAGCAACGGCTTCGACGACGTCCAGGTCTACGACCCGCTCACCGACACCTGGGAGTGGGACAAGGACGGCGTCTCCACCCTGCTACCGCTCCCCATCGGGCGCGGCGGCATGGGCCGCGTGCTGGCCTGGCAGGACGAGCTCTACGTCTTCGGCGGCGAGACCAGCACCGGCCCCGGTGCCACGGACGACGAGGTCTACCAACGCGTCGACGTCTACGACCCCGAGACGAACAGCTGGCGCGAAGAGGCGCTCATGCCCACGGCCCGGCACGGCCTCTGGGCCGTGGAGTTCCAGAGTCGCATCTACCTCGCCGGCGGCGGCGTCCAGAAGGGCAACAGCCAGTCCGCCGTGGTCGAGATCTTCACGCGGCAGTAGGCGTCGGCGACGGCCGTCGCCCCGGGTGGTTCCCTAGCGGCGAACCCAGGTCTCGAGGACCACGCCGTCCAGCCGGTGGACCCGCGTCCGCCGGTGGCTCCGGGCCAGGGCGTCGAGGACCGGCCTCGGATTCCGCAAGGCCCCGTAGGCGTGCACCAGCGCCACGCGGTCGCGCGACGCGACCCAGGTCTCGACCTCCGCGGGGCGCTCGCCGTTGGCCACGGTCCCCCAGGGCCACGCAGCGTGGTGTTCCACGCAGCGACTGATCCAGGCGGGGAAGGCCAGCACGTCGCTCGGTTCGCGGAAGCGCTCGGCGAGCAGGTGCAGCGCCACGCCCGGCCACGGCCTCCGGTCGTTGAGGGTCTGGGCGCGCACCAGCCCCGCGATGGCGACGAGCAGCAGCAGGGCGCACACGGCGCGCCGCGGCACACGCGACAGCAGCGCCAGCCCGGCCCCCACCAGGACCGCGAGGGACGGTGCCACGACGAGCAGGTTGCGAGGGGCGAAGGTGGGCTTCAGCAGCACGTCCGCGAGGAACACCGCCGCCGGTGGAAAGAGCACTCCGAGCATGAGCGCCGACACCGCTCCGGGAGCGCGGCGCCCATCGGGGAGCAGCCGCGGCCATCCGTGCATGGCCACGGCGAGCGCCAGGGCACCGGCTCCGGACACGCGCATGACCGCCAGCAGGTCCCCGAGGAACGCGAGGTTGTCGGCATCCAGGGCGCGGCCCTGCTTGAGGACCGCGGACGCGAACTGCGACAAACCGTCGACCGGAAGCAGGCCACCGGCGGCGAGCAGCACACTCCCGCCGACCGCCGTGGACGCGACGGCCACGCGGAGTCCGAGATCCCCGGGCCGGGCCGGCCCGGCCGCCGGCGCGACCGCGTCGCCGACTCGGAACGGCGGCCGCGCTGCTGCCCGCCGTGCCTCCCGGCGCCGCCACCAGGTGCCGGCGGCGAGGAACGCGAGCACCACGGTCAGGGTCCGTCCGGCGGTGAGCAGGACCAGGCCGGCCCCGTCGCCCCAGACCTCGCGGCCGGTGGCGGTGGCCAGCGGCCCGTGCAACCCGACGGCATCGAGGACCTCGAGCAGCCCGCCGCCGTCCAGCGGCCGATAGATGCCCGCGTAGGTCCTGGTCCGCAGCTGATACAGCGCCGCCGGAGCCCAGGCGAGCAGCGCCGCCAGCGGAGTGAGCAAGGCCCACGCGGCTCGGCCTCGCCGCGCGCCGAACCGCCCTCCCGCGAGCACGACCCAGAGGGCGATGGGCGCGAAGGCCAGCACGCCATAGTAGTGGACCAGCGCGAGCGCGGCGCCTCCCACGCCGAGCGCCACGTGGCCGCGACGTCCGCGCGTGTCGCGCAACCGCACCGCCGCCCACCAGCACCATGCCGTGAGCAGGACCAGCAGCGCGTACGGCCGCATCTCCTGCGCGTACCGCACCAGCCCGGGCGTGAGCGCAACCCAGGCTCCGGCCAGCAGGGCCGCGCGACCGGCGAGGCGCCGCCCGAAGGGGCGCAGCACGCGGAAGGTGAGCGCGCCGACGACGGGCACCAGCGCGGCGCCGGCCGCGACCGACGGCAGCCGCAACACGAACGCGCCCGGATCGCCGAGCCGGGTGATGACCCACATGCCGAGGTCGTACAGGGGCGCCTGGTTGTCGCGCAGCAGATTCGACACGACCGCGACCGGGCCGGGGACATCGGTCCGCACCAGGACCGCGATCTCGTCGTACCAGAGCGCCTGCACCGTCGCGCCCGCGGCCCGCAGCACGAGCGCGAGTCCGGTCAAGGCGATCCAACAGGCCCGCGTGCGGGACAGGCGAGCGCGCGCGTCGGTTACCCTGAAGCGACGTCTCCGAGGATCAAGCATGACGATCGAGGTGCCCTGCCTCCGTGCCCGCCCCACGCTGACCGTCCTGTTCGCGGTGCTGCTGGCGGTCCCGGCCGCCCTCGGTCAGAGCACGGCCTACGGCGAGGCCTGCGCCGGCGTGCTCCCGGCTCCCCAGATCTCCTTCTCGGGTTCGGTGGTCCCGGGCGAGAACGCCTCCATCTCCGTGGCAGGCGCGCCGCCCTTCGGGTTCATCCTGCTCCACATCGGCACGACGGCCACGGAGCTGGACCTCTCGAGCAATCCCTGGGTCGCGGCGGGCTGCTTCCTGCTCGCCGGGCCCGACATCGCCCTGATCCTGCTCCAGGCCGGGCCCGACGGATCCCTGACGGTCCCGTTCAAGATGACCGGCTTCTTCGGCTCGGATCTCTACTTCCAGTGGGCCGTGGTCGAGGAGCCGTTGCTGCCCAGCGTGACGCTGACCCGGGGCGTCCGGGTGTCGGTCAAGGACACGCCCTACCTGCACGTGGTGCTCCTGGTCGAGGACCTGTTCGTGGACTGGGATCAGGACGGCAGCGAGCTCGTCAGCCTCGACGGGACCGACAGCCACACGCACGAGATCGGGCACGCCCTGGTCGAGCACTCGTGGACGCTGAACGGCGCCGAGGTGGCCACGGGCGCCCTGGCGCAGGTCGCGATCCCGGTCGGCACGCACGAACTCGCGCTCACGATCAGCGACGACAACACGCCCGCGCACACGCTGATGCAGACCACGTCGATCACGGTGGTCGCACCGACCGAGGTGCCCGGGGTCATGGCGCGCTACCACGACGCGGCCGGTGGAGACCCCGCGCTGCTGCTGGATGCCGTGCCACCCACGGCGGACTGGAGCGAGACGCTGCCGGCCCCGAGCATCGAGGACGGCGGCGGCACCATCGGGGGTTCCCCGTTCGCCACCGACGTGATGGCCGTGCTCTCCGGTGCGGTGGAGCTGGTCGACGCGGACACCTATGAGTTCCTCGCCCTCGGCGGCAGCGACCGCCGACTCTTCGTCGACGGTCTCCCCGTCGCCGCGCCGCTCGCGCTCGGCGCGGGCGTGCACACCGTCGAGGCGCGCTTCGCCGTGAACGACACCGGCGAGCTCCCGCTCGAGATCCAGCTCGGTCAGGGCGGCGCCGCGCCGACCGGCGTGGACGCCGCGCTCCTGACGCACGACGTGACCGCGCTCGGCCCGGTGCTGCATGGGCTCGTGCCCGCACTCGGCTCGACGGCGGGGGGCAACGTCGTGGTGCTGGAGGGCAGCGGGTTCGCCCCGGCCGCGGGCGTGAGCGTCGACTGGGGCGGCGCGACCCTCACCGAGGGCCAGGGCCTGCTGATCACCCCCGAGGCGCTCACCCTGTCCACACCGCCGGGCAACGTCGGCCCGATCTCGCTCTCGGTCACCGCCCCGACCGGCACGAGCAACGCCAAGACGTTCACCTACATCGACAACGGAGCCGTGCCGGACTTCGCGGTCACCGACAGCACCCGCGTGCACCTGCCCACCTCGGCCGTGTGGGGTCCGGACGAGCGCCTGTACGTGACCTCGCTCGACGGAGAGATCCGCGCGCTCAGCTTCGACGACACCCTGACGATCACGGCCGTGGACACCTATGCCGGTGTCAGCGGACTGGTCAACCACAAC
The DNA here is from genome assembly GCA_029259725.1 of Planctomycetota bacterium. Lineage (GTDB taxonomy): Bacteria > Planctomycetota > B15-G4 > B15-G4 > B15-G4 > JAJDER01. The sequence goes on along the minus strand of JAJDER010000074.1, from coordinate 1,924 downwards.
GCCCTGGGCGTGACGGTCAGCCCCCACGAGGACGCCTCGCCGGTCAAGCTGTACGTGTCCCACGGGCTGCTCTACGCGGACGGCGGCGGCGAGGTGCTCTCGCCCTCCACCTATCACGGGCAGGTGAGCGTGCTCACCGGGCCGACCTTCGACGCGCCCGTGCCGCTCGTGACCGGCCTGCCCCAGAGCAACAGCGGGCACGCCGTCAACGGGCTGCAGTTCGACAACAACGGCGACCTGCTCATGATGGTGGGCTGCAACACGAACGGCGGCATCCCCGACCTGGCCATGGGGACGCTGCCCGAGTCGCCCCTGTCCGGAGCGGCGCTGAAGGCCGAGACGTCGCGCGGGGCTTTCGACGGCGAGGTGTCCTACGTCTTCACCGCGGGCGGCGCGCCCTCGACCGACCAGCGTGACGGACACCTGGTGGACGTCGCCACCGGGAGCCACGTGAGTGTGCACGCACCCGGGATCCGCAACCCGTACGACCTCGTGTTCACCACGCGGGGGCGCCTCTACGGCACCGACAACGGCCCCAACCAGGGCTACGGCCCGGGCTCCACCGGCCCCGCGACCGACACCGGCTTCGACGTCGCCGCGCCGGACGAGCTGCTGCTGGTGGAAGCGGGCGTGTACTACGGCAGCGCCAACCGCAATCGTGGGCGCACCGATCCCCGCCAGGACATCTACCGCGATCCGTACGTGCCGTCGTTGCCGGGCGAGTTCCGGCAGGCCCTGACGCTGCTGCCGTCGTCCACCGACGGCATCGACGAGTACCGGGCCGACACCTTCGGCGGCCAGATGCGCGGTCAGTTGCTCGTCCAGAAGTGGAACGACGGGGCCCAGCGCATCACGCTCTCGGACGACGGGCGCACGGTGACCGGCACGGTGGCGCTCACGCCGACGAGCACGGCGCTGGAGATCGTCCACGCACCGGGCGGCGCGATCGTGCAGGTCGATCACAGCGCGAGCGCCGTGAAGATCCTGTCCCCGGTGGAGACGGCCACGGCGATGGCCGTGCTGGACGTGTTCCCCTGGCGCGCGCCCGCCACCGGCGGCCAGCCCTTCGTGCTCGGCGGCCGTGGGTTCGGTGGCCTGGCCAACACGACCGTCACGATCGGGGGACTCCCCGCGATCGTGACCGAGGTCTCGTCGACCCGCATCCGTGGCACGCTCCCGAGCCAGCCGGCCCCCACGACGGAGCTGCTCGACGTGGTCGTGGACTCGGGCGGCAGCATCGACACGCTCGACGCCGCGTTCCGGTTCCTGTTCGTGCCCGTGGGCAGCGAGCCCGGGAGCTGGGAGGCCTTGCCGGAGATGCCCGTGGAGCTGGGCGAGATCGCCGCCGGGGTCATCGACGGCCGACTCTACGTCGTCGGCGAGGGCGATCCGGGGACGCAGGTCTACGACATCGTCACCAGGCAGTGGCTCCCACCCGGGGCACCGCGGCTCTATCTCGGCCACCACCACGCGGCCGAGGTCTTCGCCGGCAAGCTGTACCTGTTCGGGGGGCTGACCGCGGGGAGCAACGGCCGCGTGCAGGTGTACGACCCCGACCTCGACCTGTGGACCGAGGGCACGCCGATGCCCTGGTCGCCGGGCGCCGCGGCTGCGACGGTCCTCGACGGCAAGGTCTACCTGGCCGGCGGGATCGTCAGCAACGCGACCGTGGCCAACGCCGGCGTGTACGACCCGGTCGCCGACAGCTGGACCGTGTTGCCCCCCATGCCCGTGGGCCGCAACCACGCCGCCGCCGCCACGGACGGCGAGCGCGTGTGGATCTTCGGTGGTCGCGACAAGGGCAACTGGGTCACCAACGGCTTCGACGACGTGCAGGTCTTCGACCCGGTCAGCAACACCTGGGAGTGGGACAAGGACGGCACCTCGACGCTCGCGCCGTTCCCCATCGCGCGCGGCGGCATGG
>JAJDER010000073.1 GCA_029259725.1 Planctomycetota bacterium | reverse complement strand
CGTATCGGACACACCCTGTAAATTCTATATGTACGGCACGGACGCCTTCGACTTCCTGCCTCTCGCTCAATAACGCCGACACTGCCACCGTTACCTGACGCAAGCACCGCGCCATCGCGCGCGGTGCTTGTCTCGGGCCCGGGGGTCAACTAGCGTGGGGCCATGTCTATCCCCACCGAGCCGATTGGCAGCATTCCGCGCCCGGCCGCGCTTCAGCCGTCGGCGCTGACCAGCGTGCCGATGGCCTCGCCGTTCACGACGCGGCCGAGGTTGCCGTCGCAGAACACGTCGAAGACCGCGATGGGCAGGTGGTTGTCCATGCACATCGTGATCGCGGTGAGGTCCATGACCTTGAGGTCGCGGGCCAGGACGTCGCGGTAGCTCAACCGGTCGAAGCGCACGGCGTCGGCGTTCTCCTCGGGATCGCTGTCGTACACGCCATCGACGCGCGTGGCCTTGAGCACCACGTCGCAGCCCAGTTCGCTGGCGCGCAACGCGGCGGTGGTGTCGGTGGTGAAGAACGGATTGCCGGTGCCGCCCGACAGGATCACCACGCGACCCTTCTCCTGATGACGCTGGGCCCGGCGCTGGATGTACGGCTCGCAGATCGCCGGCGCGTGCACGGCGGACATGAGCCGCGCCTCGACGCCGTTCCGCTCCAGGCCGTCGAGCACCGCCAGGCCGTTGACCATGGTGGCCAGCATGCCCATCTGATCGGCGGTCGCGCGGGTGCGCACCGTCTCGGTCACGTCCCGACCGCGGAGGATGTTGCCGCCCCCCACGACGATGGCGAGTCGCACGCCCTCGTCCACGACCGCCTTGATCTGCCGACAGATGACGTCGATGGCCGTGGCCGACAGGCCGCGGCCGCCCTCCGCGAGGGCCTCGCCGCTCAACTTGAGCAGCACCGATCGATACGCCATGCCATCCTCCGCCGAGCGCGACGCGCCGCTCGCGCGTCCGTCCGGGATGCCCGCGCGCCGCTCCGGCTCACGCCGGGCCGCCGCGCACCGTCGTCAGCCGCCGATGCTGTAGCGGGCGAAGCGGCTGATCACGACGTTCTCGCCCAGCCCGCCCGCGATCTCGGCGCGATAGGTGTCGATCGTCTTCTTGTCGTCCTTGACCCAGGGCTGCTCGAGCAGGCAGATGTCGCCGTAGAACTTGCTGATGCGGCCCTCCACGATCTTCTCGCGGATCTCCGCCGGCTTGCTCTGGTCGAGCTGCTCCATCAGGATCGCCTTCTCCTTCTCGAGCGCCTCGGCCGGCACCTCTTCGCGCGACAGGTAGGTCGGGTTCATCGACGCGATGTGCAGGGCGACTTCCTTGCAGAAGTCCTGGAACTGATCGGTGTTGGCGACGAAGTCGGTCTCGCAGTTGACCTCGAGCAGCACGCCGACACGACCGTTGTGGTGGATGTACGACCACACCCGGCCTTCGGTGGCCTCACGACCCGAGCGCTTGTCCGCCTTGGCGATGCCCTTCTTGCGCAGCCACTCGACCGCCTTGTCCATGTCGCCCGCGGTCTCCGCGAGGGCCTTCTTGCAGTCCATCATCGGGGCGCCGACGGCGTCCCGGAGCTTCTTCACATCGGTGGCTGTGATCGACATCGGAGGTCTCAGGCTTCGGGCGAAGGATCGGGGCCGGCGGCTGCCGGTTCGGGGGACGCAGCCGCGGGCGCGGCGGGTGCAGCCGGCGCGGTCTCGGTGCCATCCGCAGTGCCATCCGCAGTCCCCGCGTCGGGGGTGACCGGGGCGGTCTCGCCCGCCGCCCCGCTCTTGGTGGCCGCGGCGGCCACCTGGCCCGCCATGCCGGACGTGGCCAGCATGTCCTCGGGCTTGATCGCCACCACGTCGTCCCCGCGGCGCTTGCCGACGGCGTCCTCGGGAGGCAGGCCCGAAGCCTTGAAGCGCGTCACGCCGCGGCCGACGGCGTCGCCGAGCAGGCCCATGATCAGACCGATGGAGCGCATCGAGTCGTCGTTGGCCGGGATCGGGATGTCGCACGGGCCCGGATCGCAGTCGGTGTCGAGGATGCCGACGATCGGCACGCCCATGCGGTTGGCCTCGGCCACCGCGATGTGCTCGCGGCGCGGGTCCACCACCAGCAGCGCGCCGGGGATGCGCGACAGGTTGCGCAGGCCGTCGAGGTTCTTCTTGATGCGCTTGCCTTCGCGGTGAAGCATCGACTGCTGCTTCTTCTTCATCGCGTCCATCTGGCCCGACTCTTCCATCGCCTCGAGCTCTTCGAGGCGGGTCAGGCGACTGCGCACCGTCGCGAAGTTGGTCAGGGTGCCACCCAGCCAGCGCTCGGTGACCCAGGGCATCTCGGCGCGCTTGGCTTCCTGGAGCAGGATGCCCTTCATCTGGCGCTTCGTGCAGCAGAAGACGATCTGCCGACCGGTCGCCGAGACCTCTTCCAGGAAGTACGTGGCACGGGCGAGCCCGCGCACGGTGTGGAGCAGGTTGATGATGTGGATCTTGTTGCGCTTGCCGTGGATGAACTTCTTCATCCCCGGGTCCCAGCTGTGTGCCGGAGCGCCGAAGTGGACTCCGGCGTCGAGCAGTTCCTGGATGGTCGTGACGGCCAAGGTGCCTCTCCTTCGCGGGGGACGTCCGGGTCGATCCCGGCTGGCTCGGCATGCGGCGGCCCGCCCCCGGGGAGGCCGACGCGATGGTTGGACTTGATGACAGGGTCGTGAGCCTTCCTGGCGAAGACGTCACGTCGATCCACTCCCTCGAAGGGAGCGCACGGATCGGCCGGGAAAGGTACCAAAGGGCGCGCTTGCCGGGCAATGAGCCGTGCGCTTTGCCGCGACCTCCCGCTGGGGGTAGCTTCACCTGGGGGAGGCCGTCCCGCTCCTGCAGCGGCCGGCTTCCCCTCCGCGCTCCAGGCCTGCTCTCCCCGCGTACGCCCCCTGGGGCGTTCCCCCACCCTGATCGGCAGCTCGTGTCCCTCCCCCGGATCCTCCTCGCCCTGCACCGCCCCGGCGCCGATCGCGCCCTGGCGGAGGCGTTGGAGAGCCGCGGCTTCCCGGTCACCGTGAGCCGCAACATGGCCACGACCTGGGGCACGGTCCGAGCCCTGGACCCGGACGTGATCCTGGTCGCGCCTCGGGACGCCGACCCCGAGGCCGCCGAGTTGCGCAGCCTGCTCGGCCTGGCCTCCGCCCCCGACGGCCCGGCCCTGGTCGTGCTCACCGAGCACCCGGAGGCCTTCGCGGGCCTGGCCGAGACCCTCGACGACGCCCTCTCGCTCGACACCGAGCCCGACGCCCTGGCCCGCCGGCTGCGCTTCGTGGCCGGGCGCCGCGGGGCGATGCGCCACATGGCCGCCGAGCAGCGAGCCCTGCGCGAGCGCGCCAGCCGCGACAGCAAGACCGGTCTCTTCAACCATCAACACTTCCAGGAGCGCAAGGCCGAGGAGATCTCCCGCGCCCGCCGCCAGGGCACACCGCTCGGCGTGGTCGTCATCGACCTCGACGACTTCAAGGCGATCAACGACGAGAACGACCACGTCTTCGGCGACTGGGTGCTGCGGCGCTTCGCCGACTGCCTGCGCAGCCACCTGCGCAACTTCGACATCGCGGCGCGCTTCGGCGGCGACGAGTTCATCGTGCTGCTGCCGAACACGCAGCTGCCCGAGATGGAGGTGGTGGCCGAGCGCCTGCGCACCGCCGTGGCCGATCTGGACCTGGCGCACGACGGCCACGACGCCGCGCTCACGATCTCGATCGGCATCGCCGACTGGCACCCCGATGCGGGGCACGACTTCGACGCCTCGGTGCGGCGCGCCGATCGCGCCGTGCTGGACGCCAAGCGCTCCGGCCGCAATCAGGTCCGCAGCCACGGCAAGCAGGAGTCACCCTCCTCACCCTCATCGCCTTCGTCGCCGCCCCCGCCCGCTCGCGGCCGAGGCGCACGCCGTCGTCCTCGACGTGACCGCGACGGGCGCTTCGAGAAGCCGGGGCCGCCCGCGGGGGACGGCCAGGCCTGAGTCGGGCCAGCCGGTCCTCGACGGGGTCCAGGCACGGTGGCGGCTTGCGACTGCGCGATGCACGCCCAGCGAACCCCGGCGTGGTCACCCGGCGTCCTCGCGGGCGAGCAAGGCGCGCTTGCGATCGCGGCCCCACTTGTACTCCCCGAGCGACCCGTCGGCGCGCAACACCCGGTGGCAGGGCACGATCACGGCCACGGTGTTGGCGCCGCAGGCGCTGCCCACCGCGCGCACGGCGGCGGGCGAGCCGATCGCCGTGGCGACCTCGGCGTAGCTGCGCGTCTCGCCCCGCGGGATGGCCCGCAACGCGCGCCAGACGGCCAGCTGGAACGGCGTGCCGTCCACGTCGAGCGGCACCCCCAGGGTCAGGGCGGTCTCGTCCAGGTAGCCGATCACCGCGGCCACCCAATCGCGGCGCAGACCCTTCGCCCCGACGCGCTCGGCGCGCCCGAACTCGGTGTCCAGCTGGGCCGAGAGCGCGGCGGCGTCATCGCCCAACAGCACCGCGCAGACGCCGCGTCCGGTGTGGGCCACCAGCACCGCCCCGAGCGAACAGGTCTCCACGCTGTGGGCGATCGTCAGGCCGGCTCCGCCGCGCGCGTACTGCCCGGGCGTCATGCCGAGCCCGTCGCCGGCCGCCTCGTACAGGCCGCGACTCGAGCCGAAGCCGGCCGCGTAGGTGGCCGAGGACACCCCCTCGTCGCGCACCAGCCGGCGGAAGCGCAACAACCGCAGGGACTGCTTCAGCTCGCGCGGCGACAACCCGACCCGGGCGCGGAAGCGACGCTGCAGATGGAAGCGACTGTAGCCGGTGCGCGCCGCCAGCTCGCCCAGGCTGGAGCCGCCGTCGACCCGTCGACCCACCTGCTCGACGGCGGCCAGGACCGCGGCGTCCACGGGTGCGGCCGCGGCGGCCGCGCCCGCCTCCGTCGGCGCGGACGACTGCGCATCTCGATTCGAGGTCATGGCCGCACTCTACGGCGCGCCGCCGGAGCGCCCCATCCGATTCTTGCGCCCGGGCGGCTACTCGATGACCAGCTCCAGGCCGCGACTGGCCGAGTAGCCCTGCGCCACCCCGCCGTCCTGCACGAACGACTGCAGGAACACGCTGGCCAGCGGCGTACCCAGGGCAAGCGTCTCGGGCAGTTCCAGCTCACCGTTGCCGTCCAGCGGCAGCGGGATCGTGACCAGCACGTTGCCCACGTTCAGCACGCAGCCGCTCGGCAGCACGTCGGCCGCCGGGCTCAGGCCCACGAAGAGCCAGGCCAGGGTCGCGCCGGGGCCATCCTCGAGCCGCACGCTGAGGGTCCCGCCCGGCGTGCGGCAACCGTCGACGTCCAGCGTGGGCGTGACGCCACCGCTGCCCGGGCACCCGCTGCCGTACGGGTTGGCTTGGCCGCACTCGACCGAGTAGACCAGCACGCGCTGTGAGTCGGGCACGCCGATGACCACGTCCGGCACGCCGTCGCCATTGCCGTCGGGCAGGCCGTCGACCGCCGCACCGAAGTGGCCCGAGAAGTACAGGTTGTTCGCGTGGGGCATGACGCCGAGCGGCGCCCCGTCGACGCCGGAGCGGACCTCCACGCGCCCCTGCTCGCCGGTCACGCCGTCGCCGCCACCGATGACCTCGGGCAGGCCGTCGCCGTCGATGTCCCCCACGCGGGCCACGGCCAGACCCATGTGCTGGGTGGTGTCGGTGCCGTTGAAGTGCCAGAGCTCGGTGAGCGCCTCGCCCGAGTAGACGATGACGCGGCCGAGCTGGCCCGGGCCGTAGCCGCTCGCGCCGATGATCACGTCGCCGAAGCCGTCATCATCCACGTCCCCGAGGGCGGCGATGTCACTGCCCATGAAGTCGCCGGCCGCGTCGCCGTGGTGGTCGTGGATCACCGCGCCGGTCTGCCCCGACCAGAGCAGCGCGTGGCCGATGTTGTTGTTGCCCCCGAAGTCCGACAGGGACGTGCCGCCGGCGAAGTCCGAGAAGCCGTCGCCGTCGATGTCGCCGATCAGGGCCGCCGCACTGGTGCCCATGCTCTCGAACTCCTCGGTCCCGGTGCGGAACCAGAGCGAGCCGCCGTCGGCGCCGGAATAGACCCGCACCGCGCCGTGGTTGCTCCCCGCCGTGTCGTCGAAGGGCGACGACACGATGAAGTCGGGCACGCCGTCGTTGTTCACGTCGTAGCCGCCACCGGCGTCCACCGCGAACCCGACGCCGGAGTTGCCCGGGTAGTTGTAGATCAGCGAGCCGTCGACCCCCGAGTAGACGTTGAGCGCGTCCGACTCGTCGAGCGAGCTGCCCAGGATGAAGTCCGGGACGCCGTCCTCGTCGATGTCCCCGGCGGCCTCCACGATGCGCCCGAAGACGTCGGTATCCGCATCGCCGAAGTACTCGTACAGCACCTGCTGCGTGAACGCGGAGATGACCTTGACGGTGCCGGCGCTGTCGAACTCGGTGTCGGCCGTCGGGCCGCCGAAGGCGTAGTCACCGAAACCGTCACCGTCGAGGTCGCCCAGGCCGGCCACGGCGGTGCCGTAGCTCGGGAGCCCCGTCCCGAAGTGCTCGAAGACGACGCCCTGGGCCGCGGAGGCGGAGACCAGGATCGGGACGGCGACCAGCGTGGACAGCGTTCGCATCAGCATGGCTTCCCCTGCTCGAGGCCCGACGGGAGTGGTCGGCCCTCGCGTTTCAGTCCTCGTCCTCGTCCCGGCGCGCCCACATCCTGACCGAAAACGGCGACCACGTGTCCCGGGCGTTCGGGCGTTCGGGCGTTCGGGCGTTCGGG
>JAJDER010000072.1 GCA_029259725.1 Planctomycetota bacterium | reverse complement strand
GGCCCCCCCCCCCCCCCCCCCTCCCCCCCCCCCCCCCCCCCCCCCCCCCCCCCCCGGACGTCAGACAGCCTTCAGCGACGCCGCGGCTTCTTCCGGGCGCCCGCCAGACTCACGTCGAGCAGCGAGCCGTCGGTCCCGTCGGGGTCGGCGATCATCTTGGCCGCGTGGCGCGCGAGGTCGGCGACGAGTTCGTCCTCCGCCTTCATCAGCCGGCCCAGACATGGGCGTGCCTTGGCCCCCATGGAGACGAACAACTCGAACTCGGGCACGACGCTCAGCGGCACCGTGCCGCCGCGGCGCTGCAACACGACGCCTTCAAGGGGATCGGCCACGATCCCCGCGCGCCGGCCCGCGGCGGACAACACGCGATGCGAGGCCCGCCAGCGCGCGCCCAGGACCTCATCCCCGAGTCGCGCCGCGGCGTAGCTGTCGAAGACGACGCTCATGGCACGGTCGGCTCGCCCGGGTTCGATCAACACGCGCGCGGCGGCGGCGGCGCGCGCGTCGGACAGCCCCAGCGCGAGGGAGCTCGCCAGCATCTCGGAGAACACCCCGTCCTCGGCCGGGTAGGTCGCGATCAGTTCGGCCACGCAGGCGATGCGTTCGGGCTCCAGCGTGTCGCGCTTCCACATGCTCTCGAGCGTGGGCTCGAGCTTGCCCATCGGCGGGCGCAGGATGGCCAGGGCCAACGCGGCGATGTTCGCCTCGGCCGGCATGCCCTCGCTGAGATCGTTGAGCCAGCCGTCGAGAAGCTCCTGCATGTCGGGGGTGGCCTCACCGGCGGCGTCACTCGCCTGCATCGCCCGGTGGCGGATGAGGGCGGCCTGGGCCACGCTCTCGAGCCCACCCAGCTCGATCTCGCGCGCGGCGTGGATCACGCCACGCAGGCGCAGCGCATCCGCTTCGTCCAACGCACCGGCGGGCAGGAACCCCAGGACCCCGAGCGCCGTGACCACGCGACCGCGCGGGTCGTGACCACGGACGCGGGCCAGCGGCAGCGCATCGAGTCGCTCACGCACCGCGGGGAGCGCCTTGGGGCCGATCTCCGCCAGCGTGCGCGCCGCCCAGAGCGGGGCGGCTTGGAGGTCATCGTCCGCGACCGTGTCGAGCAGCACGTCGACGGCCCCCGCGGCCGCGCCCCCGAGACGCCCGAGCTGGCGCCCGGCCAGGGGACGCCGCGGGTCGTTCTTGTCGCGGACGATGTCGCCCAACGCCTCCGCCGCCCGCGGGCCGAGCCCGCGCAGCCGCTTCTGGGCCGTGGCCGCGTCGACGAAGCGCAGGCTCTCGTCCGTGCTCGTCTGGGGGTCGAGCACGCTGAGGAGCGAGTCCACCTCCTCGTCCGCGGCGCCGCCCGCTCCGCGGCCCGCGGCCATCGAGGCCGTCCCGGCCATGGCCGGCTCGGCCAACGCGAAACCCACGCACATCCCCAGCAACATCCCCTTCATCGCTTCGGTCCCCCCGCGTGCGCGCCCCCTTCCCGGCGCACGCACAGGGACTCCACGCTAGGCCGCCGCACGGAATCGGACAAGCCCCCAACGCACCGCGACCCCGGACGTCGCGAGGACGAACGGGGCCGCGGGTCCAGCGAGTGCCTCGAGCCTAGAAGCCCGGCGTGTACATCTCGACGCCGTTGGAGGCCGAGAAGTTGTTCGGACCACCCGCATCCGGGCACCACGCCTGCCAGTAGATCGAGATCCCGCCCGGGACACCTGCCGGCCAGACGAACGGGAACGCGAACGTGCCCGTCACGTCGGTCGGCAGACCGATGATGATGTCCGGGTTCGGCACGAGCACGCCGCCCTTGAAGGGCGCGTTGAGCGCGGAGAAACCGACCACGAACTGACACACGGTGAGCGGCGGCGCGTCCTCGAGGGTGACCGTCTGGAACTCGCCGGCCACCAGGTTGCCCTCGCCCTTGAGCCTCGGGGTGAAGGTGCCCGAGAGGCCGTTGCCCAGGTCCGGCCAGAAGCGGTGGCCGATGTAGACCAGCGTGGTGTAGTCCTCGTCCACGCCACCGTTGAAGCAGGTGGTGTAGTCGCCGTCACCGTTGCGGTCGTAGGTCAGGCCGACGTTCAGGACCAGGCCACCCATGCCGCGCGAGTCACGCAGATCCGTGATGTTGGCCGGGTTGACACCCGAGTGCGCCTCCGAAGACATGTTGCCGGACCAGGCCGTGCTGGAGCTGACCGAGTTCGCGTCCGCGATGCCGAGGAAGCGGACCTGCCAGTTCGTGGCGGAGTTGATGCCGGGGAACACGTCGCCGGTGGTCGTGACCAGCTCGAGCTTGTAGCTGAAGGTCGCCGGGTCGTACATCGCACGCAGCAGCGCCACGTCGAAGTCGCTCGGGCCACCGAACTCGTCGAACAGCTCGACCGCCGACAGGAACCAGATGTTGCCGACCGAGTCGATCATCGGGGCGGAGACCGACGGGCCCTGCGGGTTGCCGGCCGGGATGCCGCCCGTGACGTCGGCGAGGGTCACCTGCTGACCGATGACGTCATTGCAGTTCGAGCCACCGAAGATCTCCTTGCCGTTGCTGCCGGTGGAGTCGTTGCGCCCGGCCATGGTCCACTCCGTGGCACCCGTGGTCGGGTGCACGCGAGCCACCGCGATCAGGTTGAGCGGCCAGTCCGAGCCACCATCGCTCGGCCAGTCCACCTCACCGGCGACGATCAGGTTGCCGGCCTGGTCCAGGCCCGCAGCGATGTTGCCCGAGCCGCCCTGGAAGGCGACCTGGCTGTGGTAGTGGTCGTACTCGAGGGGCGCACCGCCGATGACGGTGAAGTCCTCGTTGTCCGTGATGGCCGCGGGCAGCGCCACCGCGAACGTCCCGGCGATGCCGGCACCACTCGTCAGGCCGATCATGTTGACCATGGTCGACTCGGAGCTGTTGTCGTAGGCGACGTGGCTGAGCGTGCCGTGCGTGCCACCGATGGCCGCGATGTTGGCCGGGGTGTAGGCGAAGTTGCCGCGCTGGTCGGTGGTGCCGGCAGCGAGGTGACCCGCGCCGCTGACGACCGTGCCAGGCGTGGTCTCACGCACGTACTCGGTGTTGAAGTTGCCGGTGAGCAACAGCGACTGGCCGCTGGGCGCGATCGAGCTGGGCATCATCGTGGGCGTGTTGATGGTGTCGGCGGAGCTGACGATCACTCCGTCCATCGCGTCCCAGAGCAGGGCGTTCGAGCCGATCGTGTTCCGCACGGTGCCGTCGCGGTTGGCGACGTTGATGCGGTAGACGTTGTTGAGGGTCACGCCACCGGTGCAGGCGGCACCCGCAATGCCGAAGTCGTCGGCGCGGAAGTACATGTCACCGGAGGCGTCGATCGACCCGAAGCCGATGGCGGCGGTGTCGTCGGTGTCGGCGCAGCCGTCGACGGCGGCCTGGTAACGGGTCACGTAGAGTCGGCCGGGGAGCTGCGCGTGCATGTTGACCAGCGCACCCACGAGACCGTTGTAGTTCGCGCCTTGATCGGTCGTGCCGAACTCCGAGAAGCCGACGCCGAACTGGCTCGTGTCGTTCGAGAAGAACGGTGAGGTCGTGTCGATCGGGGCGCCGGCCGTGTTGATGGCCGGGTCGTTGTTCACGCCGAAACCCTGGCCGCTCCAGACCGAGTAGCTGCCGGAGTGGAAGGGCACACCCTCGAGCTGCACGCGGCTGATGGACTGCGCGCCCATGCCGCTGGTGAAGAAGGCGCTGCCGGACTGGCTGGGCTTGACGAGCGGCGCGATGCCGAACTCGGTGCCACAGGAGGTCGTCAGCGGCGCGAGGTCGACGACGAAGGCGTTGCGCTGGTCGCTGCCATTGGCGGCGCCGGCGTCGTCCCAGGGGGTGATCGCGTCACCGACACAGTCGGTCAGCGCGACGCTGTCCTGGCTCATCGCGGGGCCCGCCAAGAACGCGGCGGCCACGGCGAACGACAGGGTTCGCAGGGTGTTCTTCATGGGGAGGATCCTGTTCTCGGAGGGTGTTGCGCTCAGGTTGGTGGACTGGGCACCAGGGAGGTACCTGCGTCGGACCGCGGGGAGGAACGGAGAAACGACGGCGCGGCGGCAGAGCTGCCCGCTGCCGGCCATTCCCGTGCCCAGACGCAAGGGCGGATCATACCCCGAGTTCGATGAGCGCGATACCGAGGGAGCGTGTGCTCTCGGTGTGGCGCGATCCGGGGCCGAGGGCCCCTCAGGGCGGTCCCATGCCCCCGATGGCGAAGGCGCGGATCCGCTCACCCAGATCGTCGGCGGGGATCCCCAGGAGCTCCGGGAGGTCCACCTCGGGTCCACCCCCGTACCAGCCGGCCAGGGCCCTCCGCAGCGCCTCCGCGTGCCGCCCGCCCTCCGCCTGCAGCAGCCACCGGCAGGCCGCCGCCGACTGGGCGTAGAAGAAGCCACGCCCGTCGAGCATGCGCCGCTGTCCGAGGAAGACCTGGGTCGGGACCGACTCCGTCGGGCGGCGCCCGAGGTCGGCCATCCGCCCGTGGTCGATCCGGAACACCTCGCCCCACGGAAGCAGCTGGCTCGCGCCGGCGTTGGCCACGACGTCCAGGTTGGCCGAGGGCTCGCCGTCCGGCCACCATCGGTTCCCGCGCGGATCGAAGCGGAACTGCTCCACCATCGACGCCAGCCCCTCCACCACCCAGTAGCCCGGGCGCGCGTCGTCCTGGTTCGTCGCCCGTCGCTTGGCGGAGAGCGACGACTGCTTGTGCACCCAGTGGTGGGTCAGTTCGTGGATCACGGTCCCGGCCACGCGCGGGAGATCCTCATCGGCCTCGGGCAACCAGACGCGCGAGAGGCCGTCCACGAGATCGTAGTGACCCGCGGTCCAGCTGAGGTCGCCGGCGCCGCCGTGACGCGCATCGCCGGCGCTCTCGGTCAGATACTCCTCGCGCGACTCGAACAGGTGCAGCACGAGGGGCTCGCGGGCCGCCACCGCGTCGACCGTGCCCTCGGGCTCCAGCAGTTCGGTGAGCGCGCGACAGGTGAGTTCACCCAGCGCCAGACAGCGCGTGAGCACACCGGGCCTGCGAGCCGGCGTGATGATCACGAGGTGTTCGCTCTCGATGGCCACGAGATCGGTGCGCCAGCTCAGCTGGGCCGCGAGCAGCGCCGCCTCGGCCACGGTCGAGACCTCGCCGGCGGCCTTCGGTTCGAGCCAGCGCAGCGGCCGACGACGCGCCTCCTCGGCGAAGACCAACCAGCCCAGCGCATCGAACGGTTCGCGCGGCTTCACGTCTGGCGGCAGCAGGCCGCGGACGAACGCCGCGGCCGCGGGGAGTGCCGGGTCCTGCGCCAACACCTCCTCGAGCAACGCGGCCCGCCAGCTCCAGGGCGCGTCGCCGGGCAGCGCGTCGACGTACTCCCACCACCGCTCGGCCGTGGCGCGCAGGAGCTCGGCGCGGCTCGCGGACACCCGCGCGGCCTCGCGGGCGCGCACCCGCGACGGGTACTCGCGCAGCTTCTCCAGTTCGCGACGCGAGCGTTCCAGGGCCTCCTCGTCCGCGCCGCGCCGCGACGCCTCGCGCAGGATCTCGGCGGTGAGCTCCGCGTCTCGGGTGCGCCAGGCCTGGTCGGCGAGTTCGGCCCAGCCACCGGCCAGGTCGAGCTCGACCAGCGCGCGCACACCGCGGCGCAGGGCGTCTTCGCCAGCGGCCAGGCGCACGCTGCGCGAGTCGTCCACGAGCAGCAGCACGTCGGCGGCGACGAACACCTCCGCATGCCGGCCGAGGCCCAGCCGGACCGAGCCGTCGTCCTCGATCGCAAAGGCGCCCCTGACCACCGAGCCATCGCCCCGGACGAGCGCGCCGTCCCGCGCGCGACGACCGCTCGACCCTCCCAGCGACACGGCCTCGCTGTCGTCCGCGGCCTCCGAACGCAGCGCCACCAACCGGCGCCCGTCCTCGACCACGAGCAGCGTGCGCCGCGCCGGCACGGCACGCGAGGTCACCTCCAGGCCCGCGTCCCAGAGCATGCGCTGCGTCGAGATCTCGAAGGCCCGAGCCCCCACGTACCCGACCTCGAAGTCGGGCCTGCCGCTCACGGTGGTGGGCAGGTCGCGCGCGAACGCCGCGTGGCGCTCGGGACCGGCGAGGAACAGCAGCGTTCCGTCCTGTGCATCGCGACTCTGGCAGAGCCAGCGGCCCTCGTCCGTGGTGAGCGGACCGAGCCACTGGTCGCGCCACACGGCCGGCTGCTGGAGCAGGCGCGTACTCCCACCCAGGGTGATCAGCGTGGTGTCGTCACCACCGACCGGATCCAGGCCGACGATGTGGGCGTCACGGCCTTCGACCTTTCCGAGCGGCAGGTCGTAGCGCGCGAAGACGCCGGCGGGGAGCACCGAGACGGACTGTCCCGAGGTCGGCTCGGGGAGCGCACCGCCGTGGTGACCGGAGAACCAGCGCCCATCCGGCGCACCTGTCGCGCGCAGGAAACGCTGGATGTGGACCTGGCCCAGCTCGTCGTAGCCGAGGGTCCAGACGTGCTGGTCGTGCAGCGACACCGCGCCGCGGAAGCGACCCGGCGTCCGCCACACGAGCCCGCCGCGCGACGCCGTCCGGCGCTCGAGCCCCTGCGACGTGACGACGTAGACCTCCTCGCCGAAGATCAGCGGCGGACCCACGGCCTCGCGCGGGGAGAAGGTCCAGCGACGCGTCAGGCGTCGGCTGCCGAGGCGGTAGGCCTCGATCGCGTCCTCGCGCGCACGCAGCACGACGACGTCCTGCCACAGGGACGGCTCGAGCGGCACAGGCGACCTGAAGCGCTGGCGGGTCGTCGCGGGGCGACCGTCGTGGAGCGTGAGCAGGTGCACGTCGCGCTCGTCGTCGGAGACCCGGCTCACGAGCAGGACGCGATCGTCCCAGACCAGGGGCTCGCCCTCGATCTCGCCGCCCGGTTCGAAGGTCCAGGCCACTTCCACGGGCGGGGTCAGCGGAGCCGTGAGCGTGGCGCCCGAGCGCGCCACGCTGCCACCGCTCACCGTCCAGCGGTTCACCGCGGCGATCGCGCCCTCGGGCGGACCGGCGAGTGCGGGCGTCCACGCCGGGTCGGGCCCTGGATCGGCGACATCGACCAGCACCTGGGCCGGCAGCGGGACCGCCAGCCCGAGCATGAGCATGAGCCGCGCGAGCGCTCCGATCGACCTCGACATCGGACCAGCCTCCACCATGACCGCCGGGCGCGCAACGCGGTGCTCGCGCTATGCTGCGCGCCCGACGACGTGACCGTTCCTCCCACGGCTCGCCCGGTGCACCGGCCGCTCTCGCGAACCTTCATCCTCCAGGAGCTCGAGATGTCCCCCTCTGTCGCCCGCCTCCTCGGCGCCCTCGGCACCGTCCCCGTCCTGATCGCTGGCCTCTGGCTCGCGCCCGCCCACGCCCCCGCCCACCCCGCCGGCACCCCCGCCGGCACCCCCGCGGGCACCCCCGCGGGCACCCCCGCCAACGCAGCGCCCATCGACCCGCCGGCCCGCGCTCCCTTCGTGGTCCAGGACGGCCTGCACCTCGGCGAGGTCATGGATGGTCTCAAGGAGAACCTCAAGGGCCTGGCGCAGTCGGTCCGCGATCCGGCCCTGCGCGGCGGCGCGCTCGAGCACGTCGCGGCGATGCAGTCGTGGACCCTTGCCGGCAAGTCGCTGAAGCCGCCACAACCCGACGGCCTGGAGGGTGACGAGCTGGCCGCGTACCAGGCGGACTTCCGCTCCGACATGGCGCGGCTCATGATCCAGTTGGCCGAACTCGAGATCGAGATCCTCGCCGGCAGCACCGACGCGGCCTGGGAGCGCATCACCGGCAGGGTCTTCGAGCTGCGCGAGATGGCGCACGAGAAGTTCCAGCACTAGGTCCCATCCAGCCCGGACCGTCCGGCATCCGATGGGCTCCTCACTCCTCACCGGATGCCGCCGCCCGTGACAGTTCTGCCCGCAAGCCCCGATCACGTCGTCCTCGTCGACGAACGCGACGTGCCGCTCGGGCGCGCGGACCGCGACGCCGCCCATCGAGGAGAGGGTCGGCTGCACCGTGCCTTCACGCTGCTCGTGCTCGACGAGGACGAGCGCCTGCTGCTCGCCCGCCGCGCGCAGGACAAGGCCCTCTGGGCCGGTTGCTGGGACGGCACCCTCGCCAGCCATCCCGCCCACGGCGAGAGCTACGTGGACGCCGCCGTGCGCCGGCTCGATCAGGAGCTCGTGCGGCGCGGCCTCGCCCGGCCTGCGCCGGTCCCGCTCGTGCGCTTCCGCTACCAGGCCCGCGACGGCGACCGCGGCAGCGAGCACGAACTCTGCACCGCACTGGCCGTGCGCCTGCCCGCCGAGGACGTGCTCGCGTCGGCCGATGGCGAGATCGATGCCCTGGAGTGGATCGACGCATCGACGTTCATCGACCGTGCGGGGCGTGAGCCACGAACGCTGTGCCCGTGGTTGCTCATGGCCCTGCGGCTGCTGACCGGGGCCGTGCCCGAACCCTGGACCACGCGCGCCGTCACCGCAGCTGCGACCGCCGCGCTGGCCGTGCACGACGTCCGTCTGGACGCGAAGCCCGGCTGAGACGAGCCTCGGTGCCGGCTCCCCACGCGGCGGCTCCCGACGCGCCGGGGGCCCCGCGCGGTCCCCACCGCCCCGCGCCGTCTCGTACGATCCGGGCATGTCCACCCGGCCCGCCGCTCACTCCGAGTCCGCACCCCGCCAGGGGCCGGCGACTCTGGCCCAGCTCGACACCCCGGCCCTGGTCCTCGACCGCGCACGGGTCGAGCGCAACACCGCGGCCATGGCCGCCCACGTCGAGAGCCTGGGCGTGGCCCTGCGCCCCCACCTCAAGACCGCCAAGTGCGCCGAGGTGGCAAGGATGGCCCTGGGGCATCCGAGTCCTGGCCGGCCCGTGGACAGGGCGCCCGGAGACAGGGCGCCCGGAAGTGGAGCGGCCCGCGGCGGCCTGACCGTGGCCACCCTGCACGAGGCCGAGTTCCTCGCCGCGCGCGGGTTCCGCGACCTGGTGTACGCCGTCTGCCTGAGCCCCGACAAGCTGCCCCGGGCCGCCGCCCTGGTGGACGCCGGCGTCCGACTCGGACTGCTCACCGACGACATCGAGGTCGCGGCCGCGTTGGCCCGCCTCGCCGCACCCCGGGCCGCGGCCGGTGCCGCGCCGCTCGATGTCCTCGTCGAGATCGATGTCGGCGAACACCGCACCGGCGTCGAGGCCGAGAGCGAAGAGCTGCTCACGATCGCCCGCACGATCCACGCGGCCGCTGGTCTCGCGCTGCGCGGCGTGCTCAGCCATGCCGGCCACTCGTACGCCTGCCGCGACGCGGCCGCGATCACGGCCGTCGCCGAAGACGAACGCCGCCTCACGGTCCGCGCTGCCGCACGCGTGCGCGCTGCCGGCCTGCCGTGCCCGGACGTGAGCGCCGGATCCACGCCCACCGCCCACTACAGCCGCGACGCCTCAGGCCTGACCGAGTACCGCCCCGGCGTCTACACCCTGGGCGACCTGTTCCAGGCCTCGATCGGCACCTGCTCCCTCGACGACATCGCCGTCTCGGTCCTGGCCACCGTGATCGGTCGCCGCCCCGAGGACGGCCGCTTCGTCATCGATGCCGGGGGCCTCGGCCTCTCCAAGGACCGCAGCACCGCCGACTCCGTCCGCGACTGCGGCTATGGCCTGCTGCTCGATGTCGACGGCACGCACCTGCACGAGGGCGTCCACGTGGTCTCCGTGCACCAGGAGCACGGCGAGGTCCAAGCCCCCGCGCCACTCCCGCCGTCACACTTCCCGGTGGGCTCCCGCGTGCGAGTGCTCCCCAACCACGCCTGCATGACGGCCGCGATGTACGACCGTTACCACGTGGTCGACGGCCCGGGTCAGGACATCATCGACGTGTGGGAACGCGGCAACGGCTGGGCGCCGCTCGGCTGACCGACGGCTGGGGTGGCTCAGCCCACGCGCGGACGGCGCGACGACCGTCGCGGCGACCTCGGATCCTCGAGGCTCTGACCGACGGAGCCGTCCACATCCCAGGTGAGCCCGTTCATCTGCTTCACGTGCGCGTCGCAGAGGTACATCCAGCCCCGGCCTTCGGGCTTCTCGACGCCCAGGCGGGAGAGGTCGGCGCGCAGGGAGACCCGGTAGCCGGGCTCCCTGCAGATCTCGCAGTCAGCAGCTTCGTACATGGGGCGGGATTCTACTGGTTGCGCCCGCCGCCGAGGAGCCCCGTGCGCATCAGCCAGTAGAGCAGGGTCAACGCCGAGGCGATGAACGCCGCCACGTAGGTCAGGGCGGCGGCGTCGAGCACCTTCTTGGCCCCGGCCAGCTCCTCGGTGGTCATGTAGCGACCGCCCTCCAGGCTGAGCAGGGCGCGCTTGGAAGCGTCGAATTCGACGGGCAAGGTGACCAGCGTGAAGATCGTGGTCGTCGCGAAGAGCAGCACGCCCACCACGGCCAGGGCGTTGGCCAGGGCATTCTCGATCGGTTCGCCCGTGGTCGGGTCCACCTGGGCCGCGCCGGCGCCGAACAGGACCGCCGCGATGAGCACGAAGATCGCGATGCGGCTGCCGGTCGAGGCCACCGGGACCCAGGCCGAGCGGAAGCGCAACGCCGCGTAGCCATGGGCGTCCTGGATCGCGTGGCCGACCTCGTGGGCCGCGACCCCCAGGGCCGACATCGAGCGCCCCGCGTAGACCGGCTCCGACAGGCGCAGGACCTTGCCCTTCGGGTCGTAGTGGTCGGTGAGCTGGCCCGCCACGGGCTCGACCTGCACGTCGGTGATGCCGTTGTCCTGCAGGATGCGCTGGGCGACCTGGGCGCCGGTCATGCCGCCGGACGTGGGCATCTTGCTGTACTTCTGGAAGGTGCCCTTCACGCGCATCGCGGCCCAGGCCGAGAGGCCGCCACCGACGAGCATGATCACGAGATACAGCGGGTCGAAGAAGAACATCGTGGATATCCCGAAGGAGGGTGTCGCGGGCGTCGCCGGGCCCGAGGGTGCACGAGGGCCGAGGTGACCGCGACGGTATAGAGCAATCCTCGGGCGAGTGCGAGCCGGACACGAAAGTGCCGGAGAAGGGGCCTCCGCGGGGCGGTCAGTGCGGCTCGGCCACCACCCGCTCGATGATCTGCGCGCCCCGGGCGACGTCGAGCCCCGAGACCACGATGTCCGGTCGCTCCGGGAAGGGCGCCGTGTAGTGCATCACACCGTGCTCCTGCAGGCTCGCCGAGAGCGCGTCGTGCCGCGCCCACAGGCCGGCGCGGATCTCGGCGTCGCGCCAGCCCTCGGCGCCCAGGGCCTCGAGATCGTCCACGAAGCGCGCGTAACCGGCGGTCGCCGCACCCGTCATCTCCCTGTTCACGTAGCAGAAGTAGAAGGTGGCCACCTTGTCGAGCCAGAGCGCCTCGTCGGCGTCACGGCGTAGCACCGAGGCATCGATGAAGTTGTGCGTGCGGCGCGCGGGGTCGATCGCGCCCTGATCGGAGGCCGTGTCGTGGTAGTCGGTGCCCGGATAGGGATGCGCCAGGCTCAGCTTCATCGAGCTGGGCTGCAGCAGGGCGTTGAAGCGGAAGGTCTCCAGGGTCTCGTCGCGCGTCTCGCCCACGTTGCCGATCATGTTGAAGGCCAGCGCGTGCATGCCGGCGGCCTGCACCGCCTCGAAGGCCCAACGCAGGCGCGACTCGGGGAAGGGACGCTGCATCAGGCGGCTGCGCAGCCGATCGCTGCCCGACTCGACGCCCATGCGCACCAGGTGGCAACCCGCGTCGGCCAGGGCCTCCACCAGCTCCTGATCCAGGTTGACCGCGGCCGTGTTGCATACGAAGGGCACGGCGACCTCATCGCGATAGCGCCGCAGGAACCCGGTCACCCAGGCGGGGTTCATCGTGAACGTGTCGTCGATGAACGAGAAGGCGTGCATGCGATAGGTGTCGCGCAGTCCGACCAGCTCCTCGATCATCGCGTCCACGGGGCGATAGCGCAGGAAGCCCAGCTCGGCGTTGCTCGCTCCGGGTCGCTCGAGCGCCTGCGCGAAGAGCCTGGCCTCTCCGTTGTTGTGACAGTAGCTGCAGCGCCACGGGCACCCGCGCTGGGCCGACACGTTGATCCAGCCGCGGCGCAGGTCGGTGATGCGTTGGAAGTCCCAGATCGACGTGTCCATCGGCGGCAGGTCGTGCAGCGACGAGAACGGGCGCGGCGCGTTGGTGTGCACCACGCCGTCCACGCGTGCGTGGATGTTCGCGATGGTCGTGACGTCGCCGCCGTGCTCGAGTGCGTGGGCCAGCTCCAACATCGACGCCTCGCCCTCGCCCACGTTGAGGAACGAGAGCGACGGGTTCTCGGCCATGACCGCGGGTGCGTTGAGCGTCGGGTGGATGCCGCCGAGCACCACTGACGTGCACAGATCGGTCTCGATGCGCGCCGCCAGCGCCGCCATCTCGGGGTAGTGGTTGAAACCGGTCGAGATGCCCACCAGCCCCGGCGCGAACTCGGCGACCTCGCCCGCGACGCGGTCGAGTTCCCAGGGCGCGCCGAGCTGCTCGCAGATGTGCAGCGCTTCGACCTCGTGCCCGCCGCGGCGCAGGCTGGCCGCGATGTAGGACAGGCCCACGGACACGCCGAGGGGCGCGTCGAAGTTGGGAAGGATCAGCAGGACGCGCATCGGGGGGCCTCACCCCGAGTCTATCCCGGTTCTCCGGATCCCGGCGGCACGGCGGCGTGGCTCGTGTCGTGCCCGCCTCCCTCACTGCGCGCGCGTCCCTCGCCATGTGCGCCGTCTGCGCCGTGTGCGACGTGCGCGCAGAGTTCGGGATAGAAGACCTCGAAGTCAGCGGAGAGTCCGGCCAGGCACGCGGTCACGGCGGGCTCGAGCCGGTGCATGCGCGCGGCGTGCTTGCTCGACCGCACCGTACGTCGCAATGCCACGAGCGCACCGTCGAGCTCGGTGTAGGAGCCGAGCAGGTCGATCTCCCGCATCCTCCGCCAGGCACGCTGAAGCGGCTCGGGAAGCTCGACGTCGCGGGCCGCGAAGGCCTCGAACGCACGGGAGGTGAACACGGGCAGCGGCTCGTCGTGCCAGCGATCCCAGTCGCGGGCGAGGACATGGTCATAGACGACGTCGACGACCACGCCGGCCCAGTGCCCGACGTCGGAGAACAGGGCACGCCGCGAATGCCGGAACGCCTCGTGCGCGTCCGCGAAGCGATCCACCCGCCGGTGCAGCGCGAGGCCTGCCGCGAGATCGTCGGGCAACCCGGCGGGATCCACGCCGCGCATGAAGTCGCCCAGCAGCGCACCGACGATCAGACCCGAGTCGCGGCCGCCGGGTTGCGGGTGCGTTGGGCGCCGGGGCATGGGCTGCGCGGGTACTGGCTGCAGAGGCACCGGCCGCAGAGGCCCCGGGTACGGAGGCCTCGGGTACTCAGGCCCCGGGTGCAGATGGGCCAGGTGCAGGTGGGCGAGGTAGTTCACACGGGCGATTGTGCCGCTTCGCCGCAGGGGGCGTCTCCGGGAAGCCTGCTGCCCCTCCGGGACCCGCCGGGCCATCCCTCCGTCGCGGACGATTTGCCGCCACCCCGAGCGGGTGGAACACTCAGGCAGATGACCGACCGCACCCACGCCCTGCACGCGCTGCTCGCACTCGCGCTGCTGCTGCCCTGCGCCGCGGCCCAGAGCCTCTATGGCCAGTCCGAGGAGAGTGAGTGCTTCTGGAATGGCACGTTGCTCGACAACCTGCCCGGCCACTTCGAGATCGACAGCGGCGGCAGCTACTTCTTCGTGGTCTGGAACTCGGGCGGCTTCGACCCGCTGACCACCGGCGGGCTGACGATCTTCTACTCCTCGAGCAGCGGCGACGGGGTGTACCAGCGCTACGTCGACTTCGCGGCCGTGGGCGAAGACCGCTACACGCTGCGCTTCGACGGCAAGCTCTTCCGCAACGGCGCCAAGCTCGTGGAGCTCTTCTCGCTCTACGGGTCGCCGGGCTGGATCGCCCTCGATGTCTACGACCTGACCGCCGTGGCCCTGCGCCGCGACGGCGTGCTGAGCACGTTCATCGACAGCGGGGACCCGGACCTCGGCGGCGTGCTCGACACGGTCAAGCTCGATCGCGGGGACTCCTTCTTCTCGGACGTGGCGGGCGACGTGGTCGGCAATCCACCGGGCGGGGCCGGCATCGCGGTGGCCCTGCGCGCCGACGGCGCGGTCTTCCTCGGCAGCGATCCCGACACGCCCGTGCTGCGCTTCGTCGGCGGCCCCGGCGTCAACGGCCCGCCGCTGGACGAAGAGGGCCAGGAACTCGAGGCCGACGGGTCCAGCATCGACACCTGCTGGATGGCGCTTGCCTTCGACGCCGAGAGCGGCCTCGCCTACGGGCTGCGCCGGGACGGCGTCGTCGCCGCCGGCTTCATCGACAGCCCGCCGCTCCCCGGCGGCGAGCCCGATCCGGGCGCCGTGATCGCGCGCCTTCCGCCGCCGACCCTCGTGTCCGCCAGCGCGCCGATCACGCTGCTGCGCGTGGCCTACCCGGCCATCCAGGAGTACGGCGCGATCACGCTCACCGACGACGGCCGCTGGATGGCGCTGCGCGGGAGCGGCACGGTCTACGACGAGGACGGCTGGTTCACCGAGACGCCGCTCGTGGACTACGCGGGCGGCGGGAGCTTCACCGAAGTGTTCACCGACCTGCAGTGGAACGAGGGGCGGCTGATGGCCATCCGGCGCGACGGCGCGGTGTTCCTGGACCTCGATGCGGACGAGGTGGCCAACTTCCCGGGCGACGGGTTCATCGGTGCGGGCATCACGTTCGATCCGCCGAACCTCGACGCGATCACGAACAGCAAGCCCCGGGTCGCCACCTACAAGGCCACGCTGCTCGAGGGCCAGGCGGCGACCATCCCGACGCTGGCCTCCGACACCGACATGCCCACGGCCGAGCTCGTCATCGAACCGGTGGAGCCGCTCCCCGCCGGTGTCGGCTGGGATGACGCCACGCGCAGCTTCAGCGTCGACGACCAGCAGCTGAAGGGCGGCCTCGCGCTGAAGTTCACGGTCTTCGACGGCGTGGGCAAGCAGGCCAAGAGGTACCGGCACAAGCTCAAGGTCGTGCCTCCCGACGTCTCCCCGAAGAACCGTGCACCGTCGGTCTCGTCGATCAAGAAGGCACGCCTGCTGGTCGGCCTGGACACCGAGATCCCGCTGCTCGTGGCGGACCGCGACGGGGACCAGGTCAGCATCAACCCGGACTTCACCAAGGGACTCTTCGCCGCGGTCCCCGAGGTCGAGTTCGACCAGGGCACGAACACGCTCTCCTGGACGCCGCAGTTGCAGGACGTGGGCAAGCACACGGCGTTCTTCTTCGTGACCGACGGGGTCGCGTCGAAACCGTACAAGCTCAAGCTCCAGGTCAAGGCACCGCTGTACCTGCCCTGACTCAGATCCGCTCGGGGAGCCAGGCCAGACCGATCCCGTCGACGACCAGGTCCGCCTTGCGCAGCCGCAGCACCTTCTCCTCGAGCTCGAAGCGGTCCGGCTCGAACTCCTCGCGCACGCGATCGAGCTCGTCGTCGAACTCCCGCTGCAGCTCGGCGAACTGCTGCTCGTAGTGGGCGTGCTTCTCCTTCGCGTGCTCGACGTCCTCGGCCTGCTTGTTCACGCGCGCCCGGCCCTTGGCGGCGCTCGCCGCGCTGCGCACGTTGCTGGCGCTGCCCAGCTTGCGCCCGAACAGCGCGCCCAGCAGGGTCGACCCCCACGACACCGTGTTCTCGGCCCGCTCCTCCTCGTACTGGCTCTGCTCGCGGTCGATGGCGCGTTCGGCGGTGTCGATCTTGTCCTTCATGCGCCGGAGCTTCGGCACCCACTTCTTGCGCATCTTGTCGAGCGCCACGTCGCGGGCCTCGCGGGCGCCCTCGCGGACGCGAATGGCGAACTCGCCCTCGGCCTCCCCGGCCCGCGCCGTCAGCTTGAGCGCGGGGCAGCGCGCCAGGGTCAGCGGACGCGTCTCGTAGAGATGACCCTTGAGCATCTTGGCCCACGCGCGGTGCTTGCTCGGGTCCACCGCTTCGCGCGGCAGCGGCGACCAGGCGGCGCCCGGCCGCGGCTCGTCGTCCTGCTCAGGCGCCGCATCGAGGGTCACGGCGGCATCCCAGGGCGAGGTCGGTCCGTCCTCCGTCAGCGGTGCCAGCAGGGCCACCGACGTCCACTCGTCCAGACCGAGGCGCGCATCGGCGTAGTGGAGCGTCGCGCGCGCGAGGAGGCCGGGGCGATAGACCAGCGTGCCCTCGCGCGACGCGTCCCGCGGCTCCAGCACGAACGTCTCGTCGATCTCCGGCGGCGTGATCGGGCGATGGGGTGAGGTGCCCGGCGGGGTGTCGACGGCTTCAGGCTCGGCCACCGCGCGAGAGGCGGCGACCGCGGCCCGCGCCTCGGCTCGTGCCGGCGTGGAGTCCGACGCCGAACCGGCGACCGCGCTCGCGACGCCCGCGCCGGCTCCAGCTCCGGCTCCGGCTCCGACTGATGCGCCCGCCGCGCCCACGCCGTCGGCAGCCCGCGCCTTCGCGGCGGTGAGCGTCTTGATCTGCTCGCGCGTGAGCGGCCCGGCCAGGTAGCTCAGCGCCCACCGCGTGCGGAACAGCACGGGCCCGTCCTCGTGCACGTTGTTGACCAGGAACGTACGCTTGCCGAGGCCCGACAGCAGCGCCTCGGTGGCCTGCCGGTCGAAGCTCTTGCCCAACACCGAGGAGGCGCCCTCGAGCCCGTCCAGGATGCGCAGCTTGTCGCGCTCGGTCTGCAGCCGCCCGAGGAACCAGGTGCCCGTGTTCGAGAGCCCCTTGTAGTCGAGGTCGACCGGGTTCTGCGTCGCCAACACCACGCCCAGGCCGTACGCGCGCGCCTGCTTGAGCAGGCTCAGCATGGGCTTCTTGCTGGGCGGGTTCGCGGTGGGCGGGAAGTAGCCGAAGATCTCGTCCATGTAGAGCAGGGCGCGCAACGACCGCGTGCCCGACTGCCCGCGCACCCACGACAGCACCTCCTCGAGCAGCAGCGTCACGAAGAACATGCGCTCGGCTTCGGAGAGGTGCGCGATGGACAGCACCGACAGGCGCGGCTTGCCGGCGGGCGTGAACAGCAGCTTGCCGACGTCGAGCGGCTCGCCCTCCATCCACACGCCGAAGCCCGGCGACGCCAGCAGGTTGTTGAGCGTCATCGCCAGGGACAGACGGTCGTCGGCGGGGTAGAAGGTCTCCAGGTCGAAGACACCCACCTGCTTGAAGGGCGGGTCCTGGATGCCGCGGATGATGTCGGCCAGGTCCAGATCGGTGCCCTCGCGCCACGCGCCGGCGAGCAGGGTCGAGACCAGGATGTGTTCGCGGCTGCGCAACGGGTCCGCATCGATCCCGAGCAGCGCGAGCAGGCCCGTGACCGTGCCGACCACGCGATCGCGCAGCGCGTCGGCATCCTCGCGCACGGCGGGTGCCGGCGCGCCGAAGGAACGCAACACGTTGATCGGCGTCCCCGCGCGGCTGCCCGGCGTGAACACGGTCACCTCGGCGGCGTCGCGGAAGCGCGCGATGCGATCGGGCGTCTGATCCCACTTGGCCAGGCCGTGGCGCCACAGCTCCGCGACGGACGCCGCGTGGGTGTCGGTGTCCACGCCCTGGCGCTCGGCCTCGCCGGGATCGATCCACGGCGCGAAGTCCTCCGCGCGCAGCTGTGGAAAGGCCAGGGCCAGGTTGCCCAGGTCACCCTTGGGGTCGATGGCGATGGCCGGGATGCCGTCGATGACGGCTTCCTCGAGCAGCCCCACCCCGAGCCCGGTCTTGCCGCTGCCGGTCATGCCGACGACGACCGCGTGGGTCAGCAGGTCGTTGCTGTCATAGAGGAAGGGCACCTCGGCCACCTCGCCGGTCCGCCGGTCGACGGGACGGCCGAGATAGAAGACGCCGAGCTTCTCGTAATCGGGGAGCACCATGGCCCCATCGTAGGCGGGGCCGGCGCCGCGGGGAAAGCGACGAGGCCGTGTGGCAGCGCGGAACTGCCGCGCGCCTCCTACGTGTCGCCGCGTTCCAGCAGGTCACCCAGCAGCCCGCGCGCGCGAGCCAGCTCGGCCAGCAACAGCGTGCCCCCCGCCGCGCCGCGCTCGGCGTTGTGCGACAGGGTCACGAAGCGATGCCCGAGGATCGGGCACGGCCGCAAGCGCCCGATGGACACGGCCATGCCGTCACCGCGGTCCACGTCCCGGACCGGGCGCGGACCATCGGCCTCGGCCACCAGCTCGATCACGCGGCGGGGCGCGCTGGGCAGGGCCGCCACGTCGGCGGGCGCCACGAACGCCTCGAACGCCTGGGCCAGCGCCGCGGTCTCCACCTCGGTCTCCAGCTCCACCGACACGGCGAGCGTGTGGCCGTGGGTGACATCGACGCGATGACACGCGGCCGAGATGGGCAGGTCCAGACCCAGGATCCTGGCCGTCTCGCGCTCGAGCTTCTCCTCCTCGCCGGCGATGAAGGGCACGACGTCGCCGGTCAGGGTCTCGTCCTGCAGGCCCGCGAGCCCCGCACCCGAGCGCGCCTGCAGCGTGACGACGTGCACGCGGCGGATGCCGAAGGCCGCGTGCAGCGGCGCCAGCGCGAGCACCAGCCCGATGGTCGAGCAGTTCGGGTTGGCCAGGATCGCCCCCCGGCCGAAGGGTCGCGACGCCGCCAGCGCAAGGTGATCGGGATTCACCTCGGGCACCACCAGCGGCACGCGCGGGTCCATGCGGAAGGCGGATGCGTTGGTCACCACCAGCGCGCCGGCCGAGGCCAGGGCCGGCTCCAGCTCGCGCGCGACATCGGCGCCGAGGGCCGAGAACACGAGCGTCTCGTGGACCGCCATGTCCGTGCCCGACCACGCGCACGCGCGCACGGTCAGCGCGGCGGTGTCCGCGGGCAGGTTCGCCGCGTCCGGCACGAGCTCGCCGTACGCACGGCCGGCCGAGCGCTCCGACGCGAACAGCGCCGCCGGCTTGAACCACGGATGCCGCGCGAGCCGCGCCACGAGCCGTCGACCGACCAGTCCGGTCGCACCGAGCACCGCCACCGGAAGGCGTGCGCTGTCCGGCTGCGCGGCGGCCGGGCGCGCAGCCTCGGCGGGCGAGGCCCCGGCGGAGCGGGGCTCGGTGGAGCGGGGCTCGGTGGTCATGCCGACATCGTGGCCTGCGCACCGTGCCAAGGCGAGCGCCAAGCAGCGGCCCCTGAACGCGACGACGCCCCCCTCCCGCGCGGGGAGAGGGGCGCCGTCCAACGCTCGCAGGTCGTGACCCTAGAGGGTGTTGACCACGCTGGTGTTGCTGAGGCGGCAGGCCGAGACATCGACGGCCTGGATGTAGATGTCGGGCAGGCCGGCCGGCATGCTGTCGCCGACGCTGATCGAGCCGAGCCCGTCGCTGACGAGCCCGATCACGAAGCCACCCACCAGATCCATGCCGACGCCCTCACCGGGGCACTGGGTCGGGAAGGACTGACCCGCGTTGGCGCTGACGAGCAGCAACACGCTGGAGCTGGCCGTCGCACCGTTGATGTCGAGGGTGACCGCACCCGCCGTGTTCGGCGTGACGTGGCAGGTGAGCTGGCCGGCGTTCAGCGCACAGGGGCTGGCCGTGTCGTTGGCCCAGGTGAACGTGGCGTTCTCGCTGGTCTCGTCGTGGCCGCCCTGACCGTTGCCACCGCTGTTCGTCTCGGTGCCCTCGCTGAGGGTGACACGCGTGAAGCTGTCGCCGCTGCTGTGGGCGCTCCCCGCCACGACTTCCTGGTCGACGATGGCGGTGTCGTCCGCGTAGGTCGTGGTGTCGGAGTCGCCGTCCGGACCGTCCTTGGCGATCCCGGTCTTGTCCACGGCCTCGACCTTGTCACCCCACACGGTGTAGTCGATGTCGACGACGAGGTCGGACGCACCGTCCCAGTAGAACAGGTTGCAGAACTCGCCACCGTTGGTCAGGCCGCCCTGGCCGCCGATCGAGCCCGGCGTGGCCTCGAGCATCTGCGGCACACCGTCCACGGCGCCCGCGTCATCCCAGAGTTCGAGGTCCGGGAGCTTGCCGTAGGCGCCGAAGAAGCCGTCGCTACCGGACATGGAGACGACCAGGACCTGGCCGGGGCTGATCAGCGTGCCGGCCGGGAAGCGCGCGACGAAGTCACCGAAACCGCCGCCACCCGCCGTGCCGCCGCCACCATCCACGATGTGGTAGTAGTACTGATCGCCACCCGAGAAGGTCGCGTCGTTGAGGTAGTAGTTGGTCAGATCGACGACGTCATTGCTCGCGTTGTAGAGCTCGACGAACTCGTTGGCCGTCGGTGTCACGCAGAGTTCGTTGATCAGGATGTTGCGCGGGGCATCGACGCCGCCGCCGCCGGCGAAGGCCGTGGTCGCCAGCAGCGCGGTAGCGCTCAGCCCGGCGACGATCGGGTTACGGAAGGTCATCTGTGTCTCTCCTGGAGAAGGTCACGCACGCTGGAACGGCCATCGGTGGACTTCGGCCCTGCCCTCAGGCGAGAGCGCACCCCCCACGATGGACCCCAGGCGAGGTCGGGGCGCTGCCCGCGTGCTCGCACGGCACGCGTGGCGGGGAGACGCCCAACCCCTACTGCCCGGGTCGCTGAGCGTACGCGAGAATCGCGCGGGCAGGGAGGGGTCCAATCGATCTTCACCGACATTTCGCGCGACCAGAACCGCCCGTTCATGGACGATTACGGCGCCGGACAGCCCTTTCGTGAGATCGGGGCGAGGGCGCGCGAAACCGGAAGGGCGTTCCGTCAGGCCGGCCGCGCCACCGCCCGACGAGCACGCCAGCGCCAGAGGGTCGCCACGCCCAGGGCCAGGAAGACCACCCCTCCCAGGTCGAGCAGCGCGCCGGGCACGAAGGGCTCGTCGGCCCCGGCGGTGCCGAGTTGCACCGCACCGGCGCCGAGGATCGCGTCCAGGGCCAGCCCGAGCACCACCGCCACGACGACGATCGTGGCCAGGTAGACGACGACCGAACGCCGCCCGAGCAGCGCGTGCAGCACGCCGACGGCACCGATGTTCGTGGCCGGGCCCACGAGCAGAAGCACCAACGCGGCTCCCGGCGAGAGCCCCTGGGCCACCAGCGCCGCGGCGATCGGCGTCGAGGCCTCCGCGCACACGTAGAGCGGCACCCCGATGACGACCATGAGCAGCATCGAGGCGAGCGGCGCGTCGAACACGAAGGCCAGCGAGTCGGTGGGCACGAAGACCTGCAGCGCCGCGGCGAACAGGATGCCGATCACGACCCAGCCGAAGACGTCGTCGAACAGGTCCACGAAGGCGAAACGGAGCCCGGCGCGCAGGCTGCGGGGATTGGCGTTCTCGGCCAGCGGATCGGCGTCGGCGTCGGCGTCGCAGCAGTCGGCGTGCGCGGATGCGGCCGGAGGATCGTGCGCGTCGGCTGCCGGGTCGCCGGATCGGGCCACGTCGGCCGCCGCGTCCTCGCCTGCCGCGGCGCGGGACCGGGCGCGGGACCGGACCTCGTCGGACTCCGGGTCAGGGGCGCCCAGCGCATTCTCGGTGAAGCCGGCGATCAACGCCGTGGCCGCCGCGGCCACCGGACGCGCGATGGCCATCACGGGCCCGAGCAGGCCATAGGTGAGCAGGATCGAGGTCACGCTCGTCTCGGGCGTCGAGACCAGGAACGCGAGCGTCGCCCCGCGATCGGCGCCGCCGCGGCGCAGGGCCACCGCGGTCGGCAGCACCGAGCACGAGCAGAGCGGCAGCGGGATCCCGATCAGGGTCGCGAGCCAGACCGAGCGGCCACCGCGGACGCGCAGCGCGGCCACGAGGGCCGAGCCGTCGAGCACCGTCGCCAGCAGTCCGGCCACCAGGAAGCCGATCAACAGGTAGAGCGCCGTGTCCCGCAGCAGGTCCCAGATGGTCTCGAGCATCGTCTCCGGTCTCGGTCAGCCTCTCGACTGGCAGCCTCTCGACTGGACAGTTGTACAACTGTACAACTATTGGCATGGACCAGCCAGAGACCCGAGTCGATCCCGAGCGCCCGTCCGCCCGGGTGCCGGACCCAGGCGCCGATCCGGGCGCCGATCTGGCCGCCGACGGCCGAGCCGACCGGGAGCCCGCTTGCGCCGCCGACGAGCACGGCAGCCGGCGCGCCGGGCCGTCACACTCCGCCGACGCCTTCGAGCGAGCCGTGCGCATCTTCAGGGCCCTCGGTGACGAGCCCCGCCTGCGCACCCTGGAGCTGCTGCTGCGGGGCGAGGCCTGCGTGAGCGAGTTGGCCGCGTACACCGGCGAGCCGGTCTCGACCGTGTCCCACCGCCTGCGGCTCCTGCGCACCGAGGGCCTGGTGCGGGGGCGGCGCGAGGGCCGCCACGTGCACTACGCCATCGCCGACGCGCACGTCGCCGGGCTGGTGCTCTCCGCGCTGGATCATGCCTCCGAGGACTGACGGTCCCCGGCCCGCGCCATCAACCGAACGGCTGGATGATGAAGTCGTCGTGGACCTCTTCGACGGGCGAACTGCCCATGTCGAGCACCGCGTCGCGCAACTCGATCAGCAGCGGCAGGGTCAGCTGCAACTCGCGCTCGTCGGGCTGCACGGTGGTGCCGTAGGGGTAGGCCACGCCCGGCACCGCGGTCATCTCGATGTGCGTGCCCATGACCCAGGTCACGGGCTTGTCGACGATGAAGTCCACCAGCCGCACGATCGAGTCCTGGTACTTCACGAAGTTGCCCTGGCTCACCGCGCCGAAGATGAACAGGAAGCCCGGGTAGAACGTGTCGCCCGTGATCAGCAGGCCGGTCGTCCGGTCGTACACCGCGATGTGGCTGTTCTCGTGACCCGGGATGGCGATGAGGTCCAGCTGGCGGCATCCACCGAGGTCATACGTGACCTGGTCGTTGGGCCAGTCCTGGAAGCCGAAGAAGTTCGCGACCTGGCCGGGCGAGAGGCCCACCACGGTGGTGTTCGGCTGACCCTGGAACTGGTTGTCGTTGGCCACGTGGTCACCGTGGCTGTGGGTGTGGCCGACGGTCAGTGGCGGGGCGGGAATGCCCTTGCCGGCAGCCCAGGAGTCGATCAGGCCCCGCACGGTGGCCTGCACCGGACCGGCGCCGTTGGCGCCCGTGTCGAGCAGCAGCGCGCGGTCCTCGCCCATGAGCAGGTAGAGGAAGGGCCCCTCGAAGTTGGTGCACATGGACTGGCGCAGGATGAAGGTGTCCGCGTCGTACGAGTGGACCTGGAAGAGCGGGTCGCCGGCGCAATCGGTGCCGCTGATCCAGTCGGCCGGCAACGTCCCGGCCGTCGGCGCCGCGGAGGCCACGCCACGCACCCCGTTGCTCGCCGCGAAACCCTGGGGAGCGCCCGCGTCGCTGACCCAGAACTGGTAGCGGACGTCGGTGCCGTCCGGCACGCCCTCGGGCCACTTGGCCGAGATCTCCACGCCGCCGAGGGGTCCGGTCAGGAAGCCGGACAGCACGAAGTCGGCGGAGGGCACCAGCACGCCGCCCTTGAACGGCGCCTCGAGGGCGCTGAATCCCACGACCAGGGAAGCCGGCGCGCCGGGCAGCGCGTCGGTCAGCGACAGGGTCACCCGCGTGCCGCCGACCAGCGAGCCGTAGCCGGCCAGCTGAGGTTCCCCGCTGCTGCCGGCGAGACCGTTGCCGAGGTCGGTCCAGGGGTTGAAGCAGTCCCCCGCGACGGCGGGCGCCACGCAGAGGGCAAGCGCAAGGCCGGCGGGAACGAGCAGGCGACGGATCATGGTGACGCTCCGGGAGAGGGCTGGCAGCCCTGGCAGCCAGCGACCTCGGATCCTAACGCATCCCTCCGCAACCGGCCGACCTGCCCGAGCGACCCACGATCGCTAACCTGGACGGCCCCTCAGCCTGCACGGAGTCCCACCATGACCGGTCACGTCTTCCATCCCGGCCACGACGAGTGGCACGGCCAGACCGTCGTCGTCTCGACCAGCGACGGCCGCACCGTCATCGGGCGCTGGGACTCGGTGGCGGCCGGCCAGGTCCAGATGATGGACGTGGCCGTGCACCCGGCGAGCGACATCGACGACACCCGGGACGAGTGGGTCGCGCGCCTGAAGAAGTTCGGCATCCCCCCCATCCACCGCTCGTTCCTCGTACCGGAGACGACGGTCGAGAGCGTAGTGCGCCTGCGCGACGCGTGACGATGGCGCACTGACGGTTCCGTGAGCCCGCGCCCCCCCTCCCCCCGCCTCGAGGTGTGCCATGACCCGCGCCCCCAGCTGCCCCGCCCTGCGCCGCGCCGCGACATCGACCCTGGCCATGCTGGCGCTCGCCAGCGCGCCGCTCGCCGCGCCGCCCCAGGACGATCAGGGCACACTCCCGTCGCTCCGCACCTTCACGCAGAAGCAGTTCGGCGGCCCCTGCAAGGGGCGCGACGGCGGCGAGGTCTCCGGTGCCTGCCTGCTCGACCAGCAGTTCGCCGCGCTGTTTCCCAACGGACTGATCCTCGGCGACCAGGACGGCCCCGATGGCGACGGTGAGTTCGCGCTCGTGCTCACCAGCGCACCCGTCGTCGCGAGCTTCCTGCCCAAGACAGCCGACCCCACGCTGCTCACCCGGGACTTCACCGACCCGAGCGCCAAGGTCGACGGCGCGGGCGGCGCCTTCGCCGGACAGCTCGTGGCGGCCAAGCTCAACCTGGCCCTGGCCCGCGCCGGCGCGCTCGGCGAGGGCGGCTCGGCCAGTTTCTCCGAGTTGACTCTCGGCGACGGCGTGGTCCAGCCCCTGCGTGGGCGCCGGTTCGCCGAGCTGGTGGCACTCGGCGACGCCGTGATCTCGGGCGCCTTCGGTCGGCGCGGCGTGATGGACAAGCGCCTCGTGGACGTGGACGGCGACGGCACGGCGGACACGACCCCCGAGGCGGTCTTCGAGTCGCTCAAGAGCCTCAACAACAGCTTCGCGGGAGGCCGCGCGTCGCGGCAGGTGCGTGGCCCGGCGCCGCGCGCGATCGTGGTCGGCCCAGGCGGCGCGGTCGGCGGTGAAGGCACAGACGTGCGCGGTGAGGACCGCGAGCCCGGCCACGGACGCGGCCCGGTCAACGCCCGCGGACGCGGCAAGGGCCTGGAGCAGGCCCGCGAGAAGCACGGCCTGACCGACGACGACGCGGCCGACGACGTGACCACGCGCAAGCTGGACCTGCTGGTCGACCTGACTCGGAGCGAGGGCGCGCCGGAACGCGCCCGCGGTCAGCTGCAGCTGCGCGCGGACCCGGAGCAGGGACGCCAGCGGCTGGATCTCTCGGCCTACGGGCTGGGCAGCTCGGGCAGCTTCACGGCCTTCGTCGAGCGCACACCTGCCTCGGATGGCTGGGTGCTGCTCGGCGCGCTGACGCGGGGCCGCCAGGATCGCGATGAAGAAGACGCCGGCCCCGAGGGCTGGCACCTCGTGCTCGACACGCGCGACGGGGATCCGGTGCCCGAGGGCCTGACCCACGTCGCCGACCTGATCGGGCGACGCGTCGCGATCCGCGCCGGTGAGCGTCCGGTGCTCGGCGCCCGCGTGCCCGCACCCAAGCTGGAGCGCGCTGACGACGGACGTGACGACGAGGCGCGCGGCGGCATGGGCCGGAAGGACGACAAGGACGGGCAGGGCCGCGACGGCTAGGGCGAGTCCGTCAGCGCAGCTCGGCACCCTTGCTCGAGTAGTACTCGAACAGGTGCTCCCGCAGCGGCGTGGCGAACTTGCGCCAGAGCCCGCCGGACCAGTTGCGCCCCTCGAGCCCGCGCGCGGCGTAGTGTTCGGCAGCCTCATCATCGAAGCGCGCGATGCTGTCCAGGACGGAGCCATCATCGGGATAGCGGTCGGTCATCCAGATCGCGTCGACGGGCATGCGTGGCCGGGTGGTCGTCTCGACCGCCGGGTCCGGCGTGCCCACGCAGATCCCGAACAGCGGCCAGACGTCGTCGGGAAGCTCGAGCAGCGCGTCCACCTCGGGCAGCCGCGTGCGCAGGCCACCGATGAAGCACACGCCGTAGCCCATGGATTCGAAGGCCAACGCCAGGTTCTGCGCGAACAGCGTCGCGTCGATCACCGCGACCAGGAACGTCTCGAAGTTGCCGACGTAGGGCTTCTGGAGGTGTTGGGCGACGAGGCGGTGCCGACGGACGTCCGCGTTGAGCACGAAGAAGGCGCCGGCCTGCGACACCTGCGGCTGGCCGCCGGTCCAGTCCGCGAGTTGCTCGCGTCGCTCGACCTCGGTGATCTGGAGCAACGAGTACGCCTGGATCCAGCTCGATGTCGCGGCGCGGCGCGCGGCAGCGACGGCCCGGCCGATGTCTCCGTCCGGGACAGGATCGGAGAGGAAGGCTCGCACGCTCCGGTGCGCGGACATGACGTCGAGGATCTCGTTCATGGGTGAAGAAACAGAACCCGCCTGTCCTCGCTTCGGAAAGGCGGGTTCTGTCGTCCTCCACGTGCGGGGCCCGGCCACACCCCGGGCCTCGCGCGCCGCGACAACTTACCGTCAGCAGGGAGGTTCCTGGGATCTTCTTTGCAGAACATCGGTTGGTGTCGTGGATCCCGCTACAAGGAGCTGAAAGCCCCTCCCGGGGGCGAATCCTGCTCCAGCCACACCGCACCGATACCACCGCCATGCCCCTCCCTTCGTCTACCAAGCCCGACTTCGAAGTCGACTTCCGCGAGACCATGGACCACCTGCGCGGGAGCCTGGCCGAGTGTCTGTCCGCCCTGGCCGCGGACCCCTTCTCGCCGCGAGCGCTCGGACGCCAACTGGAGCTGGACAAGAGCCTGGCCTGGAAGGTGGCGCAGCTCGCCCGGCCCGACGACACCGACGCTGTGCGCGTCGCCCAGCAGCTCCCGGGGCCGGCAGGGCAGAAGCTCGTGGTGGAAGCCCTGAGGCGCGCCAACGCCCCGAACGGGCCGTGCGACCGCCTGGAGGTGGCCTTCGGGCGCTTCCGCCGGCTGGTCGAGGTCCACGGCGGCAACCGCGCCGGGATGGACGTGATGCTGGCCAGCCTCTCGGCCGGGTCCCGCGACGCGCGCGGCATGGAGAACAGCCGCAAGCAGGCCTTCCAAGGCAACAGCGCGATCTGGGGCGTCCAGGTGCGCATGCGCCTGGGACTGCACGTCGTCGCGCCGTCCCGGGCGGACCCCGAGCGCGTGACGATCGCGTCGGTCGCCGGCTTCTACGACTTCCAGCGCCTGCGTGCCGACGCGCGGTGGCCGCTGGTCTCGATCCAGGACTTCGGCGAGGGACGGCGTGAAGTGGGCGGCCTCGGGCCGCTCGACATCGACGAGAATCCCGACTCCCCGCTCTTGCCGGGCTTCTCTTCGGAGAACCTCCCGCCGCTCGAGGTCATGCGGACTTCGCAGGGGCAGGTGACCGAGCTGAGCGAGGGTCCCTTGGGGAAGAGCGGCGCGCAGACGTTCGTCTTCGGACACCTGCGCCGGTCGTTCGTCCCGATGCGAGGTCAGCAACCCGATGAGTTCGGCGAGTACATGACCATCCTCAACACGCCGGCCGAGCGCGCGCAGCTGGACCTGCTGCTGCACCGCGACCTGCCCTTCCCGGGCGAGCCGACCGCGCGCCTCTTCAGCAAGCTGGAGACGGGCACTCCGCTCGACGTCGACACGAGCAACCGCTACGAACTGCCCCTGGCCGGGAGCCTCGAGCCGTTGGCAGGACGACGACCGACCCTGGCCTCGCCCCACGTGCCGCGCTACCCCGAACTGGTGGACCGGGTCCTCGGGCGCTTCGACGCCGCGCTCGAGGACTTCCAGGCCTGGCGGCTCACGCTGCGCTACCCGCCGATCCCGACCATCGCCGTCCTGCGCCACAGCCTCGCGCCACCGGCGGGCGGGTGAAACTCCCGCGCCTCCTCGGAGCCCGGGTGTGCGCCGGCGTCGGCGTCGGCGTCGGGGTCGCCGTCGGCCTCGGCCTGGCCCTTGCCGCCTGCACGTCGATCACGACGGCCGGCCCGACCCCCGCGGCGCCCACGCGCCCCCACGTGCTGTTCCTGCTCGCCGACGACCTGCAGTGGAACGCCCTCGGGTTCCTGGGCGACGACCGGATCCGCACGCCGAACCTGGATCGCCTCGCCGCACGCGGGACGACCTTCACCCAGGTCTACAACCAGGGCTCGGTCCACGGCGCCGTGTGTGCCCCGAGCCGGGCGATGATGCTCACCGGCCGGCACCTCTGGCGCCGCGGCGGAGACGCCTGCCTCGACCAACCCGTGTGGGGCGAGACCTTCGGAGCGGCGGGCTACGCGACCTTCGTCACCGGCAAGTGGCACAACGGCCCCGAAGCCCTCGCGCGGGCCTTCGAGGAGGTCGGCCCGACGGGACCGGGCATGTTCCACTCCACGCCACGAGGTGGTGACGCCTACGACCGCGGTGGCGACGGCGGGGCCTGGCGCCCGGACGACGAGGCGCGCGAGGGCCACTGGAGACCCCGCGGGGACGAGGTCGTGCACAGCAGCGAACTCTGGGCCGATGAGGCACTCGGGTTCCTCCGGCGACGCCGCGCCGCGGCCGACGGCCACGCGCGCGACCCCGACGCGCTCGCCCCCGACGCGCACGCCCCCGACGCGCACGCCCCGGACACGCGGCCGTTCTTCGCGCACATCGCCTTCCATGCGCCCCACGATCCGCGTCAGGCCCCGGCCGAGTTCGTCGCCGCCTACCCACCCGCCTCGATGGCGCTGCCTCCGAACGTGCTGCCCGAGCACCCCTTCGACCAGGGCGCGCTCCGCATCCGTGACGAACTGCTGGCCCCGTTTCCGCGGACCGACGACGCGATCCGGCTGCACATGGCCGAGTACGCCGCGATCGTCGCGCACCTCGACCGCGAGGTGGGGCGCATCCTCGACGAGCTCGACGCGCTCGGGTTTGCCGACGACACGCTGGTGCTCTTCACCGGAGACCACGGGCTGGCCGTCGGTCAGCACGGCCTGCTCGGGAAGCAGAACCTGTACGACCACAGCACGCGCGTGGCCCTGATCCTCGCCGGGCCCGGCGTCCCCGAGGCGACCCGGCGCCACGCGCTGGTCTACCTCCACGCGCTGTTCGCGACGACCGGGGAACTCGCCGGCGTGGACGTCCCCGAGACGCTCGACGCGCCGAGCCTCGTGCCGTTGCTCACGAACTCGAGCGCGGGGCTCCACGACACGATCTTCGCCGCCTACGCCCAGACGCAACGCATGGTCCGTGACGGGCGGCACAAGCTGATCGTGTACCCGCAGGCCCGGCAGGTGCAGCTCTTCGACCTCGAGCGCGACCCGTTCGAGACGACCAACCTGGCCGCCGACCCGACCTTGGCACCCACCCTGCGCCGGCTTGCCGCGGCTCTCCCGGACTGGATGGCCGCGACGGGCGATCCGCTGCCACCCGAGGACGTGGCCGCGCCGTGGACCTGGACCGTGACCGAGGTCGTGCCCGTCGGCCCGTGAATCCGCGGTCGGTGCCGCCCATCCGGCCGCCGCGGCTCCGGCTCGAAGGCCGTCGGCGACTTGCGACCGCCCAGCCAGAGGGGACACTGTCCTCGTCATGATCGAGCCCAGCCCACCTCGCACCCGCCGACCGCGCGCCCCGTCGCTGGTGCGCGCGCCGTCCGTGGTGCTCACGCTCGCCCTGCTGGGCTGCGGCGACGCGGTCGAGTCGGGCGACGCCGATCGCACCGGTGCGCCGGGTGCTCGGGCTGTTCCCGGTGCGCCCGGTGGGCCCGGTGCGGGCGGCGGGCCCGGTGCTGGCAGCGCGGAGCTGGCGCGGGATGGCGACGCCGCGGCCGGCGACCCCGCCGCGGAGACGGCGACCGGCTTCTCGCTCGGGGACGACACGCCCAACGTCGTGGTCATGGTCGTCGACACCCTGCGCGCCGATCACCTGGGGCTCTACGGCTACGAGCGCGACACGAGCCCCTTCCTCGATCGCCTCGCCCGCGAGCTGGTCGTCTTCGATCAGGCCTGGAGCCAGGCGCCCTGGACGCTGCCGGCGACGGTGAGCCTGTTCACGTCCACCTATCCCCCCGGGCACGGCGTGCTCAGCAGCCTGCACAAGGCCGGCGAGGCCGCCGAGACGATGCCCGAGTGGTTCCAAGGCCTCGGCTTCCACACCGCCGCGCTCGTGCACAACACCCTGGCCGGATCCGGCGCCGGGCTCGACCAGGGCTACGACGAGTACTGGGAGAAGCCACCGCTGCGGCTGATGACCGACGACGATCGCGAGGCCGGCCTGCACACGATCGACCCGGCGCTCGACTTCCTGGCCGGCTACGACGGCGACGCACCCTTCTTCCTCTACGTCCACACGATCGAGCCGCACCACCCCTACAACGGCTCGCCCGACGGCCAGGAGCGCTTTCCGGAGGAAGACCGGCTCGACCACACATTCGCCAACGACATCGTGCCCGACATGCGCAGCCTGCTCGGCCAACGCAACAAGGGAGTGCTCGAGGCGGCGGGGCAGACGAAGCTCGACGACCTGCTCGCTCGGCTCGACGGCATCACCCCGACCATCGAGGCGCTCTACGACGGCGACGTGCGCCGCGCGGATCAGAAGGTGGCGCGCATCGTCACCGCGTTGCGCGACCGTGGCGGGTGGAACGACACGATCTTCGTGTTCCTGTCCGATCACGGCGAGGAGTTCAACGAGCACGGCGCCTGGTCCCACGACCAGTCGGTGTACGAGGAACTCGTGCACGTGCCGTTCCTGATCCACATCCCCGGCGTGACGCGGGCCGGCGCGCGGATCGGGCGGCCGGTGGAGCTGGTCGATCTGCTGCCGACCCTCGCCGAGGCGCTCGGCGCGCCGTCGCGGCAGGCCTGGCGCGGCCGGTCGTTGATGCCGCTGCTCCAGGGCACGGCGGATCTGGAAGCGGCGGCCACGGTCTTCACGACGCGCATGAACATGGACAAGCTCGGCATCGTGGCGCGGGGCGACAAGGAGATCGCCATGCGCCGCGGCCGCTGGAAGGCGATCGTGCACTACGACGTCCAGCGCACCAGCCTGTACGACCTGGCCGCCGATCCCGACGAGCAGCTCGACGTCGCAGCCGAGCACCCGCAGGTCGCGGCCGGGATGCGCGACGCGATCCTGGCCTGGTGGTCCGCCGAGCAGCGCACGCAGCCCGGCATCCTCGACACCGACGGCATGGACCCGGCGAAGTACGAGGCCATGCTGCAGATGGGCTACATCGACGCGGCCGGTACGGGCGGCGGCGGCGGCGCGGTCCGGTCCAACGAGACCGACGACCGGCGCTAGGCGGCGGCCGCGCGGGGTCAGCAGGTAAGCTGCGACGATGCCGACACCCCGCTGGCTCGTCCCGCTCGTGCCCGTCCTGGTCTTCGCGTGGGGCGCCGCCCCGGCCGCCGAGGACGGCTTCGCCCTGCGCCCGGGCGATTCGCTCTGCCTGCTGGGCAACGCCTTGGCCGAGCGCATGCAGCACCACGGTTGGCTCGAGGCGCGCCTGCAGACGCGCTTTCCCGACCTGCAGCTCAGCGTGCGCAACCTCGGCTTCAACGCGGACGAGCTCACCGTCCAGCAGCGCACGGCCGGCTTCGGGAGCTGGGACGACTACCTCGACCGCTGCGACGCCAGCGTGGTCTTCGCCTTCTTCGGCTACGTCGAGTCCTTCCGCGGGCTCGAGCACCTGCCGCAGTTCCGCGAGGATCTCGCGGCGTTCATCGACCACGTCACCACCCGGGTCTACGACGGCGAACAGCCACCGCGGCTCGTGCTGTTCTCACCGATCGCGTTCGAGGATCAGGGCCGCGCCCTCCCCGATCCCGCCCGGGAGAACCTGCGCATCGCCGCCTTCGCCCGCGCCGTGGAGGAGGTGGCCGCCGCGAAGGCCGTGACGTTCGTGGACCTGTTCACACCGAGCATGGGGCTCTACAGCGACGTGGGGCCGCTGACCGTGGATGGCGCGCACCTGACCTCGGCGGGCAACGCGTGGCTGGCCGAGAGCATCGAGCGCTCGCTGTTCGGGCAGGACCTGTCGTCGGGCACCGAGCTGCTCGACAAGGTGCGCGAGGCGGTGCTGGCCAAGAACCTGATCTGGTTCAACCGCTACCGCGCGACCGACGGCTACAACGTCTACGGCGGGCGCTCGTCGTTGGAGTACGACAGCCTCACGAACTTCGAGGTGCTGCAGCGCGAGATGGAGGTGCTCGACGCGACCGCCGCGCGCATGGACCGCACCATCTGGGCGCTGGCCAGCGAGGACGCCGCGACCATCGCCGCCGCCGAGTCGCGCGCCTCCGCGGAGGTCGAGGTGCCGCCGCTGATCGACGTGCCCACCAACCGCCCCGGCGAGCTGCCCGGCGGCAAGCACCGGTTCATGAGCGGTGACGCCGCGATCGCGCAGATGACCACGGCGCCGGGCACGCAGGTCTCGCTCTTCGCCAGCGAAGCCGACTTCCCGGAGCTGGCCAACCCGGTGCAGATGTCCTGGGACACGCGCGGGCGCCTGTGGGTCGCGACCTGGCCGACCTACCCGCACTGGGAACCGGGCCAGCCCATGAACGACAAGCTGGTCATCCTCGAGGACACCGACGGCGACGGCCGCGCCGACACCTGCACCACCTTCGTCGACGACCTGCACAATCCCACGGGCTTCGAGTTCTGGAACGGTGGCGTGTTCGTCGCCAACGCGCCGGACCTGTTGTTCCTGCAGGACCTCGACGGCGACGACCGCATCACCGCAGCGGACACGCGCGAGCGCGTGCTCGGCGGCCTCAGCTCCGCCGACACGCACCACTCCGCCAACAGCTTCGTGATGGGCCCGGACGGCGCGCTCTACTTCCAGGAGGGCACCTTCCACCAGACGCAGATCGAGTCGATCTTCGGCCCGGTGCGCAACCACAACGGCTGCGTCTGGCGCTACGAGCCGCGCACCCACCGCGTCGAGCGCTACATCCCCTACGGCTTCGCCAACCCCCACGGCCACGTGTTCGACCGCTGGGGCCAGGACTTCATGACCGACGGCACGGGCAACGTGAACTACTACGCGTTGCCGTTCAGCGGGCACGTCGTCCACCCGGACAAGCACCGCGCGTACTTCCCCTTCTTCCAGCAGCGAAGTCGACCCGCGGCGGCCACCGAGATCCTCAGCTCCTCGCACTTCCCGGAGGAGAACCAGGGCAACTACCTGATCGCCAACGTGATCGGGTTCCAGGGCATCTTCCAGTACGAGATCCACGACGACGGCTCGGGCTTCAGCGCCACGGAGACCGACCCGATCCTGTTCAGCGCCGACGGCAACTTCCGGCCCGTCGACCTGGAGATCGGTCCCGACGGCGCGCTGTACCTGCTCGACTGGCAGAACCCGCTCATCGGCCACATGCAGCACCACCTCCGCGACCCGAGCCGCGATCACGATCACGGTCGCGTGTACCGCGTCACGGCGACGGGGCGCGAGCTGCTGGAGCCGGTGCCCATCGCGGGGCGCGCGATCCCGGAGCTGCTCGAGCTGCTCGATCACCCCGATGACCGTGTGCGCTACCGCACGCGCATCGAGCTCAGCGCACGGGACACGAGCGAGGTGACCAACGCGATCATGCCCTGGCTCGCCGCGAGCGGAGTGGATGTCGACGGAGCGGACGACGAACGTCGGGAGCTCGAGGCTCTCTGGCTCCTCCAGCAGCACGACGTGTGGGACGGATACGCCTTCTCCGCAGCACTGCTCGACTCGGACGACCACCGCATCCGAGCCGCCGTCATCCGGGTCGTCCGCCAGATGCGCCATCACGTCGACAGCGCCGGCATCCTCGATGGGCTCGAGCGTGCCATGAACGACCCGCATCCCCGCGTGAGGCTCGAGGGCCTGGTCGGCTGCAGCTTCGTCCCGGACGCGCGGGCGGCGGAGCTGGCGCTGCGTACGCTCGACTTCGAGTCGGACCGTTTCCTCGACTACGCGCTCGAGGAGACCATGCGCACGCTCGAGCCGCAGT
Source organism: Planctomycetota bacterium (assembly GCA_029259725.1). Classification (GTDB taxonomy): domain Bacteria; phylum Planctomycetota; class B15-G4; order B15-G4; family B15-G4; genus JAJDER01. The sequence continues at coordinate 13,370 of JAJDER010000072.1, read as the reverse complement.
GGCGCGCGGCGCTGACCTCGGGCGAGCCTTTCGCCGCCGAACACCCGGCGGGACTGGCCTGGATGCTGCAGCGGCTGGACACCGCGGAACTCTCCGGGGTACGGCCGGGGGAGATGCTCTTCTCCGAGATCCTCACGCGGCACGGACTGGAGACCGCCGACTACGAGCGGGCCCTGGCCGGGCTGGCCGACGCGCGCGGGTCGTCGCGCGCCGACGAGCTGCTGGCCGCGATCCAGCGCGCGGACCTGGTGACCGAAGGGCACGTCGACCACCTGCTCTCGGGGCTGTTCGACACCCTGGCCGCCCTGCCCCCCACCGAGCGCGACGCGCTGGCCGTTCCCCTGGCCAACCTGGCCACCGAGGCGCGACGGCCCTCGACCCGCCGCCTGGCCACGGCCGCGCGCATCCGCGCCGACGGCACCCTCGAGCCGGCCTGGAACGAGGCGCGCCACTCGGTCGGCGCCCTGGCCGACCTGCTCGACGCCGCCCCGCTGCTGAACGACCGTGCGCTGACCTCGGCGCTGCACCCGCGGGTAGTGGAGCTTCTCGCCGGACCACCCGCCGAGCTCGACACCGGGCTCGGCGGCACCACCGGACGCTACGTGCGCGTGGAGCTCCCCGGCAACGCACGCACCCTGACCCTGGCCGAGGTCGTGGTCGAGTCACGTGGCGACAACGTCGCGGTCCACGGCACCGCCAGCCAGTCGAGCACCAACTGGGCCGGCACCGCGGACCGCGCCATCGACGGCATCCGCAGCGGCAGCTGGGGCGACGGCGCCCAGAGCCACACCGTCGAGGACCAACCCGACCCGTGGTGGGAGCTGGACCTGGGCGCGCCCCTCGAGCTGGACTCGATCGCGCTCTACAACCGCACCGACGGGGACCTGGGTGCGCGCCTCGAGGACTACACGCTGCGCGTGCTCGACGGCAATCGCAAGACGGTCTTCTCCGTCACCGACCAGGCCGCGCCGGCGCCCGTGGCGAGCCATGACCTGTCCTCGCCGGTCGTGTTCCTGCGACGGTCGGCGGCTCGCTGCCTCGGCGCCCTCGGCGTGAACGACGCCGGCGCGGCCGACGCCCTGCGCCCCTACGTCGAGGACGAGCCGATCAGCGCCGCCGTGGTCAGCGCGCTGTTGGCCCTGCACGCGCGCGAGGGTTTCCGCGTGTCGCCCGCGGCCGCGGGCGACCTCGCCGACTGGCTTCTGCGACGCTTCGAGACCCAGCCCGCGGTCGCCTGGCAGCGTGAGACCGGACGCGAGCAGCTCGCGCTCGCCGACGCCGTGGCGCCCTGGCTCGACGACACCGACGCCGCCCGCCTGCGCGCCGTCCGCCGCACGCTGGGGCCGCAGGTGGTCGTCGTCCGACCGATCCGCGACGCCCTGCTGTACGACCTCACCGCCTTCGCAGTCGTGGCCGGCAAGCCCATCGAACTGACCTTCGAGAACGTCGACATCATGCCGCACAACCTGGTCGTCGGCGCGCAGGGCTCGCTGGCCCGGGTCGGACTCGCGGCCGAGGCCATGGCCTCCGATCCCGACGCCTGGGACAAGGCCTACGTGCCCGACCTGCCCGAAGTGCTCGTCGCCACCGGCCTGCTCAACCCGGGACAGGACCAGACGCTGATCTTCACCGCTCCCGAGCAACCCGGCCGCTACCCGTTCGTGTGCACCTTCCCCGGACACTGGGTGCGCATGAACGGCGTGATGACGGTCGTCGCCGGCTGGGACGAGCGGGACGCGTTCGACGCCGAGCAGGCGCGGGTCCGCGCGGCAACCGCGCCTGCGGGCGGCCACGCGGAGCACGCAGGCGGCGGCGAAGCCGCCTCGACGCGCCGCTTCGTCGACAACTGGACCCGCGCCGAGTTCCCCACCGACCTCGACGGCCTGGGCTTCGACGACGAGGCGGTCCTGCGCGGACGCGCCGTGCTCGAGGAGGCCAGCTGCCTGCTGTGCCACCGCGTCGGCGCTGCGGGCGGGCTGACCGGGCCCGAACTCACCGAGGTGGTCGGGCGCTACGATCGCGAAGGGCTGCTGACCCAGCTGCTCGACCCGAGTGCGATCCTGGCCGAAGGCTATGCCGCCGAGCTGCTCTTCACCCGCGACGGAGGGGTCGTGGCCGGGCGCGTCCGCGCCGAGGACGAGCACGAGGTGTCGATCCAGGAGGACCCGTACAGCGAGACCCTGACGGTGGTCCTCGTCGAGGACATCGACGAACGCCGCAGCTCGGACGTCTCGGTGATGCCCGACGGCCTGCTGTGGACGTATCACCGCGCCGAGGTGCTCGACCTGCTGGCATACCTCGACTCACTGCGCTGATTGCTATGATCCGCGATCGTCGCCACGCCCGGCGGCGTCTGCCCACACTCGGGGACTCACCGGTGCCGCGAACACCCTCCGTTCCGGGCGCGACTCCGCGCGCGACCCTGCTCACCGTGCCCGCAGCGCGGGTGCCGGTCACCCTGCCGGTCACCCTGGCGCTCACCCTGGTGGTGGCCTGCGGCCCGCCCAACGAGTTCGTCCCGCCACCGCCGCCCGAGGTGTCCGTGGCCCCACCGGTGAAGCAGACCTTCACCGAGTACGACCACTTCACCGGGCGCACCTCCGCCGCCGCCGCGATCGAGATCCGCGCGCGCGTCGAGGGCTTCCTGCTCGAACGCTTCTTCGAGGAGGGCGATCTGGTCGAGGCCGGCACGCTGCTGTTCCAGATCGACCCGGCGGAGTACGCGGCCACGCTGTCCCAGGCCGAGGCCGCGATCTCGTCTTCCAAAGCCCGGTTCAAGCTCGCCGACGCCACCGTGCAGCGGCTCGAGCAGGCCCTGGAGAGCAACGCCGTGAGCGTGCTCGAGGTGCTCCAGGCGCAGGCCGAGATGGATGCCGCCCAGGCCGCCATCGAGGCCTCCGAGGCCCAGCGAGACCGCGCCGCCCTCGACCTGGCGTGGACCCGGGTGACCGCGCCCATGGACGGACGCGTGGGCGAGGCGCGGGTGGACCCGGGCAACCTCGTGGGCTCCGGCGAGAACACGCTGCTGACCACCCTGGTCCAGTACGACCCGATGTACGTGGACTTCGACGTGAGCGAGCGGCAACTCGTCCGGACCCTCGAGCACCGCGCCGCCGACGGACAGGCGACGATCCAGGACTTCGCGTCGATCCCGCTCGAGGTCGGCCTCGCGAACACCGAGGACTACCCGTTCTCGGGTCTGGTCAACTACGTGGGCCAGGGCGTCGACACCGGGACGGGAACGCTGCAACTGCGTGGCGCGCTGCCCAACCCGCCTCCCGTGCGGCTCGTGCCCGGCCTGTTCGTGCGCATCCGCGTGCCCAAGGCAGAACGCGACGCGCTGATGGTCCCCGAGCGCGCGCTCGGCACCGACCAGCAAGGCCGCTACGTGCTCGTGGTCGGCACCGACGGCGTGGTGGCGCAGAAGCCGGTGGTCATCGGCCCGCAGAACGGCGAGCTGCGCGTGATCGAGCAGGGCCTCGAGGCGGGCGACCGGATCATCGTCAACGGCCTGCTGCGCGCTCGACCGGGCGCCAAGGTGACCGCCGTCCCGACCCCGGCCAACTAGGGGCGGCGACGTGATCTCCGCCTTCTTCATCCGCCGTCCGATCTTCGCGACGGTCCTGGCCCTGGCGATCGTCATCGCCGGCGGCGTGAGCGTGCTGGGCCTGCCCATCGCGCAGTACCCCGAGATCACGCCCCCGATGGTGGAGGTCAAGGCCGTCTACCCGGGCGCCAACGCCACCGTGCTGGCCGAGACCGTCGCCGCGCCGATCGAGCAGGAGGTCAACGGCGTCGAGAACAGCATCTACATGTCGTCGGTGTGCGGCAACGACGGCGCGTACACGCTGCAGGTCACCTTCGAGGTCGGCACGGACCTCGACATGGCGCAGGTGCTGGTGCAGAACCGCGTGTCCATCGCCATGGCCACCCTGCCCCAGGAGGTCACGCGCCAGGGCGTCACGACCAAGAAGAAGTCCAGCGACATCCTGCTGTTCATCCCGCTGACCTCGCCGGATGGTCGCTACGACGAGATCTTCCTGGCCAACTACGCCACGCTGCGGCTCACCGACGAGATCGCGCGCATCCCCGGCGTGGGCGACGTGGCGGCCTTCGGCGGCAGCGACTACTCGATGCGCGTGTGGCTCGATCCGCGCCAGCTCAAGGTGCGCGGCATCACGACGCAGGACGTGGTCGATGCCATCTCCGAGCAGAACGTGCAGGTGGCGGCGGGCCAGATCGGTCAGCCGCCGGCGCCTCCCGGCGTGGCCTTCCAGTACACGATCAACACGCTCGGGCGCCTCGCCGACGCCGAGCAGTTCGCCGACATCATCATCAAGACCGAGGGCACGCAGGTCACGCGCGTGGGCGACGTGGCGCGGGTCGAGCTGGGCGGCAAGGTCTATGACCAGTTCTGCACGCTGAACGGGCTGAAGTCCTCGGCCCTCGCGGTCTACCGGCTGCCGGGCGCCAACGCCCTCGACGTGGCCACGCAGGTGCGCGAGGCCATGACGCGCCTCTCGCAGGACTTCCCCGAGGGGATGGAGTACTCGATCCCCTTCGACACCACGATCTTCGTGCGGCAGTCCATCGCCGAGGTGCTCACGACGCTGTGGCAGGCGGCGCTGCTCGTGTTCCTGGTGATCTTCGTCTTCCTGCAGGACTGGCGCGCCACGATCGTGCCGACGGTGACCATCCCGGTCTCGCTCATCGGCACCTTCATCGTGATGAGCGCCCTGGGCTTCTCGATCAACATGACGACGTTGTTCGGGCTCGTCCTGGTGATCGGCATCGTGGTCGACGACGCCATCGTGGTCGTGGAGAACACGGCGCGGCACATCGACGCCGGCCTCTCCTCGCGCCAGGCGGCGCTCAAGGCCATGGAGGAGGTGACCGGCCCGGTCATCGCGACCACGCTGGTGCTGCTGGCGGTCTTCATCCCGACCTCGTTCCTGCCCGGCATCACCGGCGAGCTCTACAAGCAGTTCGGCCTGACCATCTCGGCGGCGACGGTGATCAGCTCGATCAACGCGCTGACCATGAGCCCGGCGCTGTGCGCCCTGCTGCTGCGCCCGACGCCGAAACAAGCGGACAAGAACGTCTTCTTCCGCGGCTTCGACGCGGCGTTCGGAAAGCTCGAGAGGGTCTACGGCGCGATCGTCACGCGGCTCGTCCGCATGGCGGCCCTGACCATGCTGATGTTCGGCGGCGTGGCCGTGGCCGCGGGCGTCGGCTTCGCGAGCCTGCCCACCGGCTTCCTGCCCGACGAGGACCAGGGCTACGTGATCGCCGGTTTCCAGTTGCCGGACGCCGCCTCGCAGGAGCGCATGCGCGAGGTGATCCAGAAGGCCGACGCGATCCTGGGGGACACCGACGGCGTGGCCAACTGGCTCGCCATCGGTGGCTTCTCGCTGCTCGACAACGCGGTGGCCAGCAACGCCGGGACCCTGTGGATCATCCTCGAGGACTTCGAGGACCGGCCGGGGATCAGCTCGTTCGACATCATCGAGCAGGTCCGCAGGGAGTTCGGCAAGCTCCAGGAAGGCGCGTCGTTCGCGTTCAACCCGCCGACCATCGCCGGTCTGGGCGCCGTCGGCGGCTTCCAGATGGAGCTGCAGGATCGCGGCGGCCTGGGCGTCGAGGCGCTGGCCGCCACCGCCGCCGAGTTCGCCACCGACGGCAACACGCAATCGGGGTTGACCGGCGTCAACACGACCTTCCGCGCCAACGTGCCGCAGATCTTCATCGACGTGGACCGGACCCAGGCCAAGACCACCGACGTGCCGCTGAGTTCGCTGTTCGGCACACTCCAGGCGTACCTGGGGTCGACCTACGTCAACGACTTCAACCGCTTCGGCCGCACCTACCAGGTGCGCGTCCAGGCCGACAGCCAGTTCCGCATCTCGCCCGATGACATCGAGACGCTCGAGGTGCGCACGACCCACGGGGCGATGGCGCCGGTGGGCGCGTTCGTGAACGTCGAGACCGCTTTCGGGCCCCAGGTCGTGCGGCGCTACAACCTGTACTCGTCCGCGGCGATCAACGGGCAGCCCAAGCCCGGCTTCAGCTCGGGGGAGGCCATGAGCGTCATGGAGACCATGGCGCGCGACAAGCTGCCCTCGGCGCTCGGCTACGAGTGGACCGGCCTCTCGTTCCAGGAGAAGCGCGTCGGCAGCGAGGCCATCCTGGTCTTCGCCATGGCGATCCTGTTCGTGTTCCTGGTGCTCGCCGCGCAGTACGAGAGCTGGACCGCGCCGACCTCCATCGTGCTCTCGATCCCTGCCGCCATCCTGGGCGTGGTCGGCGCGCTCATGGCGCGCGGCCTGAGCAATGACACCTACACCCAGATCGGCGTGGTGCTGCTGATCGGGCTGGCGTCGAAGACCTCGATCCTGATCGTGGAGTTCGCGCGCGAGCGCCGCGCGCAGGGCGAGGACATCCCCACTTCCGCCATCGAGGCCGCCAAGCTGCGCTTCCGCCCGCTGCTCATGACCACGATCTCGTTCGTGTTCGGCACCTTCCCCTTGCTCGTCGCCACCGGCGCCGGCTCGGCCAGCCGCCAGGCCGTGGGCACCGCGGTGTTCGGCGGCATGATCGCCGCCACCGTGCTCACCGTGCTCTTCGTCCCGGTCTTCTACCTGGTCTTCCAGAACCTGGGAGAGAAGCTCTTCGGCGAGGACGCGCGCGGCCCCGACGCGGGCGACTGAGACAGCCGGGTCAGCGCTCCAGCCGGTGGTCCTCGGGCCGCACGCCCTCGACGAAACCGCCGAAGCCGAACATCGTCGGCTCGTACACGCCCACGATGTCCACGTTGCTCTCGTCCGGGATCGCGTCCTCGAGGCCCACGCCCCAGTAGACCGAGTTCACGAAGACACGCCGCAGGTCCTCGCTCCGCAGGTCCACGGCGGCACCGATCGTCGAGGCGACGATGCGCTGCCGCGTGCCGTCCGCCAGCGTGCGCTCGCGCAGCCAGGTGACCGGCATGCGCGGGTCGTTCTTGGGACCGTCCACCGGCTCGGCCTCGGGCGTCATGCCGGCCACCACCGAGCCCTCGAGCAGCACCACGGCATCGTCGGGCAGGCCGCGTATGCCGTAGACGTCGGTCGGGCCCCACACGTCGCCGACGCCGCGCAGGATCGGGTGCTCGCGGACGCCCTCGGGGATCACGCCGCGCGTGGCTTCCTGCCCGTGGTGCCCGTGATGGTTGACCCAGGTCTCGCCCAGCACCTGCTTGCCGAAGCCGCCGGGCCAGGGCTCGCCGCCGTTCCAGTTCCAGTGCGCGTAGAGGCTCTCGCTGTCCTGCTCGTAGGCGAAGGCGTGCGTCGCGGTACGGATGCCGAGCAAGGGCTTGCCCCTCTCGACGTAGTCCACGACCGGCTTCATGTCGCGGTCCGGCAGCCGGCGGAAGCGCGTCATGATCACCATGAAGTCCGCGTCGTCGAGCGCCGCGAGCCCCGGGATGTGCCCGCGCGCGTCCGGGTCGATGAAGCCCTCTTCGTCGAGCGAGAAGAGCACCGTGCAGCGGAAACCGTGGTGCTCGGAGAGGATCTTCCCGAGCATCGGCAGGGCCTCCTCGCTGCGGTACTCCTCGTCGCCGGCGATGAGCACGACGTGCTTGCCGTGGCCCGGGCCGTCGCCACCGGGGTAGACCAGGCGGAACGCGCTCCCGGGTCCCGAGCAACCGCCCACCAGCAGGCCGAGGCCGATCACCGCGGCGCACGTCGTCGTCGTCTCGAACATCGCGCTGGGGCTCCCGCACGTCGTGGGTCGGTCAGCGGGAACGCCGGGGATCCGCGATCCGAGGCGTTCCACGGGCGACACTCTACCCGGCTGAAGACATCCCGCCTCGGCTGCCGATGGAGAGGGCATGCTCGACGCCGACATGACCATGGGCCCGTTGCTGACCCAGATCCTGATCAGCTCGACCGGCTTCGGACTGCTGCTCTTCGGGAAGAAGCAGAAGCGACTGCTGTTCATGGTCGCCGGACTCGCGCTCATGGCCGTCTGCTACGCGGTGGAGAGCACGCTCTGGCAGGCCGGATCGGCGGGCGTGATCGTCACCGCGCTGATCGCCGCCACGCCGCGCCGCGCGGACTGAGGGGCTTTCGGCGGCCCGCGCCGGAGACCACCGTCCGGGATCGGGCGCCGCCCGGTCCGCCCTCGTGACCGCGGCGTGGTCCGCGCGGGGGCGCATGGCATCATGGCCGGCCTGACGCGACCCTGGCGGGATCGCGTCGGCCGGGGGAGCACGGATGTCGAAACGCCAGCTCGTGGTCATGGCCGCGCTCGTGGTGGGTGTGGTCGTCGTCGTGATGCAGGGACTGGGCGGCGGCGGGCCCGAGCCGAGCGGGGCGCTGCCGATCATCGATGCGAGACCGGCGCTCGAAGCGCCACCCTCGCCCGGACCAGGCGGGCACGACACGTCACCGGCCGCGACTCCATCGGGCATGCCCACCGAGGCCATCGTCGCCGTGACGCTTCAGCGCGACGCCGTGCCGGAGCCGGATGCCGGCGAGACCCTGCTCGTCGTGCGCACTCCCGGCTCCTGCAGCGCGGACGCGAAGCTGTCCTTCCAGCTCGTGCCCCCGGCGGCGACCGCGGCCGAGCGCCGCGCACGCACGCGGTCCGAGGAGATCCACGGCGCGACCACCGTGCTGCGACGACTCGCCGCGGGGCCCTCTCAATGGGCGCTGGAGCGCGATGACATCACCATCCTGCGCGGGTCGATCGAACTCGCGGCCGGCGTCAACGAGCTCGAGTTCCCGTGCGACGCACTGCCCTCGATCCGCGTGCGGGTCGTGGACAGCGAGGGCCGGCCGCTGCCCGATGCGACGGTCACGCTGGCCCAGGGCATCAGCCCGCGCGCCGCCACGGGCAGCACGGACGGCGGTGGTCTCGTCGTCTTCGACGCGCTGCCGGTCCATCCCGTCTACCAGGTCACGGCCACCGCCACGGGGTACGCCCGCGCTCATCGACGTGACCTCGTCTTCTGCCCCGGCGAGGTCACGCTCGAGGTCGTCGTCGAGCTGCCCACCGAGCGGATCCTGGCCGGCCGCGTCCTCGGTACGACGGGCGAACCGTACGTCGGAGCCGCAGTGAGACTCGGGTTCGGACGCACCAAGCGTGAGACCCGGACCGACACGCAAGGGTCCTTCTCCTTCGATGGCCTCCCCGACGCCCCCACCACCGTGTCGGCGCGCGTCGGTGGTCTCCCGGTCGCCGTGGCGCACCTCGAGACCCTGCCCCCCGACGGCGAGGAGATCGAGCTCCGGCTCGAGACCGGCTGGTACCTCGCGGGACGCGCGCTCTACGAAGACGGCACGCCTTACACCGGCACCGGCCTTTCGGCCCGCCCGGAGACGCCCTGGCCCCAGGTCGGTCAGGTGGGCCTCAACACCACCGAGAGCATCGAGCCCGACGAGACCGGTGCCTTCTTCGCGGGCCCCTTCCCCACCGGGTCGGTCGCCGTGTCCGAGCTCTTCAGCCCCGGGTTCCTCGTCCACCTCGTCGAGGGACAGCAGCCCGTGCTGGTGATTCCGCGGCGGCACGTCTACCGACTCGAGGTGATCGTGACCGACGCGAGCGGACGGCCGGTTCGCGAGCGGATGACCCAATGCGTCACCGGTGACAACTGGCGGTTGGGCCCGGTCAAGGCCACGCCGGATGAGGACGGGCGCATCCGGATCTCGGCCAAGTGCAGCGTCTCCGAGGTGGACGTGGTCATCTCCGCGGACGGGTACGTGCCGACGACGATCGCCAGCGGACCGCTCGACTCCGAACAGCCCACGCAGCTCGTCGCCACGCTGCACACGGCGACGCCGTTCCAGCTCCACCTGATCGACGACACCGACGGCACCGCCATCCCCGACGCCGTGGCCACGCTGACCTGGAATCGCGACGATGGCAGCCAGCTGCTCATCGGCTGGCATACACCCGACGGACGGCGCGGCGACCTCGTCGGCAGCCACGGCACGGGCGTGCTCGTGGTGGACCTCTGGGGCCGCACCGAGGTCGAGTACACCGTCGCTGCGGGTGGCTTCTACCCCGCCTCCGGCCGGCTGCTCCCGACCTCGGAAAGGAGTCAGCTCATCCGGCTGTTTCCCTGCGCGGCGCTCGACTGACGGCGACGAGCACGGGCCCGCCCCCCCGGCTGCTACGATCCCCCCACGGAGCGCCGATCGCGACGCGCCGCGAGTCCGACTTCGACCGGAGGCCCGGGTGGACGACGAGCGGCTGACCGACTGGCAGGATCGCCTCGCGGCCGATCCCCGCCTCAGCGCCACCGACGGGGCGATTCATCCGCAGGGCCAACAGCCGGTCCACACCGTCTACGTCGGGGCGCACCAGTTCGACGACGAGCTGGTGCCACGCTGGGGCGCCCTCGCACGGCGCGCCTGGCGACGCTACGCCGAGCATCCGGCGAGCTCTCTCGACATCTTCGGTCTCGCCCCCCATCCGTCCGACACCGATCGGCCCGACACCGATCTGCCCGACGCTGGTCGGCCCGACACCGATCAACCCGACCCCGGTCGGCCCGACACCGATCTCGCCGCGCGCGTCCACGACGCCGTCACCGCGCGCCTGTCCCGCGAACCCATCGAGGACCTGCGCATCGACTTCGAGGACGGCTACGGGCGCCGCGATGACGACGAGGAGGACGCCCACGCCGTCGCCGCCGCCGAGGCCATCGCCCGGGCCGGGTGTGACGGCCGGCGCCCGAGCTCGGTCGGCCTGCGCATCAAGGCCCTCGAACCGCTCACCGGCGACGTCGGCTCCACCGACACCTCGCTCGCCGCCCGCGGCCTGCGCACGCTCCATCTCGTCCTCACCACCCTCGCCGAGCAGGCCGAGCAGACCGACCAGCACGGTGCCTGGCCCGAACACTTCGTGGTGACGCTGCCGAAGGTCGTGTCGACGGTCCAGGTGGAGATCCTGGCCGAGGCCCTGACCGCGCTCGAGACCGAGACCGGCCTGCCGGACGGCGCGCTGAAGGTCGAGCTGATGATCGAGACCACGCGCTCCTTCGTCGACCACGACGGCCGCTTCCTGCTCCCGCGCCTCTCCGCGGCAGCGGACGGGCGCTGCATCGGCGCGCACCTGGGCACCTTCGACCTGACCGCGTCGTGGGGCGTGGCCGCACCGCATCAGCACCTGCGCCACCCGGCCTGCGACGCCGCGCGCACGCTGATGAAGCTGGCCTGGGCGCAGCGCGGGCCCTGGCTCTGCGACGGATCGACCCACGTCCTGCCGATCGAACCGCACGACATCGACGCGGTCGACGGCATCCTCGCCGACGCGCGCTGGATCGAGAACGAGCGCGCCGTCCACTCGGCCTGGAAGCTGCATGCGCGGCACGTCCGCCTCGCGCTGGAGGAGGGCTTCCCCCAGGGCTGGGACCTGCACCCGCATCAGCTCCCCGCGCGCTTCGCGGCCCTGGCGCACTTCCACCTCGCGCCCCTCGCCGGCGTGCAGCGTCGCCTCGCCGCGCTGATCGCCGCAGGCGCATCCGGCACCGCGACCGGCGGCGGTGCCGTGCAGGACGACGCAGCGACCGGCCAGGCACTGCTCGATCTGCTGCGACGCGGGCTGGACACCGGCTTCGTGCCCCTCGAGGAGGCCTTCGCGGCCGGACTCACGGTCGAGGATCTCGCGACGCCGTCCCTGCCGGACATCCTCGCGCGCCGCGACGACTGAGAGGCCGCCGCATGGCGCTTCGGCTGCGGCTCCCCGCAGCGCCGCGCCCCGCCCCGCGGCGCCCCGCAACGACCCGCTCAGCTCCCGCGGTAGGTCGAGTATCCGAACGGGCTCAACAGCAGCGGCACGTGGTGGTGCTCGGTGCCGTCGCGGATCTCGAAGGTGATCGCGACCTCCGGGTAGAACGCCCGTGTGTCCTGGACCGCGAACCACGCGCCGACGTCGAACACCAGGCGATACACACCGGCCGGCACGACACCGTCCACGGCGGCGAGCACCGTGCGTCGGCCGTCCGCGTCCGTCGGCCCCGAACCGAGATCGATCCAGCCTCCGTCCTCGCCGCGGCGATGCAACCCGAGACCCAGGCCGGCCGCCGGGCGCCCGCGGGCGGTGTCCAGCACGTGGCTCGTGATGCCGCTCATGGCTCCCCCATCAGTTTCATCAGGCGCACCTGGGTGATGCGCCGCTGGTTCTCCGCCGCGACCGCGAGCTCGGCGCCCGCGTTCATCGACAACCGACGCTCGAGCAGCGCCAGCATCTCCGCCGGCCGCCGGCCCGTCGCGCACACGATGAAGCTGTGGCCGAAGCGCTTGCGGTAGGCCCGGTTTCCGTCGGCGAGTCGCCGCAGGATGTCGGCGTCAGCGCCGCCCGTCGAGGCCTGCTCGGCGGCCGACCACTGCGCGTGACGGTCGGGGTCGCCGGCGCCGTGCGGCGCGTCAGCGGGCGTCGCGCCGCGCGCCGTCGGGCTGGCGCTCGCGCCGATCTCGGGGTGCGCCGCGAAGGCCTCGCGCCAATCGTCGGGGCCGAGCGTCGACAGGACTTCGTCGGCGCGGCGCAGCAGGGCGCCTGGGTCACCGAAGGGACGCGCAGACAGCATCGCGTCGACGAAGGCGGCGCACCCGCAGCAGGCCCAAAGGGCTTCCCGGCCATCCGACTCCGACGCGGCGTCGAGTCGCTCCAGCCCGTGACGCATCCCCGCCACCTCGTCCGCCTCGCCGAACAGGCGCAGCCGCGCCACGCCGCCGTCGGGATGGGTGTCGAAGCGCACGTAACGCCCGCGCCGGGTTCCCGTCAGGCCCCCGCCCTCGTCGGACGCGGGCTCGCCGGCCCCGGGCTGGCCGGATTCGGGCTCGCCGGATTCGAGCGCACCGGGCTCGAAGACGTGGAGGTCGTCCGGCCGGAGCGGGGAAGGCCCGAGCAGAGGCCGCCAGGACGAAGACGGGCCGGGCTCGTCGCCGTGACGTTCGGCGGGCACGGCTTCGTCGGAGATCCACAGCGCACAGTGACCGGGTGCGTTGCCCTTGAAGTGCGACGTGTCGACCTCGACGCGATCGATGCGCCCGGCTGCGCCCAGGGAGATCACGACCCAGTCGTGACCCGGGCCGCGGCGCCGGCGCGTCTCCCAGCCGTCGTGCATGCCGCGCGAGCGCGCGGGCTGGAGCAGGTTGGCGGGTGCCGAGAAGAACGCGTTGCTGTAGCCGAGCACCTGGCCGCCGTGTCGCAGCGACGCGAGGTCGCAGCGATCCCCCGCCCGTGCGAGCGCCGCGACGTCGGTGTCCGCGCGGCCCATCAGGCGTAGGCGCGCGACGCCTCCGTCGGGGAAGATGCGCAGCCGCGCGTGGGTGGCGCGACCCGACGCGAACGCGAGTGCCGCGGCCGCCGCCGACACGGCGAAG
>JAJDER010000071.1 GCA_029259725.1 Planctomycetota bacterium | reverse complement strand
GTCGGCGTGTTCGACGGGCCACCGACCTTCCCCGCGCACGCACCGGATCGGCGCATCGACACGGTGCTGGTGTCGCCCGGGTTCGGGAGCATCGTCTCCGCGGCCGTGCTCGACGTGGACCTGTCGGACCACGAGCCGGTGCTCATCGAGATCGAGCTGTAGCGGCCTTGGACCGTCAGCGCGACCAGAACTCGCGCAGCAGCGGGTCGTCGTCCTCGGCCTGGAAGCGCTCGCGGAGGGCGTCGCGGTAGCGCTCGGCTTCGCCCTTCAGGCGCAGGTCGAAGAAGACCTCGCGCACTTCGCTCTTGCGGAACCCAGCGCTCAGGGCGCGCGTCTCGACCTCGGTGAGGCTCGGATGCCACAGGTCCACGATCAGGATCAGGCGGTCGGCTTCGCCGCGGTTCCACGCCTCGTGCTCGTAGGCATCCTCGAACAGGAAGATCTCTCCGTCGCGCCAGGAATGCACGTGATCGTGGACCCGGATCGCAGCGCCCGGCTGGGTGTTCAAGCCGAGGTGGCAGCGCAGACGCAGGTTGTCGACGCTCGAGTGCGGGGGCAGGTGCGCCCCGGGCTGGTGCCGCGACAGGACCGCGTCACCCCAGGGGTAGTCCAGGCATGCGCGCGGCAGCGAACAGAGCAGATCCCAGATCATGGGCGCCTGCGTGCACAGGTCCGGCATGGCCGTGCCCATGTAGACGAAGGGCAGCACCGACCACTCGCCCGCCGCGCCGGTGGTCTTGGTCGAGTAGGCGATGAAGTCCCGGGGATCCACGCAGGCGGCCTCGTCGCGAATGGCTCGCCAGTGCGAGACGAGGACCTCGGTCGCCCCGGAGTCCTCGCTCGCGTGGATCGGCCGGGAGGCCAGGCCGGGGAACGGCGGCAGGAGCCAGGCGCCCTGGCCCGGGGGATGGGGTTCGGGCTCGCGCTCACCGGCGAGGGCGAGGGCGAAGGCCTTCACGCGATCGAGTTCCGGGCCCGCCGCCTGCAGCCGGTCGAGATACCCGCCGACGCGCATGACCGTGGCGACGGCATCGCAGATCTCGCGGTGCATCCGACGTCACCTCCCCGCCTCGCTCGCCCCGGCCGAGGGTGCGCCAAGGGCACCTCCGACTCGCGGCCCGCGCCGCGGGGGCTCAGCCTATCGAACCGCGTCCAGGACCACCATGCCGTGGGCGCCGGCGCGCGCTCAGGCCCGTGCCCCGCGGTCGATCAGGAGGCGAGCGAGCTCCTCCCGCCCGTGCTCGCGCGCGACCTGGAGCGGCGTCTGGCCGGCCGCGTCCCAGGTGTATCCGACGGCGTCGAGCGGGGCGCCGGATTCGATCAGGAAGGCGGCGAGGTCCTGGTGCCCGCGGCGGCAGGCCCAGTGCAGCCCGGTGAGGCCGACCGTGGCCTGGTCGACGGGCGCTCCGAACTCGAGCAGGAGTTCCGCCATCTCGACCGAGCCGCCCCCGATGGCCGGGTAGAACATCAGCGCGTAGTCGTGCGGCCCGCGCTCGTGGACGCGTCGCGGATCTTCCTCGAGCAGGAACCGCGCGTGGGCGATGTCCCCGAGCGAGATCGCCGAGGGCAACGACAGGGGCGCGCCGTGATCCACGTGGAAGCGGAGGATCTCCTTCTGGCCCGTGTGCCCGCAGGCTTCGATGGCCACCTCGTCGTCGGTCGAGATCGAGAACACGAGGCGCGGGTCGTTCTCGACCAGCGGGCGCACGGCGTCGAGCCGTGCGTGGGACATGCCGGTGACGCGACTCTGGAGTTCCTGGGGCACGTCGTTGAGGTCGGCGAACTCGATCTTCTGTCGGTTGCCGTCATACAGGTAGCGCGACGTGCTGTGGTCGCGAACCAGGTCCCGTTCACCGGCCAGCAGCGCCTCGCCCGCACTCCACGCCAGCTGTCGTGCGAGATCGAGCGGCGTGCGGCCCCCCGCATCGCGAGCGTGCACGTCGGCGCCCTTGCGGACGACGAGCCGGACCAGGGCTTCGTCCTGGCGACGCACCGCGCCGTGGAGGACCGAGTCCCCGTCCTTCTGGGGTGCGTTGACGTGACCGCCGTTGCTGAGCACGTCGCTGGCCGACAGGCGCGCACCGATCAGGCTGCGGCCATCCACCGCCGCGCGAGCGGGCGTGAAGCCGCTGCCTCCCGGGGGCGCAGCGTTGGAATCGCAGCCCAGCGAGCGCAGCCGGTAGAGCTCGCCGGTGGCGCCCAGGGCGGCGGCGTACAGCGGCGAGCCGCCGATGGGATGAGCCCGGTTGGCGAGTTCCGGGTCGGCCTCGATCCAGGCCGTCACGCGCTCCCAGTCGCGAGCGAGAACCGCCTCGACGACGTCCAGCTCCAGGCCGCGCTCGGCCAGCAGCTCGGCGACGGGGAGCTGGCCTGCGAGGTGCGCGAGCACGAAGGCGGAGCGCCCCGAGGCGTCCGTCGCTCGCGCGAGGGTGGCCTCCTCGTCAAGCCACGTGCGCACCGCCGCCAGGTCGCCGGCCCGACAGGCGGCGAGGAACGCCGTCGTGTCGTCCCCCCGGCCGAGGAGCCGTGATCCCGACCACCAGGCCGGCATGGTCGTGAGTGGCAGGGCGCCCAGGGCTCCGCCCGCGAGCAACGACAACACCTGTCGACGATTCAACGACATGACGCGGCTCCGCTGGGATTCCCGGCGCCAGCATACGCGCGGGAACCCGCCGGGCAGACTCCGCGCGCCCGGCGTGCACGACGCGGGGTGCGGCGCTGCGACGTCGCACCCCGCTGGGGGGACGCGAGCCCGCCGAATGCCCTTCTTGGCGTGCCGTCGAACGGATCACCGCCCCGGACGTTGCGATCCGGCCACGGGCCCGCTTAGAGTCCAGCGCCTCGCTCCCCCGCTGCGGAACCCAAGATGTCGCTCAAGATCCTGGTGCACCTGTCCCTCTTCTGCTTCGTCATCGCGCTCTCACCGGCCCTGCTGGCCCAGGACGATCCCGATGCCGGCGGCAAGGGCGACGAGCCCGGGAAGCCTGACAAGGGCGACAAGGACGCGAAGATCGTGGTGCCGGCGGACGAGTCCGTCACGACCGAGGACACGGTCACGGTCAACGGTCAGCTGGTGCCCTACCGCGTCACCGTCGGGACCCAGCCGGTGTGGGACGACGACGGTGGGCCCGTGGCCTCGATGTTCTACACGTACTACGAACGCAGTGACGTCGAGGACCAGGCCGCCCGCCCGCTGGTCGTCTCGTTCAACGGTGGTCCGGGCTCCGCGTCGCTCTGGATGCACATCGCCTACACCGGCCCGCGTCTGCTGGAGATCGACTCCGAGGGCTTCCCGGTCCAGCCCTACGGCATCCGCGAGAACCCGCACTCGATCCTCGACGTCGCCGACATCGTCTACGTCGATCCGGTCAACACCGGTTTCTCACGCATCCTCAACGATGCGAACCGCAGCCAGTTCTTCGGCGTCAACGAGGACGTGCGCTACCTCGCCCGCTGGCTCGGCACCTTCGTCACCCGCCGCGGCCGCTGGACCAGCCCCAAGTTCCTGATCGGCGAGTCCTACGGCACCACGCGCGTGTCGGGCCTGGCGGCGGAGTTGCAGGGTTCGGAGTGGATGTACCTCAACGGCGTCATCCTGGTTTCACCGACCGGGCTCGGCATCGAGCGGGACGGCCCGGTCGACGCGGCGCTACCGCTGCCGTACTACGCGGCCACGGCGTGGTTCCACGAGAAGCTCGACGCCACGCTGCAGGGTCGTGACCTCGACAGCCTGCTGGCCGAGGTCGAGGCGTTCACCCTCGACGACCTGATCCCGGGGCTGGCCCGCGGCGGTTCGCTGCCGGCGGACCGGCGCGCCAACCTGGAGCAGCGCTACGCGCGCTACTCCGGCCTCAAGCTGCCGCTCGTGGAGCAGTACAACCTGGCCGTGCCGACGTCCTTCTTCTGGAAGGAGCTGCTGCGCGACGAGGGCCTGACCGTGGGCCGGCTCGACTCGCGCTACCGCGGCTTCGATCGCGAAGATGCCGGCACCTCCCCGGACTTCGACCCGGCGCT
Source organism: Planctomycetota bacterium (assembly GCA_029259725.1). Classification (GTDB taxonomy): domain Bacteria; phylum Planctomycetota; class B15-G4; order B15-G4; family B15-G4; genus JAJDER01. The sequence goes on along the minus strand of JAJDER010000071.1, from coordinate 38,357 downwards.
GTCCTCCTGGAACCACGCCTTCGCGCCGGCCATCAACCACTACCTCCGCGACGTGCTCGGCTACGACACCGACCTGCAGTACTGGGTCTTCGGCCCGGTGCATCCGTGGAACCGCGACGGCGACCGCACCGGCCGCCAGCTGCAACAGGCCATGGGCCAGAACCCCTACCTGCACGTGCTGGTGCAGTCGGGGTACTACGACGGCGCCACCGACTACTTCAGCGCCAAGTACACGATGTGGAACATGGATCCGGCGGGACGCTTCCAGGATCGCATGTCGTGGAAGGGCTACCGCTCGGGCCACATGATGTACCTGCGCGCCGAAGACCTGAAGACGGCCAACGACGACATCCGCGCCTTCATCGCCGGCGCGCTCCCCGGGGCCGGCACTCCGGCGAAGCGCTAGAGTCGGCGCTCGCCTCGGCGGCAAGACGACAACCGCCCACGCCCAGGGACGGGCGGTCGCGCACGGCCCCGGGGCTCGGCCCCCCGGTCGCGTCACAGCGTCGACAGGTACCCCACCAGCTGCGCGCGCTCGCTCGCACTCAGCCCGCTCGTCGTGCCGTGCTGGTCACCCACGTTCTGCAGCAACACGTCGAGCAGCGTCGCGGCCGAGCCGTCGTGCAGGTACGGCGCCGTGAGCCAGAGGCCGCGCAGCGTGGGCACGTTGACCGGGGCGATCCCCGTGCCGACGCCGGCGGGCAGCGTCGCGGGCTGAGGCGCCACCGGGATGAAGTCGGGCGCGGCGTGACAGACCACGCAGCCGGCGCTGCCCTCGAAGAGCAGCTGCCCGGCCTGCGCCTCCGGTGAGAGCGCGCCCCCCGGCAACACGTGCGGACTCACCGGGACCGGGTTGCCGGAGATCAGGTAGGTCTCGACCAGGTCGAGGCTGCCGAACGGGGGCGTTCCTCCGAACTCGCTGTGCGCGTTGAAGGTCCCCAGCACCACGTCGCCGAGGTCGGGCTTGTTGCCGGCCCAGCCCCACGGCCCGGTGGCCCCGTTGTCCCACAGGTGCGGCGCCTGGTTGCCGTGGGTCAGGTTGTCGCTGCCGCCGTTCGGGTGGCAGGTCGCGCAGGTCATCGAGTTCGGGTTGAGCGGCGTGCCGTTGAGGAACTCCACGCTGCGGAAGAACCACTCGCCGTCCTCTTCGGGCGTGAGGCTGAAGAGCGGCAGGCGCGGGACGCCGCTGTGCGCCATGGCGACCTCCGCCCCCGGAGCGAAGGGCGCCCCGCCCGCCAGCGGGATCGACACGACCGTCTCGCGGAAGGTGTTCACCACGTAGAGCTTCCCGGGCGGGCCGTCGAGGACGGACGGGACGAACGCCGCGCGCGTGGGCGTCGCGTTGGGCGACGGCACGTGCTGCACGTGGTCGAGCAGCGCCAGGGTCGTGCTGTCGGCGAGGACCGCCGTGCCGCTGCCCGCCCCGACCACGGCCAGGAACGGATCCGCTCGCGCGATGTCGACGTAGTCGGTGCCGACGTTGAGCAGCTGCTGGCCCGCGGGCGCCCAGGTGGTCGCGTCGAACTGGCGGACCGCGTTCTGCACGCCACTGAACATCGAGACCCACACCTGGCCCAGGCTCGGCACGACCTCCACGTCGTGCGGCCAGCCGTTGAGCGCCACGGTCGCCACGGGCGGTGCGCCGGGCGTGGCCGGATCGATCACCTCCAACTCGAGCGTGCCCTGGTTCCCGACCACGAGCCTGCCATCGGGCAGCACGCCGAGCGGCCCGGGCTGTGCGCCGGCCAGGGGCAGGCTCGGCAGGGCGGCGAAGGTGCCCGGCGACGTCTCCTCGAACACCAGCACCGCGTGATCGCGGACGTTCGTCACGTACACACGCGGCGGCTCGGCCTGGAAGTCGAAGGCCACGCGCCGGCACGCGCCGGGAACCGGCAACTGGGCCACGGTGGAGTCGCTGGCCACGTCGATCACGGTGAGCGTCGTGCCGGTGGCGTTGACCACGAAGGCGTGCCGGCCGTCGGGGTCGATGGCCACGTCGATCGGGCCGGAGCCCACGGGGATGTTGCCCAGCACCGTGTCGCTCACGGCGTCGAGGATCGTGAGCGCGTCGTCGAGTTCCTGGGTGACGTAGGCCTTGGTCCCGTCCGGCGTCACGGCGACGCCCACCGAGCGGCGCGGACCCGCGGGCGCGGTCTCCTCGATACGAAACGTGAGCCCGTTGCTGAGCCCCGTGTCCGGTCCGAGCTTCACGGCGCCCTGGAGGTAGAAGAGCACGCCGTCGGCGCCCGGCAGGGTCGGCATGACGATCGGCAGGTCGAGCTGTCCGGTCCCCGGCATCGCGCCGCTGAGCAGGACCACGAAGCTCCCCGCATCGACGAAGAGCGTGCCCTTCGCGCCGAGCGCGGCCTCGCCAGGTGCGAAGGCGAGCAGCAGGAAGAACGTGCCGCCCGCCGGGCCCGTGAGGCTCAGGGTGAAGGTGTCGCCGAAGGCCGGGAACTGGCTGTCGGCGGAGAGCACCGGCTGCGGATCGAGACCTGCATCACCGCCCGGGGTCGGCGCGACACGAGCCGGCGTGACGGCGGCAGCGATGAGCAACGCCAGAACGGCCGGGAAACCCCGCCGAAGTAGCCGCGATGAGAAGACGGACATGCCGCGAGTTTAACCGCGGTCCGGCCGGCGCGGGGAACTCAGCGCGCGTCGAGGGCCGCACGGCCTCAGCGGCGCCGCTTGCCCGAGCGCTGCTTGTCCCTGAGCTTGCGCAGCGGCTTGCGCATCCGTCCGTCCTCGATCAGGCCGAACAGCGCGTGGATCGCGGACTTGGACTTCAGGCGACCGAACCACTCCCAGCGCTCGTCGACCTCCACGCCGACCACCGGCCCATGACAGATCTTCTGGCAGCCCACCTCCACGACGTGGACCCCGAGTCGCGTCGCGTCCGACATCAGCCGGCCGTGCTTGCCGAGCGCCTTCCGACAATCATCGGCGGTACACACCAGGAGCGTCTGCTGCTTCACCTTCGCGGCGACCGTCAGGATTCCTTGCTGTAGTCCCGGAGCATCTTCCTGAGCTCCATGGTGTGCTGCTCCTCCTGCCCGATCATGCCGCGCGCGTACTCCTCGAGGTAGACGCTCGCGTCGACCACGACCGCGAGCAGCTCCTTGTAGAGGTCCAACGCCTTCGTCTCGTGCGCGAAGCTCTCCTGCAGGATCGCGTGCACGGAATGCTGGTGACTCTCGGCGATCGAGGCGATGCGCAGGCTGGGGTGCCCCTCGAGCCCGGTGAGGATCTCGCCCGCGGACTGCGCGTGGGCCAGCGACTCGGCGGCCTGCCGCTTCATGAACTCGACCAGTGGGATCCGGTTCGGGCCGATGATCATCAGCGAGTAGTGCGTGTACCGGACGACCCCCGCGAGTTCGTACTCCATGATCTCGTTGAGGATGCGTACCGCCTTGTTCGTGGTCGACTCGTCCATCTCGCGCTCTTCGGGATCGAGGTTCGGGGGCCTGCGGGAGCCCGGTATTAGACGCGAGCACGGCGGACGCTGTCGAGGAATCCCCGCCGCCGACTCGATCCCGGCCCGCCCCCCACGATGCCGCCGCGACGCCGGCCGTGATGCCCCCGTGATGCCCCCGTGATGCCCCCGCGATGCCCCCGCGATGCAACGGGAGGCGCCAGGCTCGCGGCCCGACGCCTCCCTGCGGAGTGCTGACGGTCAACTCCGTCGTCTGGTTTCACACACGTCCGGATTCAGACGCCGGTGTGACTGATCAGCTCCACGGTCTCGTCCGAGCCTTCCTTGGTCTCGTAGATGAACCCGATGCCCGGGGCGTAGAACTTGTGCTCGTAGGCGTCGGGCTCGGGCGGGAGGAAGTCGCCGGTCTCGATGCAGTGGTCGTAGGTGATCAGGCCGAGCGTGACGCTCGCGTCGAGATCCAGCACCGTCGCGGCATCCTCGGCATCGCCGAGCAGCCATTCCTGGCGGTAGGTCTCGTCCACCACGGGCGTGCCCAGCATGACCTTGCCGGGCTTGGCACCATCCTTGCCGGCGAGCCAGCTGCCCTCGATGTCCTCGACGTAGCCATCCTCGAAGTTGAAGGAGATCTCGCCGAAGTACCAGACGTTGCCCTCGAGGTCCTGCGCGTACCAATCGATCGTGTCCTCGACGGGCACGCCCTCGAGGGACACCACGTCGCGCACGGACACGCACTCCACGCCCAGGATCTCGCGGGTCTCCGGCAGCACCGTGACCACGATCGTCTCCAGCCCTTCCTCGGTCTCGGACTCGTAGACCCACTCCGCCCCGACGGGGAAGGGCAGGTACGGGTTGTCGATCAACGTCGAGAAGTCGTCCGGGTCGATCTCGGGATCGTAGGCGTCGTCCTCGAGCAGGCCGCAGAGGTCCAGGCGCGCCTGGTACTGCTCGTGGGCGAGCTGCTTGCCCTCGAGGTACTCATCCTTGGCCTCGTCCTGGCACTCCTCCTTCTCCTCGGGATCGGTGAGGTTGAGGCAGGTGGCCATGGCGACGTGGAAGTCGTCCTTGAGTTCGAGCATCGCGGCGCGGCGCTGGGCCTTGGCGGTCTTGATGCAGATGGCATCGCCACCGCCCGCGGCGGCCAGGGGCGCGAAGACGGCGAGGACACCGAGTCCGATCAGGGTCTTGGGAAGGGGCATGACAGGTCTCCGTTGCGGGGGTTGAGTGGCCGCACGCACACGGGCGTCGGCCGGACGAACGAAGACTAGGCCGGACATCACGCGCGAAGGTTTCGTCAGCGTTCCGCGCGGATGACGGGAAGGTGATGGCGTGCGCGGCGCGCGGGACCGGGTGGCGACGCGGTCGAGATGCGCCCGGGGACCTGGAAGACCGCGCAACCCGGGCTCAAGTCCGAGGCGCCCGACGACCGAGGACGCCGAAAGACCCTCCGGAGCCGTCCCCATGGCCGTCCACCCCCACACGTCCCGCGCGCTGTCCTTCCTCGCGGCGTTCCTGATCGCCACCCTCACCGGCAGCTCCGCCGTCGCGCAGCTCACCGAAGCCCAGGCCCAGAAGGCCCTGCGCCAGGCCGCCAACGCCGAGGGCAAGCAGCACAAGCTCGGTCTCGCCGCGGCGGTCAAGCAACTGCAGTTCGCGCTGGGTGACCTCGAGGACGACATCGACGGAGGCGCACTCACGGTGGAGGACGTCGCCACCGACACCGGCGCGGCCCTCGACGAGTTCGCGCGCAACACGGTCGGCAACAACTGGCTGGCCATGTACGAGTTCGACCTCGCGGCGACGGACCTGTTGGATCAGCTGCCCGACACGGGCCACGTCCCGAGCGCCTTCCAGGTCGGCAACAACGGCATGGCGGACCACCTCGCGGCCCGGATCCGGCGCCAGGTCGACCGAGCCACACGCAAGGCGACCGCGGTGGTGCAGGCCTTCACCAAGCGCGTCGCCCAGGGCGATGGTCTGGAGATCAACGCGGTGCTGCAGCCCACGCGCGACGGGCAACCGATCGCGCCCGTGTTCGGCGGCGACTCCGTCGCCCTGGTCAACTTCCCCTTCGCCCTCGAGGTGCTCGTGGCGGTGAGTGACCCGCTCGTCCCCGACGACGGCGTGATGGCCGTCTCCGGTCAGGTCCCCGGCAATCTCGGCGAAGAAGTGATGCTCATGTTCATCAGCGACTCGATCCCGTTCTTCGAGGGCCCCTGGCCGCTCGACGAGGGCAGCCGCTTCTTCGCCGTGACGGACGGTCCGACCGACGGCCTGTCCGAGACCAGCTTCAAGGTCGTGGTGGACTTCGACGGCGCCCAGATCTCGCGGTCGATCACCATGCCGTAGAGCGCTGCCGTCAGTCGAACGCGAGCTCGATGCGGTTGGACAGCGTCGGCCCCTTGTTCGCGCCGGGCGGGTGGATCCACGCTTGCAGGTGCAGCACCACGCCGACCAGGGCGGGGTCCGACGGGATCACGAGCGGCAGGTCGAGCCGACCGGCCGGCCCCAGCGGCACCGAGATCGGGCCGAAGAGCGGCGGGGCCAGCAGCAGCAGGCCGTCGAACTTCGCGAGCGGCGTGGTCGCCGTGCCGAGCGCGAAGAGCAGCTCGGCGACGTCGTCCGGCGCGCCGGCGAACTGCAACGTCACCGAGGTCCCCGTCGTGGGTTGCCCCAGCAACCGCAGGCCCGTCTCGTGGATCGCGTGACGGCTGCCGATGTCGAGGCCGGTGATCACCTGCTCGATGCCGCTGGGCCAGTCGATGTGCAGCTCGGTGATGCCTGCCGCGCCCCCCAGCCCGAAGTGCAGCGTATGGCTGTCGGTGTTGCCGAAGCCCGAGCCGACGGCGAGCCAGCGGTGCACGATACGCCCGGCGTTCGTGACCACCCAGGCGTGCACCCCCACCGGAGTGCGCGACGACAGCACACCGGTCAGGTCCACGCCGACCCAGGTGTTGCCGTTGCCGTCGTTGCTCCAGAGCCGGTTGGCCTGGACCGTCGTCGGGTTGTGGGCCATGCCGCCCAGGTTCAGGTAGATGTCGATGTCCCCGTCGTCGTCGTAGTCGCCGAAGGCCACGCCGTGGCAGCGCGTCGGACCCGCGCCGGTGAGCCCGCTGCTGGCGGAGATGTCGGTGGTGACCAGGCCGCCCAGCCCGTCGGGATGCACGAGCAGCAGCACGTCGTCCTCGGCCGTCGGCGGCGAGCCGGTGCCGAGCAGCACGTCGGGATAGCCGTCGGCGTCGATGTCGGCGGCGTTGTGCCCCATGTCCGTGGTGAAGGTCGTCCCCGAGCCCGGCGTCACGTCCGTGTACACACCGGACCCGTCGTTGACGAGCAGCGTGGAGGGCTGGATGTCCGCGTCGGGCTGGAACTTGGGCAGGTGGATGTCGAGGTCGCCGTCGTTGTCGAAGTCGCGGAAGACCACGCCGTAGTTGATGCCCGGTGAATCGGCCCCGATGGCCACGGCCACGTCGGTGAAGGTGCCGTCCTGCTCGTTGCGATACAGCGCGTTGGCGCCCGCGAAGTTGCCCACGCCCACGTCGGGCCAGCCGTCGCCGTTGAAGTCTCCCGCGCCGCAGTGACGGTAGGCGCCCGTGCTCGTGAGCCCCGCGGCCTGGCTCACGTCGGTGAAGAACAGGGCTCCGTCGTTGCGCACCAGGTTGCAGGTGTTGAAGCCGTTGTCCTGGTTGTTGCTGATGAAGATGTCGAGGTCGCCGTCGAGGTCGTAGTCGAGCAGCGTCCCGCCGAAGGCCTTGGTCGAGAGCGCGCCGGCACCACTCTGGACACTGACGTCGGTGAAGAGGCCCGTGGCGCCGAGGTCGTTGCGATACAGCTGGTTGGGGTAGGCCGCGGTGAAGCCGCCGTTGATGAAGTAGAGGTCTTCGTCGGCGTCGTCGTCGAGGTCGGCCACGAGCACTCCGAAGGTCTCGTGATCGTCGGGCGCGATGCCCCACAGGCCGGTCACGTCCTCGAAGTCGTGGTTCGCACTCTGTCGGAAGAGCTTGTGGTCGCCGGGGAGCGTCGGCGCGTAGCCGGCCGTCGCCACCAGATCGAGCAGGCCGTCCCCGTCGAGGTCCACCATGGCCGCCGAGCGGCCGAGGCTCACGTGGTCGACGCCCGAGGCGGCGGCCACCTCGGTGAACGTCGTCTGGGCCGTCGCAGCCGCGGGAGCGGCGAGCAGGGCGGCAAGGGCAGGGATCATCCACGGGGGAGCGAGGCGCATCGGGGCTCTCGAGGACGACCACGGGGGTCGTCGAGGGAGGCGAGGAGTCGGGGGGATGGACTCGACGCTGCCCGAACGCCGGTGGGCCCAGCATATCGGACGATGCGGGATCTGCGGGAGGGATTCGGTCCGGCGTCGCCCTGGCCGCCGCGCTGAACGCCGCGGGTGGGCGAACAACGACTTCGGCGACCATGCGGTAGACTCCGTGTTCCCACCTTGTGCTCGGACCGGGGAGGGCAAGAGCCCCATGCGCGCACCGCGAACCACCGTTCTGCTCCTGGCCCTGTTCGGCGCCCTCACCGGCATGGCCACGGCACCGCCCGCGCCTGCGACTCCGACGACGTCGGGCGGCGGACCGCTCGTGTTCACGCTCAGCGACGTCACGCTGCCTTCCGCGCCACGGTTGCTGCGCGCCTTCGACACCGATGGCGACGGCGCGCCGGAGCTGGCGGTGCTCGGCACGGGTCACGAGATCTTCGAGCTCCACGTCACCGTGCTGCGAAACGACGGCGCCGGCGCCTTCACGCCGGACTGGGACACCCCCCATCCGCACGACGAGTACGCCGAGGGCCCCGCCTGGATCGACGCCGCCGACGTCGACCTCGACGGCACCATCGACGTGTCGGTCACGCCTGGCGGCGCCGACCACTCGGTGCGCCTCGGCGACGGGCACGGCCGCCTCGACACCTTCCTCCACGGCGGCTGGTTCGGCGGCTACGCCGGCCCCGGCGAGATCCACGACATCGATGGCGACGGGCTGCCGGACCTCTCCCACTTCACCGCCGACTTCGGGCCCTACATCGATTGGGGCAAGGGCACCGCCGACGGACGCTTCCCGGGTGAGGGCTTCTGGTGGGGCAACCCCTACGACGGCGGCACGCTGATCCGGTTCGCCGACATCGACGAGGACGGTGACGCCGACCCCGTGCTCTCGACCCAGAGCGGCATCTACGCCTCGCACGTCTCGCTGACGTCCTGGAACCAACTCGTCGCCGGCGCCTACCGGGGCCACGAGGTCATCGACCTCGACGACGACGATCACCTCGACGTCGTGTTCGCCGACCCGATCGGCGACCGCATCGGCGTGGTCCTCGGCGTCGGCGACGGCAGCTTCGGCGCGCCCGCCTGGTTCGGCACCGGGCGCGAACCCGACCAGATCGCGGTGGCCGACCTGGACGGTGACGGCGAACTCGACGTGGTCACGGGCAACGTGGACCAGGGTTCGATCTCGATCCTGCTCGGCGACGGCGCCGGCGGCTTCGGCCTCAAGCAGGACATCCCCACCGGCCCCGGACCCCTGGGCGTGGTGGCCGGCGACTTCGACCTGGATGGCGACACCGACCTCGCCGTCGCCGACGCCGGCGCGACGACGGTCACGATCCTGCTGCAGCAGGCCCCGGCGCTGCCCTTCGGAGCGGGGCGATGACGCCGGGGACCCACCCGACCGCCGCGCTGGCCGCGCTGTTCTCGCTGTTCGCCGCGACACCGGCACCCCTGTCGGCCCAGGTCACGCCGGGCACCATCGACGGCGAACTCAAGATCTCGGCGGTCTCCGGCGGCTTCGGCGGCGGACTGGAGGAACGCGACGAGTTCGGCTCCTCGGTGGCGGCCATCGGCGACCTCGACGGTGACGGACGCAGCGAGATCGCCGTGGGCGCCGTGGGCGACGACGACGGCGGGGGCCACCGCGGCGCGGTCTGGATCCTGCACCCGAACGCCGACGGCACCGTCGGCCTGGTGACCAAGATCAACTCGACCGCGCTCGCCTTCGACGGAGACATCTCCAACTGGGACGACTTCGGCAGCAGCGTGGCCGTCATCGGTGACCTCGACGACGACGGCGTGCCGGACCTGATCGTCGGCGCGCCCCTCGACGACGACGTCTGCTGCAACGACGGCGCGGCCTGGATCGTGTTCCTCACGCCGAGCGGCACGGTCAAGGACGCCGCCAAGCTGAGCGACCGCACGCCGGGCTTCGAGGGCGTGCTCGGCCCCTTCGAGCGCTTCGGCCGGTGCGTCGCGGGCGTCGGCGACATCGACGGGGACGGCGTGGAGGACGTGGCCGTGGGTTCGTCGCACGACACCTCCACGACGATCAACGCGGGCGCCGTGTTCCTCTTCTTCCTGAACACGGACGGCTCGGTGAAGGGCTGGGCCGAGCTGAGCGACGACACCTTCGGCGCCATGGGCCTGGGCGGACTCACGGCGCTCGGTTTCGGATACGCGCTCGCCGCGCTGGGCGACGTCGACGGCAACGGCACGCCCGACCTCGCCGTCAGCAGCACCTATTCCCTGGGCGCCGTGTACGTGCTGCTGATGGAGAGCGACGGCACCGCCTCGGGACTGGTGACCCTGGCCGAGGGCCAGGGCGGGTTCGTGGGCCCGGTGGAGTTCAACGACCTCTTCGGCGCCTCGATCGCCTGCATCGGTGATCTCGACGGCAACGGCGTCGCCGACCTCGCGGTGGGCGAGTCGCTCGACAACGGCGGCACGCTCCACGCCGCCGGCGCGATGTGGCTGCTGTTCCTCGAACCGGACGGCACGGTGCGCAGCGAACTGAAGCTGGGCGCGGACAGCGGAGGCTTCGTCGGCCCGCTCCTGAGCAACGACTGGTTCGGCTGGGGCGTGACCGACGCCGGCGACCTCGGCGCCGACGGCACGCTCGAGCTGGTCGTGGGCGCGCCGCACACCGATGACGGCGAGTGGGACGCAGGCGCGATCTGGGTCCTCTCGCTGGAGATCGGCCCGTGGTTCGACCTCGGCTTCGGGCTCACCGGCACCAACAACAAGCCGCGCCTGAAGGCCGAGGGCATCCTGGTCGACAACGCGCTCATCGAGTTGCAGCTCTCGCGCGCCAAGGCCGGCGCGCCGGCGACGCTCGTGGTCGGCTTCTCGCCGCTCTTCGCGCCGTTCAAGGGCGGCACGCTCGTCCCGGCCGTCGACCTGCTCGTGAACGCCACCGTCGGCCCGCTGGGCACCATCGACCTGCCGGCGCTGTGGCCGCCGGGGATCCCGCCCGGCATCGCGGCCTGGTTCCAGTGGTGGATCGTGGATCCCGTGGGCGTGCAGGGATTCGCGGCCAGCAACGGCCTGCAGGCCTACGTGCCGTAGCTCGGCAAGGCACGGCGACACGGATCTCGCCGTGGCCGACTCCGGCGCGACGAGGGTCACCATCCTCCTGCAGCAGACCGGAGGTGGACGCTGAGCACACCGACCACGGACGCTCGCACGTTCACCAGCCGAGCGAGCTGAAGGGCACGTCGGCGTCCTCGCCGCGTCCACCCTCGACCCCGTCGGCTCCGAGCGACCGGAGCGTGAACTTGTGTTGCGCGTACCGCTCGTACACGTACGGGCGCCCCCACGGGTCGAGGATCTGGCTCTCGGACAGATAGGCCTGATGGAAGTTCTTGGCGGCCGGGATCAGCAGCTGCTCGAGCGCGTCCGGGTACCCGTTGTGATGGCGACGAAAGTCCTCGAGCGCGGGCTTGATGATCGTGGCCATCTGCCCCTTGGCGGTGGTGACGCGCGCTTCCTGCAGCCGGTTGAAGACCTGCGGCCCGACGAGCACCACGCCCAGGCCCAGCGTGGCTGCGGTCAACGCCGAGGCCGACGCGAAGCCGCGATGGACCCGTAGGGTGAAGCCCGTCTCGTCCGTGGTGAGCCGCGCCGTACCCAGCCCGACCGCATTGCCGAAGACCTCCGCCGGTGGGAGGTACGCGGTCTCGATCCCCAGCTGCGCCAGGAGCGCGGCGTACTGCGACGACGCCGAGAGCAGCGTGTTGTAGGCCGCCAGCACGAAGCCGCCCGACTCGTGCACCGAGCCGACGCTGCACCCGGGCAGGTCGGCGTGGGCCCGGGCGATCACGGGGCTCGGCGCGCCGTCCGTCCGGTGCCGGTAGTAGGCCAGGTAGCGCTCGACGGCCTGGGGCATGCCCGAGACGACGGTCCAGTCGTCGTCGAGATCGGCCCAGGCGAGCCCCACCAAGAGCGACTCCAGCGACGTGTCGACGAGTTCGGCGGCGATCTCGTCCGGGAGACCGCGTGCGTCGGCGCTCAGCATCGACCGCAGCCAGGGGGCGCTGCCGGCCACGCCCTCCGCGAGGGCCACGGTGTGCAACGACACGCCCTCGACGGGGAACGTCTCGACCCTCATGGGGTGGCGTGCGGCGCGCTCCAGGAGCAGCTTCCGGTACGGCGCGACCGCGCGCGTCCGGACCAGCCGGCACGTGTCGAGACCGAGACCGCCGACGGGCGGGGCCACGCTGAAGTCCCAGACCTCGAGGGGCCCCAGTGGCGCCAGGACGGCTGTCAGCTCACCCAGCCCCAGCTCCTGCTCGAACTCGGCGGCGGCCTCGCCGAAACGTGGATCGGCCAGCAGGCCGCGCAGGGGCTCGGGATCGAAGCACAGCACGCCGACCTGCCGCGCGTCGCGCGGCACGCGGGCCAGCGCGTCGTCCGCCGGCCCCGCCACGGGAAGGCTGCGCCGAAGCGCGTGGATCACGCCCCCGTCCTTCGGGTCGATTCCTAGGCGCAGCACGGCGTCGGGCACGCCGTCGTGCAGGCCCAGGCTGACGCCGAAGGTCTCCAGCGAGTCCACGCCCGAGAGCGCCAGGCGCTCCAGCGTCTCCGCCGCGTCCGGGGTGTTCATGACCGACACGAGCAACAGCTGCCGCAGGGTGGCCAGGTCGAGCTCCAGGCGGACCTGGGTGGAGGCGCCGGCGAGGCGCGCGCCGAGTTCGGCGTGCACGCGACTTCCGCCGAGCGCGGGAAGCCGCGAGGTGCCCGTCAGGCGCTGGCCCATCCCCTGGATCTGCAGCCGATTCGTGGCCAGCACCAGGTGGTGACCGAACACCGCGACGTCGATCGTGCCCAGGGGCCCGAGCAACGTCCGCAGGGGGAGACCGTCCGACGTGGCATCGGTGCCGAGGGTCTGCCCGGTGGCCTCGGCGAGCCGCTCGACGAAGTGGCGCGCGGCGGAATCGACATCCCCGGCCAGTTCCAGCGCCAGCGTGACATCGGGTCCCGTGAGCCCGTAGCCGTGGAAGGCCAGCACGACCTCGCCGCCGAAGTCGACGAACAACTCCCGGGGATCGAAGCCGAACCAGGCGGCGAGGCCGAACTCCCGTCCGTCCAGGGCGTCATCGAGGGCGGACGACAGACCGGCGAAGGCGCGCTGGACGCGGGCGTTGCCCCACACGAGCCAGGGGAAGCTGCGGCCGAGCTCCGCCTCGAGTTCGCGGGCGTCCTCGACGTGCAGGTAGAGCACCGGGTTGGGCCCGAGGTGCAGCTCGGGATCGAAGGCGTCGTCGGCGAGCGCCGTCGGCAGCAGTGTCCCCAGGGCGACCAGCCCCGCGATCCAGGTTCCCGGCATCGACGTTCCCCCTTCGAGTGGCTTGAGCGCTCGCTCTTCCCCGAGCAACGCCACCCTAGCAGCGGCTCCGAGACGCCGGCAACCAGCCGCCAACCGACGGGCGCGCTCAGCGCTCCCGCCGCAGCTCGGCGCCCGTCACGAACCTCGGCTCCCAGCTGCCGTCCCACATGTCGGGCACCGGACGCAGTTCCAGCACCGCCTCGACCTCCCGAGGCAGCGTGGCCAGCAACCGGCGCGCGATCTCGGTGGTGACCTCGTGGGACGGCGGCGCGAACGCACCCACCTGCGCCTCGACCCAGTGCGGCACGGACAGGTATCCGTCGACGCCGCGCACCGGACGCAGGGTGGCGGGTTCCCAGAGCACCGAGGCCTCCACGTGTTCGGGAAGCTGCTCGCGGCCCTCGAGCCGCAGCAGCAGATACGAGTCCGGGTAGCGCAACGCATAGAGGCGGAAGGACAGGTACGCGTCCGAGAGGCCGACGTACGAGAGCGCCGGTGCGACGCCGAAGACCAGCATCACGATCGCGATCGGCCAGCGCCCTCCACGACGCGATCCCGGGTCGGCGCGCGTCGCGCCGGCAGCGCTGCCACCGTTCGCTTCCACCGGGCGCCCGAGGCCGAACAGCAGGCCCAGGGACAGGACCATGACCAGGTTCCAGGGCCAGACCACGGGATTGTGCCCGTGAGCCCACGGACCCAGCATCGAGAGGATCGCGGCGTGCATGAGCAGCAGCGACACGACCGCGACGCGGCGCGTGCGCGGCCACAGCAGCATCAGCCCGAAGCCCGCCTCGCCGAGGGCCACGGCGAGCGAGAGGCCGAACCGCATCGGCGACGCGCCGTGCAGCCCGAACGCCGCCTCGACCAGGCTCGGCCCGTCCACGAGGAAACGGTGGTGCAGCTTGGACACGCCGGACCAGACGTAGATCAACACGATCAACAGGCGTTCCGCGTCGAGGACGCCGGCGGCGCCGACCGCGCCCCCGTCGAGGCTCTCGTCGAGGCGTTCGCCCGGCTTGTCGTCCGTGCCGGACTCGTCGGGCACGAACGCGAGCAGCAACAGCGCGACGCCCTCGTGCAGCAGGTAGGGCTGCCACACCATCCGATCCCAGCTCACGCGGGCGAGGAACACCACGCCCCAGGCCACGATCCAACGGCGGGAGCAGCGCACGCGCAACATCGGCAGCAGGCCCGCGACGAGCAGCCCGAGCACCCCGGCGTCGAGCGGCGCGCCGAGCGGCGAGGTGCCACCACCCAGGGGCACGGGCCCGATCACGTCGCCGGAGAGCCACAGGCGTGGAGCCACCGCGAACGCGGCGAGCAGTCCCAGCACCAGGGTCCACCGCAGAGCCTTCAGCCGCCGCCGCACATCCACGCCGCGATGGTACCTCCCGTGTCGGTCTGTCAGGCCCGTGCAGGAGCGAACGCACGCGCGATCGCCTCGGCCGCGCGCAACCCGTCCACCGCGGCGGACATGATGCCTCCGGCCCACCCGGCGCCCTCGCCCACGGGATACAGCCCCGGGTGACTCGTGGAGACCAGCGTCTCCTCGTCGCGCTCCATGCGGAGCGGCGCGCTGCTGCGACTCTCGGGGCCGACCAGCATGGCGTCGGCGCCGGCGTAGCCCGGCAACCGTCGATCGAAGTCAGCGAGCGCCGCCTGGAGCGCGGCCGGCGCACCCTCGGGAAGCACCTCGGCGAGCGGAGCCGGCCGCACGGCGAAGGGATACGACGTCGGGCCGAGCGTCTCGCTCACGCGGTTGGCCAGGAAGTCCGTGGCGCGTTGGCCCGGTGCCCCGAAGTCACCGCCGCCGAGTTCGAAGGCGCGCGCCTCGAGCCGCTGCTGCAGAGCGAGGCCGCCGCGGGGATCGCTCCCGAACGCGGCCGGTTCGACGGTCACCACCAGGCCGCTGTTCGCGAAGCGGCCGTCACGCGCACGCGGCGAGGCGCCGTTGACGCACAGCAGCCCGTGGCGCTCGGTGGCCGGCAGGATCTCCCCACCCGGACACATGCAGAACGAGTAGACGTCGCCGGCATGGCCCGCCGGGCGTCGCGACACGAGCGAGTACTCGGCCGTGGGCAAGGCCTCGTGGCCGGTCGCGGCACCGTACTGCAGCCGATCGATGAGCGCTTGCGGGTGCTCGATGCGCAGGCCCATCTGGAACGGTTTCGCGCGCATCTCGACGCCGTGCTCGAACAGCATCTCGAGCGTATCGCGCGCCGAGTGCCCGACCGCGAGCACGACGACTCCGGCGGCGATGTGCTCGTCGCCGCAGCGCACGCCGACCACGCGCCCCCTCTCGACGATCAGGTCGTCCACGCGGGTGCCGAAACGCACCTCGGCGCCGGCCGCCACCAGCCCGCGGCGCAACGAGCGCACGATGCCGGGCAGCGCATTGCTGCCCACGTGCGGCTTGGCCAGCCAGAGCACGCTCTCGGGTGCCCCGTGGGCCGCGAGCGCCTCGAGCACGGTGGCCACGCGGGGGTCCTTGATGCGCGTCGTCAGCTTGCCGTCGCTGAAGGCCCCGGCTCCGCCCTCGCCGAAGAGCAGGTTGCTCTCGGGCTCGAAGGCCGCGCCGCGCAGGAAGCCATGCCAGTCCTTGCTGCGCCGGTTCACGTCGGGTCCGCGCTCGAGCAACAGCGGCCGGAAGCCCTCGGCCACCAATCGCCAGGCCGCGAAGAGACCCGCCGGCCCGGTGCCCACCACGACGGGGCGGTCGCGCAGCGCCGGTCGGTGGGCCGGCGGCGCCGCCGGACCCTCGGGTCTCGTCTCGGGCGGTCCCAGCTGCCTGGCATGTCGGCCGCGAAGCACGCGCTGCTCGAGCCCGGGCGGCAGTTCGAGTTCGAGGGAGTAGATGAACACGGGCTCACGGCCCGCCCGCGCGTCGAGCGACTTGCGCACGATCCGCGCGCGCGAGACCGGAACGCCGAGCCGACGCCCGGCCAACTCGGCCGGATCGGTCCCCTCCAGCGCCAGCGGCACGCGGAGGTTGCGGAGGACGAGGGTCACCGGGCCATGTCGCCTAGGGCCCCACGGCTGTCCGGCACACGTAGATCGTGTTGCTGTCGTCGTGATCCAGGTGTGGATTGTGGAAGTCCACGACCCTGGCCTCGGTGGAGGCGAAGACCTCCGCGAGCCCGTCGGTGACGCCGGCATCGGGTTCGTCGGACGACCAGAGCGCGAAGACGCCGCCCGGGTGGAGCTGGGCGGCCAGGCGCCGCAGGCCGGCGGGTTCGTAGAAGTCGGCGTGGCTGGTGTGCAGCAGGCCCCGTGGCGAATGGTCGATGTCCAGGAGCACGGCATCGAAGCGCTTGCCGGGCTCGGCCGTGTCGAAGCCCACGTCGGTGTCCCGCGCCCGCGCGAAGAAATCGGCATGCGCGAAGCGACAGCGCGCATCGCCGGCCACGCGCTCCCCGAGGGGGACGAGTCCGAGCTCGTGCCAGGCGATGACCTCCTTCAGGGACTCGACCACGAGCACGGAACCCACGCGCGCATGCTCCAGAGCGGCCGCCGCCGTGCACCCGAGACCGAGCCCGCCGACGACGACGTCCCAGCCGGCGCGCCCCTCGCCACCGGGCGTCGCGGCGCCGCGATACCCCGCGTCCTGCTCCAGCGCGGCGAGGCCGAACTCGGCCAGCGCGATCTCCGAGCGATTGACCAGGCTCGACATGAGGAAGGCCCCGTCCAGCTTGACCTCGTAGACGTCGACCCCGCCCAGGCCCAGGGCCCGTCGCCGCCGCAGGATGAGCTCGCCGTAGGGCGTCTCGGCGTGGTCCAGCTCCTGGAAACTCCGACTCACGAGAGGCGCGCTCCACCCAGTGTCGTGCTCGAGATCACGCTCGATATCACGTGCGCATCGTACGTGTCCCGATCGTGAAGTTCGCGCCCGGACCGCAAACACGGGTCGGTGCTCCCCAACAAGACGCCCGGGTGGGAGATCGGGCGACGCTCCGGCGCTATGATCCGGCCGGGTCGCAGCACTGCGGGGTCGCAGCACCGCGCCCACGGGCACGAGGGGGGTGACGGGGGAACGCAAGCCGTCGCCAAGGAGGCAGCGCCATGTTGGAGTGGTTCAGCTCGTTGGGTGGACTGGACAAGCTGTTTGCCGCGTGCGCCGTGCTCGGGGGCGGCTTCACGCTCGTGCGACTGTCGCTGCAGCTCTTGGGCGGCGGCGCGGATGTCGACACGGACTTCGACGCGGACGTCGAGGGCGCCGACGCGACGTTCGGCCTGCTCTCGCTCCAGGGACTGTCGGCCTTCTTCATGATGTTCGGCCTCGTCGGCCTCGGCGCTCACATCGAACTGGAGCTGTCGGCCGGCGCCGCGATCCTCGGAGGCATCGCCGCGGGGCTGTTCACGACCCTGCTGATGGCACGCATCTTCGATCTCTTCCGCACGATGCAGTCCTCGGGGAACATCGACCTGATCAACGCCGTCGGCACCGGAGGCACCGTCTATCTCACGGTGCACGCCGGGGGGGCCGGCAAGGTGCGCCTCATCGTCCAGAAACGCATGCGGGTCCTCGACGCCGTCACGCTCGACGGCGCGGACCTGCCCACCGGCACATCGGTCGTCGTCACGGGGTTGCAGTCGGACAACGTGCTCGTCGTCAGCGCACAACACACGGATCAGGGCTGAGCCCGATCCCGACCTGAGGGGGGACACAACATGGAGTTCTTCGCCATTGCAGCGGGTGCCGTCGTCATCCTGCTGTTCACGACGTTCCTGATCCTGGCGTCGCGCTACAAGCGCTGCCCGTCCGACGCGATCCTGGTCATCTACGGCAAGATCGGCGAGTCGGAGTCGGCGCGCTGCATCCATGGCGGCGGCGCCCTCGTGTGGCCGCTGGTCCAGGACTACGCGTTCCTGAGCCTGACGCCGCTCACGATCAACATCCCGCTCAAGAACGCACTCTCGATGCAGAACATCCGCATCCACGTGCCGAGCACCTTCACCGTCGGCGTCAGCACCGCCCAGGAGATCATGCAGAACGCGGCCGAGCGCCTGCTCGGGCTGAAGGGACCGCAGATCGAGGAGATGGCGCGGGAGATCATCTTCGGCCAGCTGCGCCTGACCGTCGCCTCGCTGACCATCGAGGAGATCAACCAGGACCGCGAGCGGTTCCTCGAGTCGATCCGCAAGAACGTCGAGCCCGAGTTGAACAAGATCGGCCTCAACCTGATCAACGTGAACATCACGGACATCACGGACGAGTCCGACTACATCGAGAGCATCGGTCAGAAGGCCGCCTCGACGGCGATCAACCAGGCCCTGATCGACGTGGCCGAGCAGGAGAAGCACGGTTCCATCGGGCGCGCCGAGGCGCACCGCGAGCAGACCATCCGCGTGGCCGTGAGCCAGGCCGAGTCGGACAAGGGTGAGAAGTCCGCCGAGGCCGACCGCCGCATCTTCGTCCACGGCCAGGAGGCCGCGGCGGTCACGGGGGAGAACAAGGCGAAGGCCGACATCGCCGAGGCGAACGCCGAGCTCGCGATCCGGACGGCCGCGGCGCGGCAGAGAGGCGAGGTCGCCGAGAGCCAGGCCGTGGCCGAGATCCAGCGGGCGCACTACCTCGCCGAGCAGGAGCGCTTGAACGCCGAGCAGGTCGTCCAGAAGGAGATCGACAAGCGCAAGATCGAGATCACCGCCGAAGCGGAAGCCGAGAAGACGCGGCGCGAGGCGCGCGGGCAGGCGGACGCGATCCTGGCGCGGTACGAGGCCGAGGCGAAGGGCGTCAAGCAGGTGCTGGACGCGAAGGCCGAGGGCTACAAGGGGCTGTTGGCCAGTTGCGGGGGTGACGCCAAGGCGGCCGCCACGCTGTTGATGGTCGAGAAGATCGAGGCCGTCGTCGCCAAGCAGGTCGAGGCCATCTCCAACCTGAAGATCGACAAGATCACGGTCTGGGACTCGGGCAGCGGCGAGGGCGGCTCGAGCACGTCGAACTTCGTGTCGAGCCTGGTGAGGAGCCTTCCGCCGCTCCAGGACGTGGCCAGCATGGCCGGCGTCGAGCTGCCGGGCTTCCTGGGATCGATGGCGGAGGACGACACGTCCGCCCCCGCACCGACGGAGCCGACGAAGCGGGAGACCAGGGAGTGACGCTGGACAGATGTGACGGCCCCTCCGAGTGTCGAGAGCCTCGCTCCTCGGAGGGTCTCGACATGCCGAAGCCCGTCACCCGCTTCCTCGTCCTGCTCCTGCTCGGCACGACGGCGGGATTCGTGCCCCTCGCGGGCAGCGGCATCCTGCACGGCTTCGTCACGGACAGCTCCGGCCAGCCCGTGACGACCCTGACCGCCGTCGTGACGCAGCTCAGTGGACCGGCGTCGTTCTCCGCGACGCAGGCCGTGTCCGCCACCGGCGAGTTCGTGATCGATCCACCGATCGGGGACTATCTCGTCGAACTGCAGGACACCGCGGGCCAGGTCGTCGACTACCGCACCGGCGTCAACATCTTCAACGACATCACGACCTTCCTGTTCTTCAAGGTCGACCTGCCGACCCACTGCCAGCAGAACCTGGGCTTCGGCGCACCGGGCGGGATGACGTTGACCCTATGCGGCGACGACCTGACCAGCGCGAACAGCTCGGCGTCCCTCGCGATCCACAACGTGACGCCGAACTCGGTCGTGTTCCTGCCGATCGGACTGACCGCGGATCCGACGCCCTTCGGAGGTGGCACGCTCGTGCCCCTGCCCTTGCTGACCGTCGTGACCCTCTCGACGGACAACGACTTCACGCTCGAGTTGCCGGTGTCGGGCGGCGGGGCCACGCCGGTCACGTTCTTCATGCAGGTCCTCGATCCGACCGGCCCGGGCTTCCGCTTCTCGAACGCCATCGAGGCCGTGATCGGGATCTGAACGACTCTCACGCTTCCAGCGCGCCGGACACAGTTCGCCCGAGGCCCGCTAGACTCCGGGTCTCCCTCACCGCATCCCGCCTCCGGAGGACCTGTCATGATCCGTTCGCTTCGCATCGGTCTCGCGCTCGGCGCGACCCTCGCCATCTCGGGTTCCGCCTGGTCCCAGACGACACACACCATCACGCAGACCGGCCTGAACTTCAGCCCGGCGGCCCTGGTCGTGGACTGCGGCGACACCGTGGAGTGGATCTTCACCGGCTTCGGAGACCACACCGTCACGGAGGCGACGTTCGCCGGCCCCGCGTTCAACGAGCTGCTGACCCCCGGCAACCCGCTGGTGTCGGTCACCTTCAACACCAAGTTCCTGTTCGAGAATCCGCGGGCGGGCAACGTCTATGACTACGTCTGCTTGAACCACGTCGCCTTCAACATGGACGGCGACCTGAGCGTGGTGTGCCCCTGGGTCGACGAGGGCAGCGCCCTGGCCGGTGTGACCGGCGACCCGCTGTTCTACGGCGACGGCCCGCTGACCAACGGGTCGCTCAACACGCTCCAGCTCGAGAACGCCGCGCCCAACGCCAACGGCGTGCTCTTCGTCGCGCTCGGCCCCGCCGGCGCGGGCGCGCCCTTCAAGGGCGGCACGCTGATCCCGGTGCCGATCCTGCTCCAGGTCGGCCTGACCACTTCGCCGACGGGCACGATCACCCTGCCGTTCCTGATGCCCGGCGGTCTGACCGGAGTGCCGCTGTTGTTCCAGTGGGCCGTCAGCGACGCGGCGGCGATCAAGAACGTGTCCCTGTCCAACGCAATGAGCGCCACCGGCCAGTGATGCCGGGTCCTCCCTGCCCGGTTGTCACTGAACCAGGGCACCGGCCAAGGTCGTCGTGCGAGAGCCCCTCGCGAGCGCCGCTTCGTCGTGGCGCGCGGCCTGCTCCTCGAAGGCCATCAGGTCGAACGGCACCGGCGCCAGGGCCGCGTAGCGCGGAAACCCGTCCTGGATCGGGCAGTGGTTGTCGAGGCGCCCGGCGTGCCCCGCATCCATCGACAGACCCGTCATGCGACAGGTGGCCGGGCGATCCGCGTAGATCGCGCAGCCGCCATCCGCCGTCAGCGCGGGGCACGCCGCGTCCGCGAGCTGCTCGGTGAGGGCGTCGAAGGTCTCCTCCGCGAGCGCATCCACGTCCCAGGGCGGACCCCAGCCGGGCCGCTGCGCGGAGCAGAGGCGCAGCTGGGCCTCCGCCCGCGAGCGGAGGGCGACGGCCTCTGCTTCCGGCAGCCCGGCCACGCCCTCGGCCACCAACTCGGCATCGGCGGGCGAGATGTCGAACACGCCGTGACAGCAGGCCGAGCATGCGCGCCGGCACGGGATCACTCCCGGGCCCGCCGCGTCCCGACCGCGCGCGAACCAGACATCGAGGGACTCGAGCAGCGACCGGTACGTGGGCATGGGATCTCGCGGGTGGAACCACCGTAGCACCCGCCTGGCGCGAGGCCCTACAGTGGACGGCGTGACGCAACCCCTCGAGATCCGGAGCCTGGACGGCGACAGCGACAGGGCGCTCGCCGAGCGCATCGAGTCGGCGCTCTCGCGCATGAACGAGATCTACGCGGCCGGCCACTATCCGCGCCTCACCGTCGTGCGCTCCTGGTCGAGCCACAACCCGGAGATCTCGGGAGAGGTCGCGCGGCCGTCCTCGTTCCGCTGGTATCTCTTCCGCGAGCTGAAGGGGCTGGTGACCAAGGGTGCCACGATCCGCATCGAGGCCTCACGTCCGCTCGTCGCACTCGACGACGTCTCGCTCCTCGAGCGCCTCGACGAGCACGACTGGGACCTGACGCAGAAGAAGCTCTTCCTCTTCGCGCCCGAACGCATCGAGCTGTCGATCGAACGACTGGAGCACTACACCGGGACGCGGGCGGCCGACTTCCAGCGCTACGTCCTGCTGACGAACTACGCGATGCACATGAACGCGTTCGTCGAGGAGTTCCCCGACTGCGTGCGCCCCGGGGGCAGCGTGCAGATGCCGGCGCACCATCACGTGCAGGACGACAACCTCGGGGTCAGCATCGTCAACATCGGCGTCGGGCCCTCGAACGCCAAGAACTTCACCGACCACCTCGCCGTCCTGCGCCCGGACGCGATGCTCATGGTCGGGCATTGCGGGGGGATCCGGAACCACCAGGAGATCGGGGACTACGTGCTCGCCTCGGGCTACATGCGGGCCGACCGCGTGCTCGACGAGCTCCTGCCGCTGGGCGTGCCGATCGCGCCGAGCTTCCTGCTCAACACGTACTTGTCGAAGGCCCTCGAGGAAGAGCGGCTGGACTACCGGCTCGGGACGGTCTACACGACGGCCGACCGCAACTGGGAACTGGCGCTGAACCGCACGCGCGACGATCTGCAGGTCAGCCGCAGCGTCGCGATCGACATGGAGTCGGCAACGGTCGCCGCGAACGGGTTCCGCTATCGCATCCCCAACGCCACGCTGCTCTGCGTCTCCGACAAGCCCCTGCACGGGCGACCGAAGCTCGGTGGGAAGGCCGCCCGGTTCTACCGGGAGACGAAGGCGAAGCACCTCGGCGTCGCGATCCGCGCCCTGTCCCTCGCGAAGCAGGACTGGCCGGCCGGCCTCCCGACCGCGAGCATCCGCGCTCTCGACGAACCGTTGATGGGCGGCTCGGCCGACTGAGGGCGCGCGTCACAGCGGGCGAGCTTCTCTTGCGCGAGTGGATGCCGCACAATCGCGGGACATCCCTCGCGAGGAACACCCCATGGCCTACGAACCGCGTCCCTGGGTCGGCACGATCCCGGAAGGAACCCATCGACTGTGCGCGTGCGGCGAGTCGGCCAACAAGCCGTACTGCGACGGCAGCCACGGCCGCACGGGCAGCGCCAGGACCCCGGCCTTGTTCAAGGCCGAAGCGGACAGCCAGGTCGCCGTGTGCCAGTGTGGCCGGTCCGGCAACGCGCCGCTGTGTGACGGATCGCACCAGCGCGCCTGAGCCCAGGCGCCACTCGGCGGGCGGCGAACCGGCGCGAGTAGCGCCCCCGACCCGGCGACCCCGCTACCCCGCCGACCCGGCGCGCGCGGCCTTCCGCCGAGCGATCTTCTGCTTCGCCGAGGCGGGCAGGGCGGCCTCGTAGGCCGCGACGAACTTCTTCGCCGTGATGCGCTTGATCGCGCGACCGACCACGTCCAGCGGGACGTCCTCGAGCCTCTTGATCCGCACGCAGGACTTGCCCATGTCCAGCGTCTTGCCGGAGGCGAGCCACTCCTTGCTGAAGCGCTCCGGCCCATCCGGCAGCGAGTACACGCAGAAGAGGTAGAGGCCGATGTGGTGCTTCTGCGAGGCCACGCTCACGAACGGGAGCGGCTGCTCGGGGTTGCAGTGGTAGCCGTCGGGATAGACCGAGTGCGGCAGGGACCAGGACAACATGCCGCCCTGCACGGACTCCTTGAACGGCTTGTCGATGTTGCTGCGGATCGCGGTGCGGAGCGCCTTGATCGCGCGGCGTCGATCCTCGGGGAGCGCGGCCAGGAACTCGGTGACGGTGGTCGTCTTGGTAGCCATGTGCCCCACCGTATCACGCGCGCACGGGACGCCCTGCACGGCATGCGGGTCCGCGAATCGGGCGTGCCCGCGAGCGCCCAGCCTTCAGGGCGTCGTCCCCCGGATCGCGTTGCTGGACGCCACGCCCTTCACCGCCGCGGGGTCGGCCATCCAGTACTGCTCGTAGAAGCTGAAGCCCGGCGGGAAGCCGGCCGGCCAGGTGGTCGGCAGGTTGATCACGCCGTTCGGGCCGGTGGGGATGCCGGGCACGAGCACGTCGATCGCCGGCACCCAGATGCCTCCCTTGAACGGCGCGTTGATCTGACTGAATCCCAGCACCAGCGTGGCGACGCTGTTCTCGAGCGCGTTGCTCAGGATCGACGTGACGTAGGTTCCCGGTTGCAGGGTGCCCACCCCCACCAGCGACAGGGGCCCGTGGGTCCCGGGCACGCTGGTGCCGAGGGTGGCCCACGCGGATCCCAGCTCCACTTCGATCTCCCCGATCTCGACGTTGCCGTCGTCGTCCTGCACGCTCCAGGACATCGGCCCCGGCGTGAGCAGGGACACGCCGAGCGTCGCATCGCCCTGCTCGTCGGTGTAGGCGTTGACGAGGACCTCGTCGGGCTGGCTCGGGTCCAGCGACGGCTTGTAGAGCGAGACCAGCGCGCCGGCGACGGGCTCGGCGCTGCTCATGACACCGAAGACGATCTGGTCCGCGCCCCCCCCACCGGGCTGGATGCTGTCCTGCACCGTGATCGACAAGAGCGCCGGAACGTCGCGGCGGATCTTCATCGACGGGTCTCCCAGCAGCAGGTACGCCCACTGGTTCTTGTGACCCGGCCAGATGTTCTCCAGGTGCTGCTCGGCGTAGGCGAGGGCCTGGCCGTGCACGATGAGGCCGCCGCGATACACCGCCTCGAACAGCCGGCGATCGAGCTCGTGGTTCACGCCGGTGGACGTCGTGACCGTGGCCGCGTAGCTGGCGACTCCCGCCGCACCCGCCATCTCCATCCAGGCCTCGGCGACGCAGTCGGTGGAGCCGCCCGAACTCGTCCCGAGGTTGCCGTTGGTGCAGGTCACGGCCCAGACGACGGGATGCACGTTGTTGCCCAGGGCGATGACGTCGTTCTTGTGGTAGCTCTCGCCGAACGCGTTCCAGCCGGTCCAGGCGTTCGTCGAGCCGTGCCCGCGATACGCGACCACGCCGGTGCCCTGCTCGATCTCGAAGGACACCTGGAAGTCGCTGGGACCGAGACCCGAGCCGTACTTGGTCACGAACTGCGGCGGGTGCGTGTAGAACGCGTTGCGCACGCTCTCGTGAGCCTCCTCGTACTTCCCGGGCGCGCCTTCCTTGTGGGCGACCAGCAGCGCGCGGTCGTAGCGTCCACCGGGCACGGGCGCGGTCTCGTAGGTGATGATCTTCTGAGTCTGGTTGATCAGGTCCGACTCGTTGTCGATCGACAGGCGCCCGACGAA
Organism: Planctomycetota bacterium; assembly: GCA_029259725.1. GTDB lineage: Bacteria > Planctomycetota > B15-G4 > B15-G4 > B15-G4 > JAJDER01. The sequence goes on along the minus strand of JAJDER010000071.1, from coordinate 13,444 downwards.
GACTTCCTTGTGGAAGTCGCCGTCCGCCGGCGACGCGAAGAGGTCATCGGTGGGGATCTGCGCGCCGTTGTCGGGCCAGGTGTAGATCCCGAGCGGGATCCGGTTCGTGTCGCCGATGAGCAGCAGGTAGTGATCCTCGGCCGGGTCGCCGGCGAGATACCAGTCGCGGACGTTCCCCAACATGTCCCCGAGCGTCTGGCCGACCTGCGTGTGGATCACCGAGACGTCGAAGCCGAGCGTCTTCTTGTGCTGGATGAACGGGTGCATGGCCGCGTCGAACCCGGCGTCCATTAGGATCGCGTAGCGCGAGTGGTACGAGAGGAACTGCAGGTTCCAGCCGACGTTGGCCACCGCTGCCCAGTTCACGAAGGTGGCCAGCGCGAGCTTGTCCTTCTGCTTGCTGATCGGGATCGGGCTCAGGTTCCCACCGCCGTGCGCGTAGTAGTACTTCGCGTGCGCGAGCACCGTCAGCTCGTCGACCGCGGGATCGAAGGTGATCGGGTAGACCTCGCAGGTCACGCCCTCGAAGGCGCCGTAGAAGACCTCGGTCAGCGGGTCCTCGGCGGCCTGCGCGTTCGGCCACGGACCCGCGCCGCCGTAGATCCCGGCGTCGACGGCGAAGGCCTCGCCCGTCCCGTTCGGGTCACCGGGCCCGGGGTCCTCGGTGGGATCGAACTCCTCGTCCTCGCCGGGCACGGGCGTCGGGTAGACCCGGATCGCCTCGTAGGTCAGCTCCTGCAGGATGTCGACACCGCCGAGCGACGCCTGACCGGCATCGGTCGGCACGGCCACGTTCACGCGCACGGCCGGCAGCTCCGGCGCGCCGACCTGCCCGATCGACTGCAGCCCCGGCACGCGGATGCGCTGGTAGGTGACCCCGTCACCACCGAGCACGTCCTCGCGCCAGAACCCGTGGATGATGACCTCGACCCAGGTCTCCTGCGCGTTCGAGTCGGGCGAGGCGAACACCTCGGCCGGCGTCCCCGGCGGCGAACCGAAGGTCACCGGGACCCAGGTCGGGCCGGTGGCCTGGGCGGCGATCGGGGCGGCCAGGACCAGGGCCGCGAGGACAGCGAGCAAACCGAAGACGTGTGGGACATGCGGTCGGGTCATGAGAGCGACTTCCCGGCGAAGGACCAGAGGGCAGGGCCGTCCTGTGCGGCACCGAGGAGTTGAATCGGGATCGGTCGCCGAGCGTCTCCGATCCGGTCGGTTTTCCGTAGCCTGGGGCCCTCGTCTGGCCCGGGGCGCCCATGCGTTCGAGCTGGTGGAGACCCGCTCCACGCGGACGTGATCAGGAGACGACCGCGAGCCACGAGGTGAAGCCCGCAAGCGCCGAGCGCGAGCCGTCAGCGCTCGATCCGGCCGGCAGCCCATGGTAGTTTCGGCGCGATTCACCAGCGGGAGTGCGGTCGGGACGCGGTGGGCAGCCGCCCCGCACACTCGCCACTCCTCGACCGGAGCAGACCATGTCGGACTCGACTGCCGAGCGCACGCCCGTGCACCTGTGGATCGTCGGAGTGCTGGCGCTCTTGTGGAACGCGATGGGCGCGATGGACTTCGTCATGACGATGACGAAGAACGAGGCCTACATGGAGAGCTTCACGCCCGAGCAGCTCGAGTTCTTCTACGGCTTCCCCACCTGGCTGATCGGGTTGTGGGCCCTCGCCGTCTGGGGCGGTCTGATCGGCGCGCTGCTACTGCTCTTGCGCAAGGGACTCGCCGCGACGGTCCTGCTGCTCTCGTTCCTCGCGATGACTCTCACGGCCGTGCACAACTTCGGCTTCGCCAACGGCGCGGAGATCATGGGTACCACGGGCACGATCTTCACGGTCGTGATCTTCGGCATCAGCCTCGCGCTGGTCTTCTACTCGCGGGCCCTGAAGAGCCGGGGCGTGCTGACCTGATCCGCCGCGGTCCCGCTCCGCTAGTCGTGGTTCACGTAGATCAGATGATCCGTCGGCATCACGCTGCCGAACGCCGGTGAGGGGAAGGGCCCGCTGAGCGGCGCGGAGTAGTTGTCCACGAGGTCGGTCAGTTCGGTGGAGGTCAGCGCCCCGCCGAGCGGGATGATCGGGAACCCCCCACGGGTCGAGGCGCCGTACTTGATCTCGACGAAGTCCCCCGAGCAGGCGTCCGAGATCACGAACAGGCCCTCCTCGGCCCACACGCGCTCGGTGCCCGGGTACTCGAACGGTCCGGTCCAGCTGCCGATGCTGCTCCCGACCAGGTGCACCCACGGCAGGGTCGGGAACAGCACGAAGAGGGACGCCCAGCTGCCCGGGATGCCGGTGCTGCAGAGCGTCGCGCCCTTGAAGTCGCGGAAGGTCTGGTGCTTCGGTGTCGGCGAGAGCGAGCAGATGCAGCCGGCGGCGAGCTTGGTGATCGAGCCGCCGGTGACGCGGTCCTCGGCGACGCAGAAACTCGTCGGCGTCACGTTGCGCGTGCCCTCGGCGATGAGCGAGCCGGACGAGGCCATCACGTCCGACGGCACGAAGACCTGCGTCGGGGTGTGCGGCGCCACGATCGCGTACGAGCCGTCGGGGTGGAAGCTGCCCGGGCGACTGGAGAGGCCCGGCGTGTGGATGAACCGGTCGCAGGCGTGGTAGAGCACGAGCGCGTTCTGCCAGGATCCGGCTGCGGTGCTGCAGCTCGCGTAGTCGACGTAGCCGTAGTAGAAGGCCGTCGGCTGGGTGCCGATCGGGGGCAGGCAGCTCGGCACGGTGCACGGCGTGAAGAAACCTCCGACCACCGACGAGAGGTCCGCCTTGACCGTGAAGCGCCAGACCTGCAAGGGCAGCCCGAAGGCATCGTCCTCGATCCAGGTGCGCGTGTAGTCGAGCGTCAGCAGTCCCGACAGGACCGGGGCGCCGGTGAGCGGATCGCTCGCCGTGAACTGGCTGATGTACTCGCCGCAGAACACCTGCGCGGGCGGCGTCCACTCGACCAGCAGGCCTTGCGTGCCGGCGAGGACGCAGCTGTTCCAGCAGACGCCGAGCGACAACATCTGCGCGCCCGGGAACACGGGCAGGTTCGGCAGCACGGGTCCGCAACACGTGCCCAACTCCAGGTTGTCCGGCCCGAAGCACTGCGCCGAGGTGGTCGGCGTCGCGACGGCCAGGAGCAGCGCGGCGAGGATCGCGACGACGAGCAGCCGTCGGGTGGCTACGGAGTCCTGCCGATGCGTGGCGATGTTCATCTGCCCTGCCTCCTTGAACGACTGTTTCCGGCCCCCGGCGTCGGTCGCTTCCTGGGGGCAAGTCACCGAGTCTACGCCTGTTCTCGGACCTCGGTGTGGCGTGCGCCCTCGGGCGCCGCGAGGCGTCGCGTGCGCCCGCGGCGGACCCATGGTTCCGGATCGGCACGGAACGGACCCTGCTTCCCCTTGCGCTGGGAAGACCGCTAGCGCTCGCCCATACTCAACTCAGCGTGGAACGCATTGTGCAGCCCCTCGTCCTGCCCGGCGGCCCCGCGCGCGCCGAACACGAAGCGCGTGCCCGCGCTGAACGAGTACACGATCGTCGCCGTGGTACCCGGCTGCACATCGACCGCCTGCGCCACCGGCGTGAGCGCCATCTCACCGGTCGACCGCATGAGTTCGAACGTGCCGACGGCCTGTGAGGTGCCGACCGAGACCACGATCTCGAGCGTCCCGCCGTTCGGGAAGGCGGTCGTGTCGATCTCGAACATGCGAAACCTCATGTGACCCGGCACCGTCGTCTCGAAGACGTCGAGCAAGCTGCCCGATTGCGTGTCCGCATCCAGCACGAGGCCCGGCGGAGCGTCGGGCAGCGAACCCGCGCCGGCGCCACCGTCGTGGTCATGCCCCCCACCGGTCAGCCCCGGGCCGTGTTGGTGTTGCGGATCCGGGACCTCCTCGCCCAGCCCGCGCCTCAAGAAGGCCACGTAGTCGGAGGGGCCCTCGAACAGGGACTCGTTGGCGTTCTTGTGTCCCAGGACTTCCAGTCCCGGTGAGAGCAGCACGCTGTCGACGGGATAGCCGTAGTTGTCCTTCACCTGCCGGCACAGGCGCTTCAGCTCGGGGTCGTCGGTGCCGGCGGCGATCCGGTCGAGGTCCTTCGCCAACACCCAGCAGTTCACGTAGCGCTCGCCGAGCAGCGCGAGCACCTGGTGGTCGTTGAGGACCCTCGCACGGAGGGACTTGCCCGTCCCTCAGCACGACTCATCGGAGAGACTCCCGAACAGAGCGATGACGTGCAGCGGCTTGTCGGTCTCCTTCGAGACCCTCAAGGCCTCACCGAGTTCCAGCCAATCGATGCTGGCGAAGGGATAGAACTCCCGGCGCAGCGCCGTACGCGCGTCGGTCACGGAGACCGACCCGGTGAAGCCAAGCCGCTCGTCGGTCACGGGTTGCGCGCTCGACTCGTGTCGCGACCCACCGCTCAGCTCCATGCGTGGAAAGCGACCGATGTCGGCGGAGAAGCCCGACCCGTCTGACATGTTCAGGTCGACGTTGGCACTGCTGTCCGGCAGCGCCAACTCGAAGGAGACCACCGTTCCCTGCTCGCGATCGATGAGCATGCGCCCGGCGAACTGTGCCGGCGTGAGCCAGCTGGAAGTCTCCGGCGCGCCGCTGCCATCGATCAGGAAGTCGGCGTGCACGCGCAACAAGACCTCGGCGAAGCGCGGACCGCTGGCTCGCAACACGGCCCACGCTCCCGGGGCCGCCATGCCCGACGCATGCCCGTGGTGCATGCGATGAGTGACGCCGGAATGGAACTGGCGCAGGAACGGCAGCGCGGCGCGCGCATCGAACGGCCAGGTCTGGCCGACCTCCACGGGACCGGGAGGAAGAAACGGCCGGAAGGCGTCAGCCGTGTGGCTCGCCGCGGGTTCGGCGGGCGTGAGGTCGCGCAGCAGAGGATACGTCTGCTCGAACTTGTAGACCGTGTCGGTCAGCGGCTCCCAGGCGGCGGTGAGTTCCACCGAGAAGTCGCCTGCCAGCGACAGCTCGTCGAGAGCCGCCGCGCCGGCCACCGGCAACCCCGGCATCAACAACGGTGTCAGCAGGCCGGCGAACAAGGCCGGGAGAGCGCGAAGCATGGCGGGCCTCCATGACGGTTCTCGGGAGCGAAGCATGGATCAGCCTACGGGCGATAGGTGACAATGGGTGCCTTTTTGTCGAGCAAAGAAGAGACATTCCGATAGCCTATTGTCACTGTGACAAGCACCGGACACTTGCTCTGGAAGCCGGCCCTCGCGGGCGCCCACGGGCCGCTCTACCGCGCCATCGTGGCGGCACTCCGCTCCGACATCGAGCAGGGACGCCTGCATCCCGGCGATCGCCTCCCCACCCAACGCAGCCTGGCGGCTGCCCTCGGTCTTGGCCTCGGTACGGTGACGCACGCGTACAAGGAGGCCGAGCGACAGGGGTTGCTCTCGAGCCGCGTGGGTCGCGGATCCTTCGTGGCCTCACCCACCCCGAGCGATCCCCTGGGGCTGCCCGACACGCGGCTGGTGGAGATGAGCGTCGACCTGCCCATCCACACCGAGGACCCCGACCTCGCGTCGGCGCTTCAGAAGATCGCCCGCAAGGACGGCGTGCAACGGCTGCTGCGCTACCACGACCACGCCGGGACCGCGCGCCATCGTCAGGCCGGCGCCGTCTGGGCCGAGCGCTTCGGCATGCCCGCCGGCCCGGACGACATCCTGGTCTGCGCTGGATCCCAGCACGCGCTCACCGTGGCCCTGATGTGCTCGACCGCGGCTGGAGACGTCGTGCTGTGCGACGAACTCACGTATCCCGGCATCCGTGCCATAGCCCGACAGTTGCAGCTGAGTCTCGAGTCGATCCCGATGGATGCCGGGGGCATGCGCCCGCGGGCCATCGAAGCCGCCTGCAAGCGGCGCCGCGTGCGCGCACTGTATTGCGTGCCGAGCTTCCACAACCCGACCACGACGCAGCTCGACGGAGACCGGCGTCAGGCCATCGCGCGCCTGGCGATCAAGCACGACGTCGTCGTGCTCGAGGACGACGTACACCGGCTCATGAGCGAAACGCCGGCAGCTCCCCTCTCCACCTTGGCGCCCGACCACGGCTTCTTCGTCGCCAGCTTCTCCAAGGCCGTCACGGGAGGACTGCGCGTCGCGTTCCTCGTGCCGCCTGCCGCCTACGTGCGCCGCGCCACCGACGCCATCTGGGCGACGGTGTTCATGGTGCCGACCCTCACCGTGGAGGTGGCCGCCACCTGGATCGAGGACGGCACGGCCGACGCCGTCGTGGCCGCCAAGCACGCCGAAGCCGGACGTCGCCAAGACATCCTCCGGCGCCTGCTCGCCGACGCCCACTACGACGCCCAGCCGCATGGCTACTACGCCTGGCTGCATCTCCCCGATCCCTGGACGAGCGCCGACTTCGCCGCCGAAGCCCGCCGCCGCGGCGTGGCCGTCACTCCCTCCAGCGCGTTCTTCATGGGAGCGGGCCGTCCGCCCCCCGCCGTCCGCGTCTGCCTCGCCGCGCCCGAGACGCGAGAGCAGATGACGCGAGGGCTGGAGACGCTGCGCGGGTTGCTCGACGAACAGCCGTCAGGCTGGTGAGCCGTCGCGCGCGAGCCGTCAGGTAGCTCCAGGCCAGGATGCGGCTCTGCTTCTGCCCGTGCGCCACCTCGAGGGTCTCGACCGGCCTGGTTCAGCGGCTTCACCGCCTCGGGATCGGCGTAGTCGAGGGACAAGTTCCCGTGGCGGTTCGGCGCGACGAAGGGGGCCAGACCCAGGCTGCACCGGATCAACGCGTCGAAGTCATACCCGGTGCGAGAGCGGTTCCGCGGGTGCAGACCCTGCCCGAGGGGGATCCGCCAGCCCGTGCACGAACGTCACCTCGTTGCGGTTGTGGAACAGATGCAACAGCCGGGCGCCGGGGATCGCCACGAGGTCGGGCAACACTTGCTTGCCCTCGTCGCCACGGAACTTGAGCGTGCACACGAGGTGCTTGCAGGCTCCGGCGTCGAGCCAGCGGTGGATGAGCTCGGCGCTGCGTTCGGCCTTGGCGATGACGTCGCAGAAGAGCCAGTCGACGGGGCCTTCGCGCGCGGGGTCGACGGCGAACGCGTCGCCGGAGCGCCAGCTCACGCCCGGCAGGTCGGCGACGGGTGCGGCCAGCGGGGCGCGATCGATGGCCAGCACCGACGCGCCCAGGCGCCCGAGCACCCAGCTCCAGCCGCCGGGCGCGGCGCCCAGGTCGAGGCAGCGCTCACCGGGACGCGGCGCGTGCCCCGTGCGCGTGAACAGATCCCACAGCTTGAGATAGGCGCGACTCGGCGGGTTGGTGTGGTCCTCGTCGAAGTGCATCTCGCCGTGCGGGAGCACCGAGGCACGCGTCGCCGAGTAGAGCAGCAGGTTGCGTTCCAGCAGCGCGAACGCCCCGAGCGGCGCGGACGGAAGCTCCGTCGGGAAGGCCAGCAGGCGCGACCGCATCGGCGGCAGCCCGGCCTCGATCAGCGCGCAGCGCCGGTGATGATCGATCGACCACAGGCACCAGTTGCGCTGCACGCCGCGCAGCGTGCGCACGGCATCGCCGATGGACTCGACCGACGCGAGGCGCGGCTCGAGCCAGACGTCCTGGGCCCACACCGCCGGCGCCGGCGGATCGCGGGTGGCGATCAGGCGCTCGGTGCTCCAGAGCACCCCGCGCGGGGCCAGCTCGGCGGCGAGGTCGGCCTCCTGCTCGCGCGGAGCGAGGTACACCGCGCCGGGTGCGTCGGAGTGATCGAGCGGTGGCGTGGGCATGGCTGCGTCCGGCTCCGGATCACTTCGCTCGGGGACGGGAGTCGGGGTGCTCGCCGAAGACCCCCGTCGGGTCTCCGTTCTGACGAGGGGACACCGTAGCGGTGCGGGCCTGGATCCGCCAAGACGGGCGCGGTGACGACGGCTCGGCGCTCGCCAGCGACCGAGCGTTCCCGTGCATACGGTAGGATCGCGACATGACCCGACACGCGCACGTGCTTCTCACTGGTCTGCTCGTTGCCTGCGGCCTGCTCCCGGGCGCGGCACGCGCGGACACGTGGACGTCCACCGGCCCCGACGTGCCCACCGTGGACGGCGCCACCATCGCCATTCCCATCGACGTGGACGGGAACTTCACGGTGTCGGACGTGAACGTGCTGGTGACCTCTGAGCACACGAGCGGCGCCCAGCTCCAGGGAACCCTGCGGCACCCGGACGGCACCAGCGTGTCGTTGTTCGACATGCCCGCGGGCACCGGCCTGCTGTTCACCTGCTTCGACGACGAGGCCGCCGGGGAGCTCGCCGGCTCGGCCCCGTTCACCGGCACGTTCCAGGCCGAGGGGGACCTGTCGCTCTTCGACGACAAGCCGTCCCTGGGCCTCTGGCACCTCGACGTGCACGACCGCACCGGCGGTGGCACGGGAGTCGTGCGCGGGGTGAGCCTGGCCTTCAACGGCCGGACCTACGTCGCGCCGGGCGGACCCCTGCCGATTCTCGACTTCACCGAGGTGCCGATGCCCGTCAGCGTGGCCGAGGACTTCCTCGTGGGAGACGTGGACGTGGTCTTCGCCTTCGACCACGACTTCCACGGAGACCTGATCCCGAGGCTGAGCGCGCCCGGCGGCACCAAGGACCGGCTGCTGAAGAACCTGCTGACCCCGGGCGCGGACCCCGGCAACGCAGGCCCGATGGTGCTGGACGACGAGTCCCCCGAGCCCTTCCCCCTGGAGCTGCCGCCCCACCACGGGCGCTACAAGGGCGGCCACCCGTACGAGCTGGGGCTGTGGACGGGCATCGGTTCGGCGGGCATGTGGGTGCTCTCGTTGGAGGACTTCCAGTGGGGCGACGAGGGCAACTTCCAGGCCTGGGCCCTGCACCTCACCGAGGGCCCGCTGTGCGACAGCGCGAGCTGGAGCGTGAACTTGACCGGCGTGGCCGGCACCAGCGGGTTCGCTCCGGTGCTCGACCTCGCGGGGCCGCCGCTGCAGGGCAGCACGGTGGACCTGGAGCTGGGCAACAGCGCGGGCGTTCTGGCCGCGGCCCTGCTGTTGGTTGGTCTGGAGCCCGCGGAAGTGCAGGGCCTGGGTGGCACGGTCTGGGTGGCGCCCCTGTTCGAGCTGGCGCTGGCGCTTCCGCCCGGCGGCCTCGTGATCCCCACGACCTTCGCCATCGACCCCGCCCTGTGCGGCCTGCCGATCCTGGCCCAGCTCCTCCACGCCGACGACGCCGCGCCCAAGGGCGTCGCCTTCAGCCCGCGACTCCAGGTGTTGCCCGGCGATTGCTGAGGGGCGCGCCGCTCGCCGGCCCCCCAGCGGGCCACACCCGGTGCGGAGCGATGTGTGCTTGGATGCGATCGCCCGGCACTCGTGACCGCCGTCCTAGGGTGTGGTCGCCGCCAGGCCGTTGCTCGCGGAGAAGCCCTGCGGGCCCGCGGCATCGACGACCCAGTGCTGGAAGAACAACGTGGCGCCCGAGGGCAGGCCCAGCGGCCACGTCGCGTTGAGCACGAAGCTGCCTGCCGCGTCGATCGGCAGCCCGGTGAAGAGCAGGTTCGGCGCGGGGACGAGCGTGCCGCCCTTGAACGGAGCGTCGAGCGCGGCGAATCCGACCACCAGCGTCGTCGTGCTGCCCGGGAGGGCGTCGGACAGGTCGAGCGTGATCGGCTGTCCGCCGACGAGCGACCCCGTGCCGGCCAGCACCGGCACGCCGACCGCGCCGCCGAGGCCGCTCCCGAGATCCGCCCACGGGTCGGGCGTGAAGACGAAGCTGAGCTGATCCCAGTCCGAGGTGCCGATGATGGAGGTCGTGCCCAGATCGATGTTGCGAGCTCCGATCGCCGGGAAGCTCGTGAACGGCAACTCGATCACGGGCAACGCGCCGCCATCGAGGAAGAGCGCGACCATCCCGTCCGCCTTCACGACCCGGAAGGTGTGAAACGCCGTGGAGAGGTCGGCGACGTGCTTCAGACCGCCCACCCACTGGGTCGAGGGGATGTCGGTGAAGCCCACGCCCTCCTCGTCGATGCCCGCGCCGACGAACCGGCCGCCGCCCGAGACCGAGATGTGCGTGCCGAGGTCGACCCACGGGTCCACGCGGTCGCAGGAGTTCATGCGCACGACGGCCTCGATCGTCCAGTCTCCGTCCACGCACTGCGCATCGATGTCGGACTTGGAGACCCCGAAGGACTCGGGAATCGACGTGTCGTTGACGTGCATCGCTCCGCCCACCATCGCGGCCTGGGAGGGAGTGCCGGACACCGCGAAGAGATGTTGCGCGGGGATCGAGGCGTCCCAGGGGAGCAGCCCGGAAGAGGCTTCCCAGGCGACCTCCTGGGCTGCGGCGCCGGGACCGAGGGCGATGAGCAGGAAGGACAGGGTCGTGAGCCGAGCGAACCGATGCATGTCTGGTCTCTCCATGGGCGCGGCTCGTTCGGCCGCAAGCAGAAGAATCGGGAGCTGGCGGTCGACGTCTCGGAGAAACCCCTCGCGAGTCGGTGCCTAGCGCGCCGCCGCGCCCTGCCCCGCCTCGAACAGGTCTTCCAGCCACATGACGACCTCGGCCTGGGCGTCGTCGCCTTCCGCGTGGCTGCGGATCGCCTTCCACGTGGCGCAGGCATCCATGTCGGCCCGCAGGCTCGCGCCCATGCCCTTGCGGACGCTGATCTCCTTGAGCAACTCGAAGGCCAGGCCGCGGAACTCGGTGTCGGGAAGTTCGAACAGCAACCGCTCGACACGGCAGAACGTCGGGTTGTGGTCTTCCCAGGCGCAATCGTGACCGACGACGACACTCTGGAACACGTTGAACACGCCGCGTGACCGCTGGGATCGGATGAAGCTGCTCAGGGCCGGGTGGATCAGGTAGTAGTCGACGTGCGGGAGCGCCGACTGCGAGTCGTGGATCTGGTCGTGGGGTTGCTTGAACCGCTGGACCGCGTGCCCCGTGTCGTCCTGCGTGACGATGCCCAGCAACCCCGCGCTGTAGAGTTCCCAGAAGGGGTGATCGAAGGACTCGATGTCCCGGTAGACCTCAGGCGTCAGGTCCTCGGCGTCGAGGTCGTTGAACTCGCTCCAGATCTCGACCGCTTCGCGCCGCGAGATGATGTTGTGCGGGAGCCTGGCCAGGAACTGCAGTCGCCGTTCCCTGTTGGTCAGGCAGGACAGGAAGACCTTCATCTCGCTGAACACGTTCGAGACCAGCACCGCGCCGCTGGTCTCCGCGACCTGGCGGCAGAAGGCGGGCTGGCTGCTCTGCTCGCGCATCCTCGAGAAGGCCGAGGCGAGGATCACGAAGTCACGGGGGCGGCCGAGGGTGTACCGGCGCATGTACTCGAAGCTGTCCTCCGGGAAGGCGCGCATCGGGTGCTTGACGACGTTCAGACCGATGAACTCCTTGATCGTCGTCGTGCCCTCGTAGACCTGGCTGAGCCGGTCGAGGAGGTCGCTCAGGTCCTCCCGCGTGTACTTGATGATGGTGGTCGCGCCGTACAGGTTGACCTTGATGTCGGACTCGTAGTTCGAGAAGGCCTCCTGCCGGATCGACGCGTAGATCTTCACGTGGTTGTTCGAGTTGAGGAGATCCCACGCGGCCTCGATCAGGCCGGACTGGACCGCCACCCAGGCGTCGCGGGGAAGCCCCTTGCAGCCCTGATCGACCTTGTCGATGAACAGGTAGGTGCCACTGTGGATCCGGCGGTACTTCTGCTCGAGGAAGTTCTGCGCGCGGTCGATGGCCCGGTTGATGTCACTGCGCGACAGGTCCAGCATCTCCTTGAAGACCATCGTCGGCTCGATGCGGCTGCCCTCGGCGAGCCAGTCCCTCACGCGCCGCGGCAACCGCTGGAGGTCGTCGGCGTCCTCGTCCCTGAACAGCGCCGGATGGCAGGACAGAGCGGAGACCTTCAGGGCGAAGCTCCACAGGGCCTTGGACCGCGCGCCGTCCGCGAGCAACTCGACGTTCGCCTTCTTGACCGACTGCAGGTCGCTCATGAAGTCGAGGTAGGGACGCCCGGTCGGCACGAAGCAACCGGAGCGTCCTCCCTGGCTCTCCTCGCGCTCGAGTCGGGAGCGTTTGTAGGTCAGCAGCAGCGTCTTGCCGAGGCCCTTGTTGGCCGAGAGGAAGTACTTCGACTCGCTGTTGAGGAACTCGTCGATCAACCCGTTCGAGAAGACGATGCTGTCCAGGTTGCGGATGTCGATCTGGTTGGCGTCCGACGGCCAGGCGCGGTCCTTGGTCCACTTCGTCGGCGGCCGGGCCGCGACGGGCTTGGCCGGGAGTGCACGCTCCGGGCTGACGTCGAGACGCCGCAGCCCCTCCTCGAGGCTCCTCAGGGCGACCTCGGCCATCTCCGGATGCAGCTCCACGGACACGCGGGTGCCGAGCACCATGCCCCAGTTCGGCCGGCGTGACTTGAACTCCGCGTTCGACATGCCCATGCGCAGCGGCAGGATGGGCAGGTTCGCGCCGTGAGCCATCTCCAGCTCCGCGTTCACTTCGTGCGAGCGCACGGAGTCCTCGGAGATGATGAGCAACATCGACTGAGTGCACTCGATCGCCTCCCGGCATTGCGTCAGGTAGGACGGGCCGGGCACGGAGTCGCGTTCGTAGTACCAGGTCGAGAAGCCCAGTTCCTGGAGACCCTCGGCGAGGCGGATCGCCACTCGTGAATCACGATCCGCGTGACTGATGAACACGTTGCTCATGACCCCCCTCGTCGGTCTCGCGGCCCCCCGGCCGTCACTCTGAACTCCCGTCCCGGGCGCCCAGACTACCACCGCACGTCCATCCGGGCCCCGCGCAGGGGGTCCCGGCACGATCGAGGGCAGGCGAGCACGGCCCCGGCGCGAGGTCGCTCGTCTATCCTGCAGCTTGAAGGGCGGCCGGGTGTCCGGCCGGACGGTCGTGCGCCGATGTCCGCCGTCGTGTTGGAAGTGACTCATCGGCGCGGCTTCGGCGGCGGCTCACACGCGGCGGCCCTGCGCCGTAGCGGGGCGTGCGGGGCGTGCGGGGCAGGCTGAGTTGGAGGATGGGGCGATGACGCGCGCGATCTCGGTGCTGATTGTCGTGGGGCTGATCGTCGGCGGCGTGTGGCTGGTCCAGTCGGGACCAGGCGAGACACGTGGCACGACGGGCGTGCTCGAGGCACCCGGGCCGGCACCGAGCCACACGGACACGCCCCGGCAGGAGGCCGCCGAACCGCTTGCCATGAGCGACACGGCCCCTTCGCCCGGTGCCCGCCCGGATGCCGACGCGGTCGCCGACCGGTGGTCGGGCGTCGGCCGGCCGCTCCTGCTCCAGGGCGTCATCACCGGAGCCGACGCGGCACCCCTGGCAGGGGCCCGCGTGCACTACATTCCCAACGGCGCGTCGCATCGCCGGGCGGGCCTCGTTCCGCGCCCCTTCCTCGACTCGACGGTCGTGGTGTACACGCGCTACGCACTCGAGCTGTTGCCGCTCGCCCACTACGCCGCCGCCACCACCGACG
>JAJDER010000008.1 GCA_029259725.1 Planctomycetota bacterium | reverse complement strand
GCATCGCGATGCCCCACCTCCGCCTCCGCCCGCCGCCACCCGCAAGACGCGTAGCGATGCCCCACCTCCGCCCGCGCCCGCGGCCACCCGCAAGCCGCGTCGCGCTGCCCACCTCCGCCTCCGCCCGCAGCCCACCCGCCCCACCCCCTCGGCCGACACCGCAGCGGAGGTCACCGGAAGGTCGTCCCCCGTGCGGCGGCGAGCGTCCCCCGCAAGCAGAGCAAGGGGGACGACCTTCCGGCGACCTCCACACCCGCAGGAGCCCCGCCGATGGGTCGCCTGCCCCATGCGAGCCACCACGCGAACGCCCCCGTACGCCGGTCAGGGACCCCTTCCGCACCCCGAACGCCCGTCGCCGCGCTTGACACCTGCCCCGGACCGGCATGTGATGAAGAGGCTGATCCTTCCCGTCGGATCGGCCGGGTTCCCCACCCGCCCCGACATCCCCGGCCCCCGGAGAAGAGCATGCGTCTGCTCTCCGTCCATTCCGCGCTCGTGCTGTGTCTCCTCGCGGCGTCCGCATCAGCCGACGAAGAGGACCTCAACGTCACCCAGCTGGGGCGACTCGACGAGCACTTCAAGTACAACGACGTGTGGGGCTACGTGGCGCCCGACGGCCGCGAGTACGCGCTGGTCGGCGAGGACGCCGGGACGGTCTTCATCAACGCGACCGACCCGACCGCGCCCTACGAGGTGGGCTACATCCCCTTCACGCAGTGCCTGTGGCGCGACATCAAGTGCTGGGGCAAGTACGTCTACATCGTCACGGACTGCCAGGGCGGCGTGCAGGTCGTGGACATGGACGACCCCGAGAACCCGGTGCTCGTGAACGAGTTCGGCGCCTCCTTCTTCGGGCATGCGCACAACGTCCAGATCGACCTCGACACCGGCAAGCTCTACGCCGTCGGCACCAACAAGGGCATGGTCGTCTACGACCTCGCCGTGGATCCGATCGACCCGCCGATGATCAAGCAGTGGAACGGCGGCGGCTTCGGCTTCGGCGACCCGTACGTGCACGACATCCACGTCTACAACGGCGTCGCCTACCTGAGCAACATCAGCTCCGGCTACCACACGCTGATGGACGTCAGCAACCTGCCGAGCACGTCGATCATCAGCAAGAAGCTCTCGGGCGCGGAGTTCACCCACGCCAGCTGGGTCAACGAGGACGAGACGCTCGTGGTCCTGTGCGACGAGAAGGCCGGCGACCGCAACATCATCGTGCGCAGCCTGGCCAATCCGGGCAACCCGATCACGATCGCCGACCTGTCCCAGGGCCCGGGCACCGTGCCGCACAACCCCTTCATCATCGGTGACGTCGTGCACGCCTCGTACTACGAGGACGGCTATCGCGCCTTCCGCATCGACGCGGAGAACGAGTCGCACGAGGTCATCGGCCGTTTCGACACGGTGACGAACAACCCGCCGGGCGGCTTCAACGGCTCCTGGGGCTGCTACCCGTTCCAGCCGTCGGGGTACGTCTACCTCAGCGACATGCAGCGCGGCCTGTTCATCGTCAAGCTCAACGAGCCGTGCCCGAGCAGCCCGCTCGGCGTGGCCAGCCTGTGCGACGTGTCCCTGCGCGACATCGAGATGGGTCAGGCACCGCCGGTGCTGCTGCTCAGTGGCGCCGACATGGACACGGCCACCGCCGTGCACGTCGGCGAGGAGACCTTTCCCTCGGCGCAGTTCGACGTGCAGGATGCCCAGGTCATCGCCGTGCACATCGCGACGCCGACCAAGCCGGGCCTGTTGCCCGTGACCATCGAGAACCCCTTCGGCCTGTCCGAGACCCGCTACATCCAGGTCATCGACCCGGCCGCGCCGCTGCTCGAGACGGTGCCCGAGAACGTGGCGGTGGGCGAGTCCATCGTGCACACGCTGAGCAGCGACCCGGGCGACACGCAGTTCCTGGCGCTGTCCTTCAGCGCCACTCCGTCCGAGATCCCAGGCAAGGTCTCCTTCGCCATCGGCAACGGTTTCTCCGAGCTGATCCTGCTGCCCGCCTTCCCGGCGGGTCCCGGCGGCGTGACGACCCTGCCGGGCCTGGACATCCCGGCGGCGGGCGCGGGCCTGACGGTCCTGTGGCAGTACGCCGCGCTCGACTCGGGGGCCAGCCTGCCCGCGGCGACGAGCAACGTGACGTTCACGATCGTGGAGTAGGGGCGCCGGCCGAGCCTCAGCCGCCCGCGGCGATCGCTTCCGCCAACCGCTCGACCTCGACCACGCGCGCCTCTCGCCGAGGATCGCCGAGCCCGAGCACGTCCCGTGCCGACTCGGCGCTGCCCAGCGCCGCGGCCAGGTCACCGCCCAGCTCGTGCAGTTCCCGCTGCGTGTCGTAGCAGGCCGAGAGCGTCTGGCGCTGCGTCCCACGCAACTCGCAGACGCCCCCGTCGGGGGGTTGGTTGAGGCGGATGGCACGCTCGATGTAGCGCTGGGCCAGGGCCAGATCGCGCTTGTCGCCGCCCAACCTGTAGAGCATGCCGAGTGAGTAGGCCGTGTCGTTCAGGGTGACGGGCTGCAGGCCGTCGGTGCTCAGGGAGGCCTTGAAGGGATCCACGAAGGAGTGCCAGTCCCCGAGCTGCAGTTCGGCGCCCTCGGCGCTCCGATCGGCGAGGGCGCGGAGTCGCAGGGCCAGGCCGAGGTTGTAGTGCGCCTGCCAGTAGAGCGGATCGAGTTCGACGGCGGCGGTGGCGTGGGCGATGGCCTGGTCGCGCAGCTCGTCGGCGTGCTCGGGGTCGTAGGGCGCGCGCTTCAGCGAGATCATCGACAGGCCGACGCGCGCGTTGAGGGCCCAGCCGGGTCGCGTGAGCAACTCGCCGTAGGCCTCGGACGCGTACAGGAACCAGTTGCCGGACGTCGCGAAGTGACCGGCGGCCTCGGCGTCCTTGCCCAGGGTCGCGGCGGAGCGCGCCGCCCAGTCCAGTTCGGCCGCCGGAGCGTCCGCGCGGGCGCGCGTCTCGCGGACCAGGGCGCCGATGGCCTGGACGTCGCCCCCGAGCTTCAGGTGTTCGAACCGCAGCTGCAGCTTGGTCACGACGTCCAGTTCGTCACTCTCGAGCAGCCGGTCGTACCACACGCGCGCCTCGTCGTGATCGCCCGCGGCCTGCGCCATGGTGTAGGCCAGCCGGTTGGCCGTGGGGTTGGTCTGGTTCCACTTCACGAAGTCGTCGAGGAACCCGACCGCCGACTCCCACTGGCACAGGTCCGCGGAGACCCGCGCGAGATCCAGGTTGAGGCGATCGCGGTCGGCGCCGTTCAGGCGCGCGGCGCGCTCGAACGCCCGCCGCGCGTCGGCGAAGCGGCGCACGTCGCGCAGGATGTCCCCGACCGCCTGCCAGGTGGTCCAGTCGTCCCCCGCGGGGTGGGCCGCAGCGGCGGCCCACAGGCGGGCTTCGGCCTCGTTGGCGAGGTCGTCGGCGCCGAGCGCGTCGTGGATGGCGAGCTGCAGGGCGTGGGCCGGAGGCGTGTCGGCGCCGTCGCGGCTGAGCCGGCGCACCCAGGACTCGGCCTGGATCGGTCGGCGACGCTTGAAGTAGGCGCGGGCCACGAGCGCGGTGTCGGTGTCCTCGAAGCGCGGTTCCCAGTCCTCCACGAAGCCCTGCACATCGAGGGTGTCGATGCGATCGCCCAGGGTCTCGAGAGCGACCGTCGCGGTGAGCGCCTCGCGAGCGGCGTGGTGCAACTGCGTGTCGCGCTCCTCGACGATGCGCCAGGCCGCGAGCAGACCGCCGGCCGCGACCAGCAACACGGCCACGGGCAGGGCCACGATCGTGCGCGCGCGGAACAGGCGGCGGGTCAGCAGGCTGAGGGGCCAGAGCAGCACGACGGCCGCCACCGCCGACCAGATCAGGCGCACACCGTGCACGGCCACGTCGTCGGCCGCGTCGAGTCGCAGGACCATGTCGGTCCCGAACCAGGCGGTGGGGACGAGCAGCGCGACCATCGAGAGCGTGCTCGTGGCCAGGTGACCGAGCGAGCGCGCCAGGTGGCCGAGCGGGCCGACCGGCCGCGCCACCGTGGTCTCGTCACGCAGGAAGCGCTCGAGGTCCTCGGCGAAGTCGGCCGCCGTGCCGTAGCGGTTCTCGGGCGACTTGCGCAGGGCCTTGAGGCACACCGCCTCGAGGTCGGCGGGGATGCCGGGCTGCAGCTTGCGGAGGGGCTTGGGCTCGCGCGTGAGGATGTCCATCAGCAGCCCCTGCAGGCTCTCGGACTGGAACGCCACGCGCCCGGTGAGCATGCGATAGAGCAGCGCGCCGAGGCTGTAGACATCGGTGCGCGGGCCGACCTCGCCCATCTGCGGCGAGACTTGCTCGGGGCTCATGAAGTTGGGCGTGCCCATGAGCGTGCCGGTCCGGCTCAGGTTGTGGCCGTCCTCGACCTTGGCCAGGCCGAAGTCGGCGATCTTGGGCGCGCCGTCCTCGGTGAGCAGCACGTTGCCCGGCTTGATGTCGCGGTGCACGACGTCGTGGTCATGCGCGTGCTGCAGGGCGCGCGCGATGAGCCCGCAGGTGCGCGCGGCCCAACGGCAGTGATCCAGGTCGACGTCCGGCTGGCGCGTGAAGCGCTCCTCGAGCGCATCCTCGAGACTGCCGCCGTGCACGAGCTCCTGGGCGATGAGCCGGTGCCCGTCCAGCTCATGGAAGCCGTAGACGGCGACGATGTTCGGGTGGCTGAGTCGGCCGGCGGCCGAGGCCTCGCGACGGAAGCGGTCGATCTGCTCCTGGTTGAAGGTGATCTCGCGCGGCAGGATCTTGACCGCCACGGAGCGGTTGAGCGAGGCCTGGCGGGCGGAGAAGACGACCCCTTGCGCGCCGCGACCGAGCTCGCGCTCGAGCGTCAGATCGCCGATCTGGCGCCCCGGCTCGAGGCCTTCGGCGAGCCCCGGGTCCTCGGAGGTCGGCTCTGCGCCCTGGTCCTTGGTCACGCCTGGCATCATAGGTCGGTCAGACCGGATCCCGCACCCAGGAGACAGTCCGGGCGGACTCCGGTCGTGCGGACGGTCAGGGCAGGATCCGGAACTTCAGCCCGTTGGTCGGCGCCAGCCCCGTGGGCCCGGGCAGCGTCGCCTCCGGATCGACCACGAAGGCCTGCAGCACCAGCTCCAGGCCGATGTACTTCTCCTTGTCCGGAATCTGCGCCGGCAGCGAGAAGAACCCGGCACCGGGCACGCCCGGCTCGCCACCGAGCACCAGGGGCAGCTCGATCAGCACCTGCTCGACCGCGTAGATCGGGTGATCCAGGACACCGAGCCCGAGGAAGAGCACGAAGGGCGCTCCTCCGAGGCCACCCTCGATGGAGAAGGTCACCGTACCGCCCAGGTTGGTGAAGCCGAGACCCTCCAGCTGAGGCACGACGCCGCCACTGCCCGGCAATCCGGTCCCGAGGGGTTCGAAGGTGTTCAGTCCGTTGAGCACGATCGACAGCGAGCCCGTCGTGCCGTGCACGAGCACCAGGTCCGAGGCCCCGTCCTCATCCAGGTCGGCCACGAGCGGACGCAGGGCTCCGCCGCTTCCGGCCGCCCCCAGCCCCGGGATCGATCCCACCGCGAAGAGCCCGCCACCCAGTCCTGCCAGCGTGCGCACGAAGGCCTGGTCCAGCAGGCCGGTCTCGGCGCCGTTGGTCGACACCAGGTCGAGGTCGTCACTGCCGTCGAGATCCGCGATGCGCAGGGCCCCGCCACCGACCGCCGCCGCCGCCGAACTCGTGGCCAGCGGCACGAAGCGCCCGTTGCCGACCCCTTCACCGAGGAACAGGCGGCCGTCATTCTCGCCCAGCGCCACGTCCAGGGGGCCGTCGTTGTTGAGGTCACCCAGATCGAGGGAGCGGATCGACTGCCAGCTGGCGCCGATGTCGAAGCTGCGCGCCAGCAGCTCGGCCCCGACGTGCACGACCACGAACACCTCGCCCGCGCCGGTGTCCGGCGCCGTGACCGAGGACACGATGTCCACGGCCTCGTCACCGTCCACGTCGATCACCGCCAGGCCGCCGGTCAGCCGCCGCCCGTTGGGCACGCCGATGACGAGCGGCGTCGGCACGACCGTGCCGTCACCGAGGCCGAGGAACACGTACACCTCCTCGGTGCCCAGGCCCTGTGCGCGCTGGGTCGCGACCACGTCCAGCAGCCCGTCCCCGTCGATGTCGCCGAGACCGACGTCGGCCTCGAAGACGAGCGGCAGGTACTGCACCCGCGGGAGCAGGCCGGTGCCGTCGCTGGAGAGGATCGACAGGCTGGGCACCGGGGCGAAGAAGCCCGACAGGTCCTTCCAGGCGTTGTAGACCACGGCGTCGTCGAGTCCGTCGCCGTCGAGGTCGCCGGCGACGAGCACGCGCGGCCCGCCCTGCCAGACGCCGCCCGGGTTGAGCGTGCCGGGATCGAGCGCATCGATGTCCGGCGTGGTGACCGAGGACAGCACGCCGCCGGCACCGTCGCCGAGCAGCGCGGTGACGCTGTTGTCCGCCAGGCTGGGCACGAGCAGGTCCAGGCCGCCGCCGTCGAAGAGCGAATCCACGTGGCCCACGTCCGGGTCGCCGGGCTCATCGCCGGTGAGGAACTGGTTCGGTGCCGGGTCGATGAAGGTGCCGTCGCCCAGCCCGACGAGCACGGCGAACCGGCTCACGAAGGCCTCTGCGGCGGCGGGGATGCCGGCGGTGGTGTCGTCGAACCAGACCACCACGAGGTCCACGGCGCCCAGGCGGTCGACGTCGACCACGTCCGCGAGCAGCGGGGCCACGCCCTTGCCGACGTAGGCCGTGGCGATCTCGCCGATCGTGAAACCGCCCGCGCCGTCGTTGAGCAGCACGTCGAGAGCGAGCGGCGGGTGCTCTTCGGCGAAGGTCCCCGGCGCGAACGCGATGTTCTCGTTGCGCACGTACACCGCGTCCAGGAGCCCGTCGCCGTTGATGTCCGCCAGGCGCCCGTAGATCGGGTGGATGCCGTCGGGGTCGGGATCGACCAGGCCCGCGAAGGTGGCCGAGGGCGCGAAGCCGCCGCCGCCGTTGCCGACGTAGAGCTCGACGCGCCCCTGGGGCTCGCCCGAGGGGCCACCATCGAACTCGTGGATCGCGAGCAGCGCATCGAGCCCGGCGGTGTCGTCGAGTTCGCCGAGCTCCACCGAGGCCACCGCCCGGCCGCTGGCGAAGACCTGGCCGGTCGCGAGCGAACCGGTCCCGTCACCGATCAGCACCGTCGCGAAGCCGGCCTCGGCAGCCGGGCCGCCGCCCAGGTCTCCGCCGGCCGCCACGCCTCCGCTGGCGGCGACCACGTCGAGATGGCCATCGCCGTTGACGTCGCCGAGGGCGAGGTCGGTCAGCAGCACGACGGGCGTGAACCCGGCGAACGCGAACACGCCCGTCCCGTCATTGAGGAACGTCGAAACGCCCCCGTCGCCGGCGACGAACACGTCGAGGTCGCCGTTGCCGTCGAGGTCGCCGACCGCGATCGAACGCGGTGAAGCGTCGATCGGCAGGGCGTAGTCGACCTTCTCGGCGAAGGACTCGGGGCCTGGAGGCCCGACGCCCGGATCCTGTTGGAGCAGCACGGAGAAGCTGTCCTCGCCGCGGTTCGCGGTGACCACGTCGCCGAAGCCATCTCCGTTCAGGTCGCCCTGGGCCACTTGTGCGGGCTCCTCGCCGGTCTCGAACGTCTCCTGGAAGGTGCCGCCACCGAGGCCGCTCCCGAAGCCGCCTCCGCCTCCGCCTCCGCCGCCGAAGCCGCCGTCGGCGCCGTCGGCGCTGTCGAGTTCGCCGCCGAACGAGTACTCGAGCGGGACGTTCTCGGTCCACATGTAGCTCTGCTCGGTGTTCGGCACGACGACGACGGGTTCGCCGATGAAGTCGTCACCGGGGCCCGCCGCGGGGGGGAGCAGCAGGTCCGGGCGGCCCGCGCGGCCGTCGGCTCCACTGGCGAAGTCCACGAAGGGCGAGTCGCCCTCGGGCAGCGCCAGGGACAGCTGCCAGATCGCGCCCGCGTTGCTGCCGCCGTCATCATCGAGGGGTGCGCCCACGAGCAGGTTGCTGACCTGCGCGTTGGCGGCGATGCCGAGCGAGGCCAGCGACGAACCGAAGCCATCGCCGTCGTCGAGGCCCACGCCGAAGCCGCCGGCGTTGGGGCCGACGAGCAGTTCCGAGCGCACGCTGCCGTCCACGTCGAGTGCCAGCAGCCAGATCGCTCCGGCCCCGGTGCCGTCCAGGGTGGCGAGTGGGGCGCCGATGGCGAGGTCCCGCAGGCCGTCGTCGTCGAGGTCGCCCAGGGCTCCCACCGCCTGGCCGAAGCCGCTTTCGGCGGGGACCGGGCCGACGAGTCCGCCCGAGCCGTGGCCGATGCGCGTCGCGGCGCTGACGCCGCCCTCGGCGGTCAGGAAGGTGACCCAGACCGCGCCGCTCTCGAGCCCCTCGCCGTCCAGGGTGCCCGGCGTCCCGATGGCCAGCTCGTCGCGACCGTCGAAGTCCAGGTCGCCGATGCGGGCGAGGGACGAGCCGAAGTCGTCGCTGAACGCGATCGGGATCGGCGCACCCTCGGTGGTCGCGCTGATCTTGGCGTGCGAGGCGACCGCGCCGTCGCCGGCCAGGAAGAGCACCCAGACGGCGCCGGACTGCGGGGCCCCGTCGTCATCCCGGGGCGCGCCCACGGCGAGATCCGGCGTGCCGTCACCATCGAGGTCGCCGAGGTCGGCCAGGGCCGCGCCGAAACGGTCGTTGCCGTCGAGGCTGCCGGTGAAGCCGCCCAGGTCCGCACCGATCCTGGTCTGCTCGCGGACCGTGCCGTCGGCGTTCAGCATCAGGATCCAGACGACGCCGGTGTCGAGTCCGCCGTGGTCATCGAGCGGTGCGCCCACGGCGAGATCCGGGATCCCGTCCCCGTCCACGTCGCCGAGCGCCGACACCGAGGAGCCGAAGCGGTCGCCCGCGGCGAGCACCGCGCCGAGACCGCCCTCGAGGGCGCTGATCTTCTGTTGGGCGAGCAGCGTTCCGTCGGCCTTGCGCAGCAGCACGTACACCGCGCCGGCCTGCGTGGCCCCGTCGTCGTCCTTGGGTGAACCCACGGCGATGTCCGTGGTGCCGTTGCCGTCCACGTCGCCCAGGACCGCCACGGCGCTGCCGAACTCGTCCGAGTTGTCCAGCACGCCCCCGAGGCCGCCCTCGAGTTGGCTGATCTTGTTCGCCACGACCACCCCGTCCGTGGGCTGGGCGGAGAGCGCAGAGGCACTCACGAGCAGCGCGAGCAGGATCCGGCCCGCGAGTCGCGGGCATCCAGGTGTCGACATGGTGAGTCCCCCCGTGGCAGGTCGAGCCTCCCCGGGCTGGTCCTGCGCCACTGAGTCTATCGCGCGGCGGGCTGGTATGGGGAAGCGGGAGCGCGGGTCACTGTCGGGCCCAGACGGGCACGATCCCCGGCTCGATCCCCAGAGCGGGGCCAGCGAGCAAGGCGAAGGCTCCCAGCACCAGGATCACGCCGAGCAGGTTGAACCAGATGCCGGCGCGCACCATCTGACGGATCGGGATCAGACCCGAACCGAAGACGATCGCGGCGGGCGGAGTGGCCACGGGCATCATGAAGGCGCAGCTGGCCGAGAGCGTGGCGGGGATCATCAGCGCCCGCGGATCGAGGCCCAGGTTGATCGCGGCGGTGGCCAGGATCGGCAGCAGCATGTCGGCCGTGGCCAGGTTGCTGGTCAGCTCGGTGAGCAGGGTCAGCAGCACGCACACGCCCAGGATCAGCAGCCAGGGCGAGAGGCCCTGGAGCGCCACGAACCGGTGGCCGGCCCAGGCCGAGAGCCCCGACTCCACGAAGCCGTGGGCCAGGGCGATGCCTCCGCCGAAGAGCAGCAGCAGGCCCCAGGGGACCTCGCTCGCGAAGCGCCACTCGAGCAGGCGCTCGCCGGGCCGGTCCGCCGAAGGCACGGCGAACAGCACGATCGCCATGGCGATGGCGACGGTGGCGTCATCGACCATCCCGTCCAGGCCGGTGAGTTCCCGCCAGCCGGGGAGGTGGGTGTCGCCGACACTCACGCCCGCGCTGGTGAGCCACAGCAACGCGGTGACGCCGAACACGCTCGCCGCGATGGCCTCGTCGCGTCGCACCGGCCCGAGTTCGGCGAGCAGCGTGCGGACGGTGCCGCGACCGCCGAGCAATGAGCCCGCCGGCAGCCGGAACAGGAAGCGCGTGAGCAACAGCCAGCCGCTGACGAGGAACACGGCCGAGAGCGGCAGGGCCAGCATCGACCACTGCAGGAAGGAGACGGTCGGCGCCTCGGGGAAGGTGTCGCCGAAGATGCGCACGAAGACCAGGTTCGGGGGGGTGCCCACCAGGGTCGCCATGCCGCCCATGTTGGCCGAGTAGGCCACGCCCAGCAGCATGGCCAGGCCGAGCTTGCTGACCGAGGCGGCGCCCGCGCCACGATCCCGCGCGGTCTGCAGCACGCTCAGCACGATCGGGAGCATGAGCATGGTCGTGGAGGTGTTGCTGATCCACATCGAGAGCGCCCAGGTCGCCAGCATGAAGCCGAGCACGAGACGAGCCGGCTCGCTGCCGACCGCGGCGGTGATGCGCAGGGCGATGCGGCGGTGCACGCCGCTCTGCTGCAGCCCGAGGGCCAGCAGGAAGCCGCCCAGGAACAGGAAGACCACCGAGCGGCCGTAGTTCCGCGCCACGGTGTCGACGGGCAGGATGCCGGCGACGGGGATCAGCACGAGCGGGAGCAACGCGGTGACGGCGAAGGGCAGGGCCTCGGTGATCCACCACGCGGCCATCCACGCGGCGATGGCCGCCATGCGGGCGACGGAGGGGTCGTCGCCCGGGGACAGGATCAGGATCAGCGTGGCCAGGGCCGGTCCCAGCGCCAGCCTCCACGCCCGGGATCCACGCGGGGCGTCGCCGGCCTCTTCGATGCGAGCGGGTCCGTCGTCCATGCCGCTGGCGTAACCCAAGACGGCCCGGGAAACCAGTCGCCCGCCTGACGGCGCTTGTCTCGGAGCGCTCGCGGCGGCACGCTCGTGTCCATGCTCGAACGCTTCATCGCCCGCTTGCCGGCCGTGCTGTTGCTGGTCGTGATCCTGCTCGCGGTCCACGTCGCGGTGTTCGAGGCCGAGGACGACGCACGGCTGCTGAGCGTGGCCCCGGCCGCCGTGCTGCTGCTCGCCTACCTGGGCTCCGGGCGACGGAGGCGCGGCCGATGAGCGGCCTCGGCGATCTGCACCTGTCGCCCGACCTCTTCGGGTTGGTCGTGGCGGCGATGGTCTTCCTCGCCGCGGTGCATGCCTACACCAAGCTGTCGCCCTATTTCTGCACCTGCTGGTTCGGCGCGGGCCTGGTGTTCGGCTGGCTCTGGTCGGACCGCCCCGAGGAGGCCTCCGCGATCCTGGTGCCGGTGCTCGTCTTCTACATCGCGGCCGCCGTGACCAAGGGGTTGGTCGAGACCCGCGAGCGCCTCGCCGGCAACCACGTTCTCCACGTGGTCATGACCGGCGTCTTCAGCGGGGTGATCGCCCTGCCGCTCGAATCGGGAGCGCGGGTCATGGGCTGGGCCATGCCGGCCCCGGCGCTGGGCCTGAAGGGGCTCATGGACGGCCCGGTGGACCCCGACCTGCTCGGCGGCGTGCCGATCCTGGTGCTGGTCGTGTGGGTGATCGCCGGGACGGTCTTCTACGGTGCCTACAAGCTGCTCGACCACAGCGGGCTGCCGGCGGCATGGCGCACGGTGCTGCTCTTCGTGGGCATGCCGTTCCTGGTCCAGCTGGTCGACGGTCTGGCGGATCAGCTCTAGCAGCCCGTACGCAAAGTCATCCGCGTCGAGGACGCCTCGAGAACGCCGGCAGAGCACTTCGCGCACGGGCTGCTGGATGCGAGTCGCTACAATCCGCGGCCATGACCGGCGCCGCACGGATCGAAGTCGACCACCTGACCCGGACCTACGGCACGACTCTCGCCGTGGACGACGTGTCGTTCCATGTCGGCGCGGGCGAGGTCGTGGGGTTCCTCGGTCCCAACGGCGCGGGCAAGTCCACGCTGATGAAGGTCCTGTGCACCTGGCTGCCGCCGACGTCCGGCACGATCCGCGTGGCCGGGCACGACGTGCGGCGTGAGCCCCTCGAGGTGCGCCGTGTGCTCGGCTACCTGCCCGAACACAACGCGCTCTACGAGGGCATGCGCGTGGACCGTTTCCTGCGCTTCATGGGCCGCATGCGCGGGTTGTCCGGGAAGCTGCTGGACGAGCGGCTCGACTGGGTCGTGCAGGCCGCCGGCCTGGCGCCGGTGCTCGCCAAACGCGTCGATCAGTGCAGCAAGGGCTACCGTCAGCGCGTGGGGCTCGGAGCGGCGCTGATCCACGACCCGCCGGTGATCGTGCTGGACGAGCCCACGCACGGGCTCGATGCGCTGCAGGTCGTGGCGTTCCGCGAATTCGTGCGCGAGCTGGCGCCGGGGCGCGCGATCCTCTTCTCGAGCCACGTGCTCGGCGAGGTGCTGACGATCAGCGAGCGCGTGCTCGTGATCAACGCGGGACGGCTGCTCGCCGACCGCGCCGTGTCCGGCCTTCACGAGCAGGCGCGCAGCGAGGCCCGCGCGGTCGAGGACGTGGTCCTCGACATCGTGCGTTCGGGTGGTGGTTTCGCGACCGGGCCGCAGACACGCGATGCACCCGATGCACCCGATGCACCCGATGCGCCCGGTTCGCCCGAGGCGCTCGGTGCCACGGAATCGGCCACGGAGCCCTCCTCGTGAGCGAAGCGGGAGCGGGAGCAGGCCCGCCGGTCGCCGTCGTGGGCCGCGGGGCGGGCTTCTTCACCGCCGTGCGCCTCGTCGCGGGCCGTGAGCTCGGTGCCTGCTTCGACGGCAAGATCGCCTACGTCTCGACCATCGCGTTCGTCGTGCTGGCCAACTCGATCTTCATGAACGAGTTCTTCCTGACCGGCACGATCGACATGGCCGGGTACTTCGAGCTGATGCCGCTGCTGCTGCCCTTCTTCCTGCCGGCGGTGACCATGCGGCTCTGGGCCGAGGAGCGCAAGACGCGCACGCTGGAGCTGCTCATGACCCTGCCGGTGCGACCCGCGGCGACGGTGCTGGGCAAGTTCATCGCGGCGCTCGGGCTCTACGCGTTGTTCCTGCTGGGGTCGACGCCGATCGTCGCCATGCTCTTCTCGCTCGGGGAACCCGACCCCGGGCTGATCCTGGCCGGCTACCTCGGGCTCGCGTTCCTCGGGACCTTCCTGCTCGCGCTGGGCACGTTCCTCTCGTCGCTGGTCGCGGACCAGATCGTGGCCTTCGTCGCGGCCGCGGTGCTGGGCTCCGCCTTCGTGCTGCTCGGCAACGACTCGGTGGTCGCGGTGCTCGACGGCCTTTTCCCCACGCGCGGCCTCGGGACCTGGATGCTCGAACACGTCTCGGTGCGGCCGCACTTCGACGCGTTCGTGCGCGGCGTCGTGCCGCTCTCCGGCGTGACCTGGCTGCTCGGCGGGAGTGCGGTCTTCCTCTGGCTGACGGCGACGACGCTCAAGCGTCATCGCGACTGAGGCCCGGCGATGCGTCTGCGCCGCCTCCTGCTGCTGGCCCTGGACCTCGCCCTGGGCGCGGCCCTGGTGGTGACCGCCGCGCACGTGGGCGAGCTGCTGCCCGGGGGCGCGCGCGTGGAACTCGGTCGCACCAAGCTGTTGCGCCTGTCCGACGCCACCGTGGCGCGCCTCGACTCACTGCAGGACCAGGTCTTCGTCACCTACTACGTGACCGCTCGCGAGCGCATGCCTTCGCACCTGCGTCGCATCGAGAGCCGCGTCACCGATCTCCTGGCGGCGATGAAGAGCGCGGCTCCGGGGCGCTTCGACTACCAGGTCGTGGACCCCGACGAGCACCCGGACCTGGCACGCTTCGCCGCGCGTCGCAAGGTGGCGCCGCTGCGCGCGCGGCACGTCACCCGCGACGCCTGGTCCGAGCAGGAGCTCTGGTCGACGCTGTCGATCGCCTCGGGCCCGCGCAAGCCCGCGCTGATCGACGGGATCGGTCCCGAGCACCTGCCGCGCCTGCAGGCGTTGATGGTCAGTCACCTCGACCAGCTCGAGAACCCGCGCGCGCCGGTCTACGCCCTGGCCGCGCCGCCGACGTACCGGCGTTTTCGCGAGATGCTCGTCGGTCGGGGCGAGGTCCTCGACGTGGATCTGTCGGCCGGCGCCCCGATTCCCCCCGAGGCCGACCTGCTGATCTGGCTCGATCCCGGCCCGGTGTCCCTCGAGCAGCTGCGGCAGCTGCGCGCCTTCCTCGACGACGGACGCAGCCTGATGCTCGGCGGGAGCAGCGTGCGCGCCGATCTGGGAACCGACGCCGACGGTGCGCCCCTGCTGCTCCTCGAGCCGTCGGGTTTCGACGCCGACACGCTGCTGGGCGAGTTCGGCCTGCGCCCCGTGGCCGGGCTGGTGCAGGACGGCCGCTCGTCGCCGATCGTGTTCGCCGACGGAACCTCGGCCGAGGCGCCCTTCCGCATCCGCTGCATCGCGCCCAACCAGGACTTCCACGCCGCCTCGGGTGACCCCAACGGCGTGCTCATGTTCGTGACGCCGACACCGGTCGAGATCGACGCGCCGCGGCTGGCCGCCGCCGGGTGGCGCGCCGACGTGCTGGCCACGACCGGGGACGACACCTGGATCCACGCGCTCGACGTCGACGGCCGGACGGTGCTGCCGTTCTCCGAGCTGGTCCCCGAGGCCGGGCAGTCGGTGGCCAAGCAACCCCTCGTGACCTGGCTCCGGCCGGTGCTGCCCTGGAAGGGCGAGGTGCTGCACCTGGCGTCCGCGAGCGTGTTCCACGACGGGCTCTACGAGGCCTCCAACGTGGCCCACCCGCGGCTGGCGCGCGTGCTGCTCGACACCCTCGTGGACGCTGAGAGGCTCGTGCTGGCCGAGGCGAGCATCGAGCGTGCCGAGCCGTTGCCGCCGCTCTCGCGGCAGGCGCGAGTCGGTTGGCGGCTGGTGGTGGTCGGTCTGCTGCCGGTGCTCCTGCTGCTGCTCGCCCGGCTGCGCCGCGACGGCGCGGCGGTGCGGGCGACTTCCTCGCGACACACGGGGCGCGCGCTGGCGCTGGGCTCGCGACTGGTGGCCGGGCTCGTCCTCGCCGGTTGGCTCGCGCACGCGGCGCGCGGCGCGGGTGCCGACCTCGACACGACCAGCGATCGTGCCAACACCCTGGCGCCGGCGACCGCCGAGCTCGCCGCGTGGTCGGGGCGGGAGCAGCGCGTGCGCGCGGAGCTGATCGTCTCGTCACCCGAACACCTGCCGCCCGAGCTGCGCCCGGCCGTGCGCCGCCTGGAGGGCCTGCTCGACGACCTGCGTCGCGCGGGCGCCGACCTGGAGATCGTGCGCCGGCAGCCCGAGGACGCCGGCGACGAGCTGCGCGCGGCGTGGGCGGCCGCGGGCGTCGAACCGGTCTCGGTGCTGAGCCGGCAGGACGAGGTCACCACGGTGCGCTCGGTCTGGAGCGCACTGCAGCTGTCGCGCGTCGTCGACTCCGAGGAGGCCGGCGACGCAACCACCGACGGCGGCGACCCCACCGCACCGCGCATCGAGACCCTGCTCTTCCCCGACGCCGCGTCGTTCGAGGACCTCGAGTTCCGGGTCGCCTTCGCGCTCTGGCGGTTGCGCACGGGGCAGCACCCGCACGTGGCCTTCGCCTCCGACGTGCCGCGCCTCTCCGCCGCCGAGGCCTACCAGCACTACCAGGCCCAGGGCCTGATCGCGCCCAAGGGCAAGGACACCTACTCCGTCGCGCGCGGCCTCCTGCAGCGCGCCGGGTTCCGGGTCACCCATGTGAACCCGCGCGAGCCGGTCGTGCCGAGGGATGTCGACGCCATGGTGTGGCTGCAGCCGCGTCGCTCGGTCAAGCCCATGCTCGAGGCCTTCTCCGAGTATCTCTACCGTGGCGGCCGCGCGCTGCTCGCGGCTCAGCACTTCAACATCCAATCGCGCCAGTACCGCGGGACCGAGTTCGAGTTCGTGTACTGGCCGCAGCCGCAGTCGCCGGACGTGGACCTCTACTGGTTCCCCGAGCTGGGCATCCGCATGCTGCGTGAGGTGCTCTTCGATCGGGCCACGGTGCCCGTCAAGCAGGAGAGCCAGGTCACGCGCGGAACGCGCCGTGACTTCCTGGAACTCGACGCGGCGCGCCCCGACCTGATCCGCGCGGTGAGCCGGCACTTCGACCGCAGCTCGCCGATCACGCGGCAGCTCGGCGACCAGGCCTTTCTCTGGGCCGACCACTTCGAGCTCGACGAGGCACGCCTGTCCGAGCTCGGCCTCGCTGTCACACCCCTGGTCACGACCACCCCCGATGCGTGGAGCTACGCCTGGACCGGTGGTTGGTTGCCCGACGAGGTGTTGGTCGGCCCGCCGGCCGAGGAGGGGAGCGAGTCCGTCGACCCGGCCTCCGAGGGCGCCGACCCCGATGTCATCGAACCCGATGCAGCCGAACCCGGTGCAGCCGAAGCCGGTGCAGCCGAAGCCGATGCAGCCGAAGCCGATGACTCCCAGCCCGATGTCGCCGTGGCAAGGCGCGTGGGCGCCGTGCCCATGGCGCTGCTCGTCGAGGGCTTGTTCCCGTGGCCCGAACGCGAGTTCATGCGCATGCCGATGCGCTACAGCCCGACGGGGGAAGCGCTCGAGCGCGAGGACGCTCCGCTGTCCGGGCGCATCGAGCCGACGGACGCGGCCGCTCCCGGCGCCCTGGTCCTGATCGCCTCGAGTGAGCCGTTCAAGGACGAGCGTCTGATCGCGCTGGCCCCCGAGTACCGCGGCGACCACCTGCTGCTCAACGCCGTGGCCTGGCTCGCGCTGCCCGGCGAGCTGGCCGATGTCATGGTGCGACGACCCGTGCCGCGCGGCTTCGGGCTCGTCGATCAGGAGCAGCGCCTGCGTTGGCGCGGTGCCGTGCTCGTCGGCGGGCCGGCGTTGCTGCTGATGTTCGGGGGCGCCTGGTGGTTGCTGCGCCGCGGAGACGCGCCGTGAGCGTCGGCGGAATCGTGGTGCGACTCGTGCTGCTCGGGGCGTTGATCGCGTTGATCGCCGTGGAGGACAGGCTTCTCGGCGAGCGCGCGACACGGCGGGACACGAGCAACCGCATCGGGCGTCTGATCACGGCCGAGGAACGGGAGGCGCTCGAGGTCGTGGCGCTGGGCGTCGAGGCGGGAGACGGGCGCGTGTTCACCTACGCCCGAGCGCCGGACGGCTGGCGCTGCGTCGAGTACCACGGTGCGCTGGCGTCCGATGCCGCACTGAACGGGCTGATCGACCGTCTGCTCGAAGCCGAGGGCGTGGCCCAGAGCGCGGATGCCGCACGCTTCGCGGACTATGGCCTGGGTGGCGGGGACAGCTGGACGCTGCGCTTCCTGGGCGCCGCCGGCGGCGCTGACGAGACCGACACCGACACCGACACCGACACCGAGACCGAGACCGAGACCGACGCGGGCAACGCGGGCAACGCGGGCAACGCGACCGAGGTGCTCTTGACCGTGGAACTCGGCACGGTCGTACCCGGCGAAGTGGGCGCCTTCGTGCGGCGCGGCGATCACCCGGCGGTCTGGGCGCTCGACACGAACCCGCGCGAGTTCCTGGATCCTCCCACGGAGCTGCCGCCGCTGCTCGACCCGCACGTCGTCCCGGCGAGCTGGCCCGGCGGGCGCGGGCGACGCGTGGATCGCATCGAGGTCGTGCGCGATGACGGCGTGACCTATGCGCTGCGCCTGGACCGTCACGAGTTGAGCCAGGAGCAGCTGCTGGCCGGCGCGTCGCCCTACTCCTGGACCGTCGTCGTCGGGGAGCAGGAGCTGCCCGCCGCGCTGACGCGAGCGTCCAGCTTCTCGGCCTTCGTGCTCGGTGCGCCGTGGATCGCCGTGCGTCCGAGTGACGAGCTGGCTGCCGCGGGCCTCGATCGAGCGCGCGCGCAGGTGACGCTTCACCCGGCGCAGGGCGAGCCGTGCACGCTCTTCATCGGGCGGACGACGGAGGCGGCGCCGGATCGCGTGCCCGTGTTCAACACCTCCACGCGCATGTTGTTCGACGCGTCGTGGCCTGTCGGGGAGTTGCTGGCGCCGTCCCTGGGCGTGCTCACCGAGATCAGCGACGACCCCGCGGATCCGGGCAACCCCTGGACGGCATGGCTCGGGCGCTGAGAGCGCTCCGCGGGCATCACGACTGCGGTGAGTAGACCAGGGCGGAGAGCGGTGGCAGGTCCAGCACGATCGAGGACGGGCGATCGTGCAGGGGCTCGGCCTCGGACACGACCGTCGGGCGGGACGGGGTCTCGCTGCCGCCGAAGTCGGTGGCGTCGCTGTCCAGCAGGCAGGTGTACCGCGTGCCGACCTGAGCACTGACCCCGAGGCGGTAGGCACGGCGCGGGACCGGCGTGAGGTTGAGCGCGATCACCAGGTGGCTGTCGCCGGCGTAGCGCTCGTAGGCGATGACCTGGTTGGTGGTGTCGTCGCAGGCGATCCAGCGGAACCCCTCGGGGTCGGGGTCGCGATGCCACAGCGGAGGTGCCGTGCGGTAGAGCTTGCCGAGCGCGGCGACGAATCGACCGAACGCCGCGCGGTCGGGCTGCTGGGCGAGGTGCCAGTCGAGGCAGGTGTCGTGATCCCACTCGCGGGGTTGCGCGATCTCGGTGCCCATGAAGAGCAGCTTCTTGCCCGGCCGCGTGTACTGGTAGGCGAGCAGCAGGCGCATGTTGGCCAGCTTCTGCCAGGCGTCGCCGGGCATCTTGTCGAAGAGCGGGCCCTTGCCGTGCACGACCTCGTCGTGGGAGAGCGGCATCAGGAACGCCTCGGTGTGCTCGTACATCACCGGGAAGGTGAGCTGGCCCAGGTGATGGCCGCGGTGGATCGGGTCGGTGCTGAAGAACTCGAGCGTGTCGTTCATCCAGCCCATGTTCCACTTGAAGTGGAAGCCGAGCCCGCCGTGTTCGAGCGCGTGCGTCACGCCGGGCCACGCGGTGGACTCCTCGGCGATCATCAGCGCGCCGGGGATGCGCTCGCGCACGGTCCCGTTGAGTTCGCGCAGGAACGCGAGCGCCTCCAGGTTCTCGCGGCCGCCCTCGGCGTTGGGGACCCACTCGCCGTCCTCGCGCCCGTAGTCGAGGTAGATCATCGAGGCGACGGCGTCCACGCGCAGCCCGTCGACGTGGAACTCCTCGAGCCAGAAGAGCGCGTTGGCCAGCAGGAAGTTGCGCACCTCGTGGCGGCCGAAGTTGAAGATGTGCGTGTCCCAGTGCGGGTGCTTGCCCTGGCGCGGGTCCTCGTGCTCGTAGAGCGCGCTGCCGTCGAAGCGCGCGAGCCCGAATTCGTCGTCCGGGAAGTGGCCCGGGACCCAGTCGAGGATCACGCCGAGTCCCGCGGCGTGCAGCGTGTCGACCAGGAAGCGCAGGTCGTCGGGGGTTCCATGGCGCTGCGTCGGGGCGAAGTAGCCGGTGACC
Organism: Planctomycetota bacterium; assembly: GCA_029259725.1. Taxonomy (GTDB): domain Bacteria; phylum Planctomycetota; class B15-G4; order B15-G4; family B15-G4; genus JAJDER01. The sequence continues at coordinate 3,960 of JAJDER010000008.1, read as the reverse complement.
TGGTAGCCCCACGAACCGCCGAAGGGATGCTCCATGATCGGCATCAGCTCGACGTGCGTGAACCCGAAGTGGCGGCAGTGATCGACGAGCAGGGGCGCGACGTCGCGATAGCCGGGCGCCTTGGGCGAGTCCGTCAGGCGCGCCCACGACCCCAGGTGCAGCTCGTACACGGCGATCGGTTCGCGGGCGTGATCGGCCGTGGCGCGCGCGGACATCCAGGGGCCGTCCGTCCAGCGGTGCGCCGAGGGGCCGGTGACGAGGGTGGCGTGGTCGGGCGGCGCCTCGTGGGCGAAGCCGATCGGGTCGGCCTTGTAGTGGACCTCGCCGATCGCGCTGACGATGCGGTACTTGTAGCGCTGGCCGACACCCGCGTCGGGGACGAACGCCTGCCACACGCCCGAGCCGCCGGCACGCGTCATCGGGCGGCGGACCTCGTCCCAGTCGTCGAGATCGAGCATCACCGAGACGGCCTGGGCGTTGGGTGCCCAGACGGCGAAACGCACGCCGGTCACCCCGTCGTGATCGATCGGGTGACTGCCGAGCACGGTCCAGAGCCTCTCGTGCCGGCCCTCTCCCAGGAGCCAGAGGTCGAGTTCCGCGGCCGACAGCAGGTCGCCGTGGCTCACGGCCCGTCGCCGTGTCGCAGCAGGATGACCGAGTGCGCGTTGAGGTTGAGGACCCCGTGGCGCAGGCGACGCTCGCTCCCGAGTCGCCCCGCGGGGCGCGCCGTGTCGAGCAGCGCGAACCAGGCGCGACCGCCGTTGCGGTCGGGGCAGCGGAAGCGCCGCGCGCGCTCACCGCCGTTGAAGAGCACGAGCAGGGTGTCGCCGGGGATCGGGCGGCCGTGGTCGTCGCGCTCGTCGGCGCCCTGCTGGTCGAGCAGCATGCCGAACACGTGGGCGCTGTCGTCGTGCCAGTCGGCGTCGGTCATCTCGCGGCCGGACGGGTGGATCCAGGTCACGTCGCGGAAGCCGTCCGCGTCGGCCGTGCCGCTGAAGAAGCTGCGGCGTCGCAGCACCGGGTTCTCGCGCCGTAGACGGAACAGGGCGCGCGTGAAATCGAGCAGCGCGAGCTGGTCGGCGGAGAGGTTCCAGTCGACCCAGAAGTCCTCGTTGTCCTGGCAGTAGGCGTTGTTGTTGCCGTGCTGCGTGCGGCCCATCTCGTCGCCGGCACCGAGCATGGGGATGCCCTGGGACAGGGCCACGGTGGCGAGCAGGCTGCGCTTGACGCGCTCGCGCAGGGCGCGCACCTCCTCGATGTTGGTCTCGCCCTCGGCGCCCCAGTTGCGCGAGCGGGTGTCGTCGTGGCCGTCGCGGTTGCCCTCGCCGTTGGCCTCGTTGTGCTTGGACTCGAAGCTGACCAGGTCGTTCAGCGTGAAGCCGTCGTGGCAGGCGACGAAGTTGATCGACGCGTAGGGGCTGCGGCCGGACACGTCGGCGCTGCCTCCCAGGCGCGTGGCCAGTTCGGAGACGTAGCCCTTGTCGGCGCGCCAGAAGCTGCGCACGGCGTCGCGGTAGCGCCCGTTCCACTCGGCCCAACCGTGCGGGAAGTTGCCCAGTTGGTAGCCGCCCTCGCCGACGTCCCAGGGTTCGGCGATGAGCTTGACCGGCGCGAGCACGGGGTCCTGCTGCACGACCTCGAAGAAGGCTCCGAAGGGTTCCCCGGGATCGCGCCCGCGGCCGAGCACCGGCGCGAGGTCGAAACGGAAGCCATCGACGTGCATCTCCTCGACCCAGTAGCGCAGCGAGTCCATGACCAGCTGCCGCGCGCGCGGGTGTGCCATCGAGAGACTGTTGCCGCAGCCGCTGAAGTCGGTGTAGTGGCGCGGCGCGTCGGCCTGCAGGTGATAGTAGGACGGATTGTCGATGCCCTTGAAGCAGAGACTCGGCCCGAGTCGGTCACCCTCGGCGGTGTGGTTGTAGACCACGTCGAGGATCACCTCGATGCCGGCCGCGTGGAGCTTCTTGACCATGGTCTTGAACTCGCGCACCTGGTCCCCGCGGTCGGCGGTGGCGTAGCCGGGGTGGGGCGCGAAGAAACCGAGCGTGTTGTAGCCCCAGGCGTTGGAGAGCCCGCGGTCGACGAGCGCGCGCTCACTCACGAAGTGGTGCACGGGCATGAGCTCGACGGCGGTCACGCCCAGCGCCGTGAGGTGCTCGACGATCGGTTCGCTGGCCAGGCCGAGGTACGTGCCGCGCAGTTCTTCGGGGACCTCCGGGTGGCGCATGGTCAGGCTGCGCACGTGGGCCTCGTAGATGACCGTCCGGGCCCAGGGCGTGCGCGGTGATCGGTCGTCACCCCAGCTGAAGGCGGACTCGACCACCAGGCAGCGCGGCATGACCGGCGCGCTGTCGCGCTCGTCCCGGGAGAGGTCCTCTTCCGGGTGGCCGACCTGGTAGCCGAACAGGCGGTCGTCCCACTGCAGGTCGCCGGTGATCGCGCGCGCGTAGGGGTCGAGCAGCAGCTTGTGCGGGTTGAAGCGCAGGCCGGCTTCGGGATCGCGGGGGCCGTGCACGCGGTAGCCGTAGAGGAGCCCGGGGCGCGCATCGGGCAGGCAGCCGTGCCAGACGTGGCCGGTGCGTTCAGGCAGCGTGATGCGCTCGGTCTCCTCGCCGCCGGGCTCGTCGAACAGGCACAGGTCCACCCGCGTGGCGTGCTCGCTGAAGAGGGCGAAGTTCACGCCTTCGCCGTTCCAGGTGGCGCCGAGGGGATAGGGCTGGCCGGGCCAGACGCGCATGGGGGCGGTCGCTCCGGAGTCGCGGGAGGGGAGGAGCACCGAGGATGGGCGACGAGAGGCCCGGTCTCAACGCTTTTGCGCGGTTGCGGGCTAGGTCCCGGTTCCCGAGGCGTCGTCGCTCGGCAACTCGTCGAAGGCCTCCCACGTGGCCAGGTCGAACGGCCGGCAGCGCGGGCCCGGGAGGAAGCCCCGATACTGCGACTTGCAGCGGTAGCAGATCAGCAGCCGTTTCACGAGGCGGCGCATGAGCAGCAGGTCGAGCAGGGCCAGGGGAACCAGCGCAGCCAGCAGCCACGGCACCGAGAGACCGCTGAAGAGCAGCACGCCGAAGGTGACCACGATCACGATCACGCCCAGCCGAGCGTTCACGTCCTTCTGGATGCACAGGGTGTGGTACCCGCAGTTGGCGCAACCGTCGAGGACGGGGCGGCCGCCGGAGCCGCCGTGTCGGTCGACGTGGCCCTCGAGGTCGCAGGGCAGGGCGCGCCCGCAGCCGCCGCAGGGCACGCCGCCCGCGAACAGCGTGTCGCCGTGGGCCGGGCCGAAGACGCGCTCGCTCCAGCGCTCGCAGTCGGGGCAGCGCACCGCGACCGAGAGCTGGTCGTGATCGCGCTCGGGGATGGTGGTGGTCTCGTCGGTCACGCCGTGTCGCTCGCGGCCCGGTCGGCGGCCGCGTTCACAGCGGGACGCCGGTGGTGCCCTCGACCATCTTCCCCAGGGCCTCGCCCAGGTAGACGATGCCACACATGGCGTAGAGGATCCCCGTGGCCGGTTGGGTCTTGTGCATGCGCACCGTGACGCCGGTCATCACCGCGAGCACGGCGGGGATCACGAGGCCGACGGGGATGCGCGCCCAGATGTTGACCACGTCGAGGACGCGGTCGGGGCTGCGGACGAGCAACGCGTCGAGGCTGGTCACGCCGGGGCCAAGCACGCGGTCCCACAGGAGCCCGAGCGCGAGTCCCGAGAGCATCGCCTTGCCCGCGAAGATCCACGGCAGCGGGCGCACGAGCCGCCCGAGATGGCGGATGTCGAGGCCGTGGTCGGTGAGGTACCAGTGGCCCAGGATCATGCCCGCGGTGGTGAAGCCCAGGACCAGCGCCGACCCGAAGGCCCCGCCCATGACCAGCGCCTGATCCGCGGCGGACCAGCCGGTCACCGGTCCGACCATGACGGCGGAGACCGCCACGGCGCCGCCGCCGGCGAGCAGGGCCAGCCACAGC
>JAJDER010000070.1 GCA_029259725.1 Planctomycetota bacterium | reverse complement strand
GGACCTCCATGGCTGCGTCGAGCGGCGCGGTCGATGCTCGACGGGGTGTGCACCCCGCCTCCGCGTCGACCACGCCGCTGCTCCTTGCCACGAAGGCCCTGGCGCCCCCTCGCGACGAAGCTGGTGAGAAGTCCAGGCTAGTGGATCGCGTAGATGAGGCTGTCGTCCGTCGACGCCTCGCAGGTGTTGCCCGTCGAGGAGGCGGCCTGGACGCCCCGGGAGCGCTGGCCGGTCCGGCGCGCGCCCTCGAGCGCCGCCTTCACGCGCGTCTCCGCCCTGGCGTCCCGGAAGATCCGGCGCTTGGCGATCTCCCCGTCGGGGCCCAGCGAGATCCAGAGGATGCCGTGGAGTTCGGTCTCGGGGATCTCGTGCAGCATGAAGGCCAGCCGGGCGTGGGCCTCGGGATCTTCGATCGACGAGATGCCGATGGCCTTGCGCACCCGCGAGAACAGCACCTGCTCCCGCTTGGGTTCGATCGTGCTGGCGGGCGAGCCCAGCAGGGTGTAGTTGGCCATGTCGAGCGCGGCCGTCATCGGCTGCAGGATGTCGCCGCGCATGTGGGCCGGCAGGTCGTCGAGGATCATGAGCACGTCGCCGTCGGCATCGATGCTCGCGGGTGGTTCGGGCACGACGACCTCGCTGGCCAGGGTCGTGCTCCAGCCCGTGCGGATGTCGTGGGCGCGGGGCGACGCCCCATTGCTATTGCTCGGGAAGCTCCGGGCGGTCTCCCGGGCGCCGTTGCTCGCGTTGAAGCTCGCCGCACCGAGGAAGGTGAAGGCCGCGCCGCCTCCGACCAGGAAGAGCAGGGTCACGGCGGCGACGAGTCCCCAACCCAAGCGGCTGCCGCTGGAGCTCCTGGATCCGCCGGCACCGACGGTGGCCGCGGGCGCGCCGGCCGTGGGCCAGGCGAACGGTGCCTCGTCGCGCGGGCGGCTCAGCTCGGCGGCCAGGCCGGGCTTGCCGGAGAGCGACGGCAGGTCCGCGGGGCGCATCTCGAACGGCTTGCGTGCCGAGAGCACGGCGCGCACGTCGGCCAGCATCTCGCGAGCGCTGCCGTAGCGGTTGCCCATGTCGGCCATGGAGCGGCGCACGATCCAACGCAGCGCCTCGGGGCAGCGCCGGGTGATCTGCGACAGGCTGCCGTGGGCCGGGAAGCTGTTCTCGATCAGTGAGTAGAGCACCGCGCCGGCGCCATACACGTCGAACTTGACGCCGTCGACCTCGTGCACCTTGGTGCCCTTGAGCGCCATGCGCACCATCTCGGGGTCGCGGAAGTACTCGGTGCCGTGGGTGGTCAGCGTCATCGCCGACTTGAGCGGCGTGATCAGGCCGAAGTCGACCAGGTGCGCGCGCCCGCTGCTGATGATGATGTTGCTGGGCTTGATGTCCTTGTGCCACAGCCCGCCGTCGTGGAAGCGACCGAGGGTCTCGAGCAGGTCGGCGGAGTAGCTCATGATCTCGCGCAGCTGCTCGTCCTTGAGGCCGTCCGCCTTGGCCTTGCCGTGCAGCTTCTGGCTGACGGCGGAGAGATCGTCGCCCGGTACGTAGGGCATGACGTAGTGGAAGTGCTCGCTGGTCAGCTCGTGGTCGAGGACCAGGCCCAGCTTGCGCGCGGCCTCCAGCGCGCGGCTCTCGCGCACGATCTGCGGCAGCGTCGAACCCTGGGCCAGCGAGAAGGACTTGATCACGACCTGGCGCGGCGTCATGCGGCCCGAGGAGGCGTAGCGGCGCAGGGTGTCGTGCGTCGGTTCGGCCAGGAACAGGCGTGCGCCGGAGCCGCCGGGGGTCAGCGTCCCGGTGATCTTGTAACCCTCGAAGGCCGGCCGTCCGTCCTTGCCACGCGGGGCCGAGGCGACCACGGCGGGGACGCGTTCCTCGAGTCCGTGGGTCAGGCTGCGCAGGCCCAGCAGGCGCGCCGGATGCCCCACGGCCACGCGATAGAGGCAACTTCCGGTGCGCACGATCTCGGACTCGAGGGCGCGACCGTAGTGGTTGGCCGCCTGCCAGCGCCCGACCACGACGTTCAGCAGGATCAGCGGCAGGTAGAAGATCGAGGTGATCAGCCCGCCGCCGGCGCCGAGCGCGTCCACGACCTCGCCCTTCCCGAAGGCGAAGATGTGCCCGAGGAAGGCCCCGATGCCCTTGAACACCGTGCCCAGCAGCCACCCCAAGCCCATCAGCAGCTTGACCACCAGCCAGATGCCCCCGATGGCCGCGGCGATCACGCCGACGGCGATCAGGGGGAGCATCAGGACGCTACCGATTCCGGACATTCCCATGATCGCAGGCTCCTCCATGCGCCCCGGGGGGCTCCCCAGGGCCTGCGACGCGCCGTCAGCCGCCCGGCGCCGGATCCTCCTGCCGTCGCTCGATGTGACGGTGGTAGATCTCGGCCAGCGCCTCGTCGAAGAGCGCGTCGGCGGCCTTGGTGGGATTGGGGTCGATCCCGTTTCGCGCCGCTTCCTGCAGTTCTTCCTCGGTGAAACTGTACTTGGTCATGATCTCGCCGAGCGCCCCGCGCAGGTGATCGCGGACCCGGGTCAGGCGCCGGCTCACGGTGGGCTCCGAGACCCCCAGGTTCACGGCGACCTGCTTGCCGCTCGTGCCGTCGAAGACCCGCATGCGGTAGACCGAGAAGTCCATGAAGTCGGTCTCGCGCTCCACCTGCCGGATCGACGCCTCGACCTTGGCGGCGAACACCGCGGCTTCGTAGGTGGCATCGGGTCCGGCCCCGCCGTGCTCGCCCATCCAGGCCTCGTCCAGCGAGGCGGGCTTCTTGCCCTTGCCGCGTTTCAACGCCATGCGCCGGTCGATCTCCCCGCCCAGCGTGTGCTTGGCGATGGCCAGGAGCCAGGTCGAGAAGCGTGCGCCGCGCGAGGGGTCGTGCCGATCGATGGCGTCCGACAGCGCTGCCATCGTCTCTTGCGAGAGGTCCTTGACGGTCTCGGCACCGATGCGACCGCCGCCCCACTTGGAGAGCTGCGCACGCAGGATCGGACCGAAGATCTCCCACAGCTCGAACCAGGCTGCGGGGTCACGATCGCGGAGTCGGCCGATGAAGCCGGTGGTCACTGAGCTGAGCATCGAATCCATTCTAGGGGAAGGAGACCGCCCGTGGAGATGTCCGCGGGGTGACACCCGGGTTCGGGTCCGGACGGCGGCCTTCCGGGGGTATGCGGTGGGCCGGTCACGCCCAGGCGACCCGAAAAAGTCCGCTCGAGTCCGCAAGTCCCCGGGCCCGGATCCCAAGGAAGCGCCACGCACACCGGGTCGACCGATGCCGGCGAGCGAGACGAGAGCTTCCCCCCACGAGGAACCCAGCCATGTGCAGCATCTTCAAGACCTTCTCCCGCTTCGGCCTGATCACGGTCCTCGCGGGTACGGCCGCCTACTTCATCGCCGGCCCCGAGCGCACCGAAGCCGTGTTCACCCAGGCCCACTCCAAGGTGATGGCCATGATCGACGACAACATCGACGACCCGGTGGCCCTGCGCGCCCAGCTCCGCGATCTCGAGGAGGAGTACCCGGTCAAGATCGCCCAGGTGCGCGGCGACCTCGCCGAGCTCCAGACCCAGATCCAGCAGCTCGAGAAGGATCGTGACGTCAGCACCGGCGTCGTGAAGCTGGCCTCCGCCGATCTCGAGACGCTGCAGCCGCTGCTCGCTTCGGCCCACGCGTCGCGGAGCGAGAACGGCCGGGCGCGACTCGCCACGGTGCAGTTCGAGAACCGCACCTACAGCGTCGATCAGGCCCTGACGCGCGCCAACCACATCGAGCAGACCCGCATCGCGTACGCGAACCGGGCCGCGGACGCCGACCACGATCTGGTCTACCTGAAGCAGCAGGAGGGCCGCCTCGGTGACCTGCTGGTGCAGCTCGAGACCGAGCGCGCCCAGTTCCAGTCGCAGATGTGGCAGCTCGAGCGCCAGGTCGACGCCATCGCCCGCAACGACCGCCTGATCAACCTGATGGAGAAGCGCCAGAAGACGATCGAGGAGTGCAGCCGCTACGAGGTCGCCAGCCTCGACCACATGCAGGGTCGTCTGGCCGAGCTGCGCAGCCGTCAGGAGGCGGAGCTCGAGTACCTGTCCGACGAGCGCAAGACCCTCGACTACGAGGAGCGCGCGAAGGTGCTGCTCCTGGACGGCGGGTTCGCGACCGACGCCGCCTACGACGTCAGCAGCCTGGTGTACAGCGAGACCCGGTAGGGCCTGTCGCCCCCGGGGGGGTGCTCACCCGCCCCGTCTTCATCGGTCTGCAGTCTCGAAGTCACGCGGCGCTGTGGGGGAGTTCCCCCGCGGCGCCGCGTCGCGTTGCCGGGGCCGGGCTACGGACCGAGGCTGTCGCTGGAGACTTCCTGCTCGAGTTCGCTGACGCGCTTCTCGAGCTTGGAGATGCGGTGCTCGAGCGCCTGCTTCCCGTCCCCACCGCCGCCCGAACCGATCGAGAAGATGCAGCCGGTGGCCGCGAGCATCGTGCCCAGGATCAGGGCCGCCGTGATGAGCTTCCGCATCGCGTGTTCTCCGTGAAGGTCGCCGTGATCGTACCGGCGCACGTCGACCACGAGACCGCGGCACGGTGGCGAGACGGTGGCAGGGGCGTCCGACGCGCCAGGCTCAGGTCGGGGGTCGGTCCGGGGACCGGCCGGTCTCCACCGCGACGCGGAAGTCGCCCGGAATCGGGATCGAGCCGCGCCTGTCGGTGAACACCATGATCGTCAGGCCCTCGGCCGCGATCTCGCCCGAGCTGTCGCGAAGGACCTGCGTGTAGCGCACGCTGCTGCGCCCGAGGTGGCTGACGGTGGTGGTCAGCGCGGCCGCGTCGCCGGTGGTCAGGGCGCGGCGGAAGTCGATCTCGGTGCGCCCGACCACGAACCACTGCTCGCGCTCGGCCAGGCTGTCGTAGCTGTACCCGAGCGACTGCAGGTGGTCGAGGCGACCCTGCTCGAACCAGCCCAGGTACACGCCGTTGTTGAGGTGGGCATAGCTGTCCACCTCGTAGCTGCGCACGGTGAAGGTCGAGGTCACCTGGTGGGTCATGTTCAGGGCGCCGCCGGTCTCAGCCTGGCAGCCGGTGTGCCAGGGCCAGTTGCCAGTAGTGCTCGGCGTGGCCCACGAACGTGGCGACCTCCTCGTCGCTCACCTGCCGCACCACCTTGCCCGGAACACCGGCCACCAGCGATCGTGGTGGGATCTGCGCCCGCTCCTTGACCACGGTGCCGGCCGCGATGATGCACTCGTCGCCGATCTCCGCGCCGCCCAGCACGATGGCACCGATGCCGATCAGCACGCGGTCGCCCACGCGCCGGCCGTGCACCATGGCGTGGTGACCGAGGGTGCAATGCGCACCGATGTCGTTGGGCACGCCCGTGTCGGAGTGGATCACGGCGAGGTCCTGCACGTTGGTCCAGGCGCCGACGGTGATGCGGTCGCAGTCGCCGCGGATCACGCAGCCGTACCAGACGCTGACGTGGTCGGCGAGCGACGCGTCGCCCAGCACGACGGCGTTGTTCGCGACCAGGGCCTCACCGTGGCCCGCCAGGTGTGCGGCCGCGGTGCCGCAGTGCTGCTCGGTGCTCATCGTCGACTCATCCCACGGCCTCCGGGAAGGCGGTCACGATGGCGAGTTGCACGGTGTTGTGCAACACGTGCACGGCGATCGGTGCGGCGAGGCGCCCGGTGCGTTCGTAGAGCCAGGCCATGAGCGCGCCGAGGGCGGCCACGGGCAGCAGGGCCGGCGCGTCGTGGAGCGCGCCGAAGACGAGCGCACTCAGGGCGATGGCCACGGGCGCGCCGATCACGCGCCGCAGCGCTCCGTAGAGCGCGCCGCGGAACAGGATCTCCTCGCAGACCGGGATCACCAGGCCGGCCGAGAGCCAGACCACGGCCGAGTCCCGCGCATCGCCGTCGGCGATGAACGCGGCCAGGATGTCCTGCACGCCGTCCTCGATGCCGAGGTGTCGGAGCAGCTCCAGGTTGAGCAGGGACACGACGATCAGGACCGGGCGGAACGCGAGCCACGCGCCGAGCGCGATCAGCAGGGTCGCGGGCCCCGGCCATCCGCGCAGGCCGAGCGGGCGCGCCGCCTCGCCGAGCAGGGTGCGACACATGAGCATCAGCAGCAGCACGGCGCCCGCGTTCGTGAGGGCCTGCACGCCGAGCCGGCTGATCAGCCCGAGGCTCGCCGCCGCGTCGCCGTCCCCGCCCTCCAGCGACGCGCCCCGGAGAGCCTCCGCGATCATGCCCTGGGCCATGAGCATGACCGCCATCGCCACCAGGAACAGGCCGCCGGTGGTGGCGGCGGTGTCTTCGTCGTGCAGCGGGGTCGCCGAGCGGAGCCGCGAGCGGACCAGCCACAGGCCGAACAGCGCCGGCACCAGGTAGAAGGCCAGCTCGGTCATCGGGGCAGGAGCTCGAGCAGGCGGTCCACCTCCTCGGGGGTGTTCCACGCGTGGGGCGAGAAGCGCACGCCCGCACCCCGCGGCGCCGTGCTGATGCCGAGCCGCTCGAGTTCATCGACGAGCGCGGCGGCATCGCGATGCGGGTGGCTGGCGGTCAGCACGCCCGAACGCGCAGTGTCCGTTCCCCACGGCGAGTGCACGGTCCATCCACGATCTCTCAACCCCGAGGCGAGTCGCGCCGTGAGCAGCAGGATCCGGTCGGCGGTGACGTCCATGCCGACCTCGAGCAGCAGGTCGAGGCAGGCGTCGAGCCCGTGGATCTCCATCGTCGGGAGGGCGCCGTACTCGAAGCGCCGTGCGTCGGGGAGCAGCGCCTTGTCGCGGCGATAGGGCGTGAAGGCGTCCTCCACGCTGGTCCACGAGAACAGCGGCGTATCGAGCGCCTCGATCCGGTGGCGTGCGCAGTAGAAGACGCCGATGCCTTCCATCCCGAGCATCCACTTGTGCGAATCGGCCGAGAGCAGATCGATGCGCGCTTCGTGGACATCCAGTGGAAAAGCACCCAGGCCCTGGATCGCATCGACGCAGAACCACGCCGGGTGGTCGGCCAGCGCGCGTCCGATCGCGGCCACGTCGAGGCGGAAGCCGTTGTCGAAGAGCACCCACGGCACGGCGACGATGCGCGTGCGTCCGGTCACGTGGGCCAGCAGGTGCTCGACCGGCACGCGACCCTCGACGCGGGGCACGACGACCACGCGCGCACCCCGTGTGCGCTCCTGACGAAACCATGGAATGTGGTTCGCCGGGAAGTCATCCTGGATCACCAGGATCTCATCGTGCTCGGAGAGTGGGATGCCCTCTGCCGCGGAGATCAGGCCCTGGGAGGTGCTCGTCGTGAACGCGATCTCATCCGCGTCCGCGCCGAGCCACGTCGCGGTCTTGCGGCGTGCCACCTCTCGCTGTTCGAGCCAGCTGCGCCAGCCGGTCGAACCGTGGGTCTGTGCCTCTTCGAGGAAGGCGGCGACGGCATCGGCGACCGGGGACGCCAACGGAGCGACGGCAGCGTGATTGAAGTAGATCCAGCGTTCCGCGACGGGAAACGCAGCTCGGAGACGGGCGAGGCGGGGGGTGACGTCGTGCATCGGGAAGAATCGGTCCAGCGTACCGGGCATGGATCGAGCGACCGAAGCGGCGGCGAAGATGCCGGGGTCGAGCACGCCAAGGCCGCGCACTCGCGCTCGGGATCTGGACTAGACTACCGAAACCGGGCGTCCGCCCGGCTCACGGCTCGCCCGGCGGCCGATCACACCATGAGTCGCAACACCCAGGATTCCGCGGTCGATCTGCTGTGCGCCGAGCCCGAGCGGCTCGAGCCCGGCCTCGTGGTGGTGGACAAGCGTCTGCGACTCGGCGAGGACGTGGTCATCGACGTGCTGGCGCGCGACTCGCTGGGCTACCCGGTGGTGGCCCTGTTCTCGAGCGGTGACGTCGCCCAGGACCTCGGACGCATGGCCCGCGCGGTCGGCGGGCTCCAGGGCGGTCGCTACCTGCTCACCCGGCTCTACGGGGAACAGGGTCTCGACCCGGGACAGCGCCCGCGCTTCGTGTTGCTGGCCACGCGCTTCCCGGACTCGGCCCCGCAGTTGCTCGACATGATGGCCCAGGTCGAGGTCCACGCCGTGGAGTACCGCGTCGTGCGCAGCAGCGTCGGCCGGCCGGTGCTCGACCTGCAGACCTTCCATCGGACGTCGGGGCCCGGAGCCTCCGCGCCCACCTGGTCGGGACGACCGTCGAGTTCGGGCGAGCGGGCCGGGCGCTCCCGCCCGACGTCCCCCGCGTCGACCTCGGGGCGTCCCGCGCACACACCGACACGAGCTTCCGCACCCCTACCGGTGCCTCCGCCTCCGCCGGAACTCAGCCGGGGCTCCGCGGAGGACGCCGGGGGTTCGGGCGCGACGTCCGCCACGCCTCCGGCCGCGACGCCCGGTGCCGGTGCCGGTGCCGGTGCTGGTGCCGGTGCCGGCGTCGGCGTCGGCACGGCCGACCTCTTCGAGCGGGCCGTCCACGACATCGGCTACCTGTCCCAGCGCGTGCGCACGCAGAAGCGTTCCGACGACCGGGTCGAGTTCCTGGTGGAGGACGTGCTGCTCGCGGTGGTCGAGCGCGGCGCGGAGGGCCCGCGGGTCTCGGTCGGCGCGACCAAGCAGGTCGGCGGTCCGATCCAGGACGATGAGGCCTACCACGACGAGTTGAGCCGGGTCTTCGTCCACTTCTTCGACCAGTTCGGGGAGGACGAGGGCGGCGCCGCCTGAAGGTGGTCACGCACGCGCCGCGTCGCCGTCAGGCCGATCGTGGAAACGCGTGCGTCGCTCACGGGACGACAGGCTGCGTCGGGGGCCGAGCGGACCCTGCTGGCGCTCGGTCTGGTGGCCCTGCTTCGCGTGGCGATGGCCGCCGTGCTGGCAGGGGCTGCGTCAGAGCGACCGGGCGCAGTGCTGGATGTTCGCCCGGAGGTCCTGAGCGGAGCCGCGTTCCGGCTCTGGCCAGGGGTCGGGCCGGCGCTCGCCGGACGCCTGGAAGTGGCGCGAGTTGCTGCCGGTGGCGTCCTCACGGTGGAGGACCTGCGCGCGGTTTCGGGGGTGGGTCCGGGTCTGATGGAACGCTGGGGCCCCCTTTGGGCGCTGTCCGCAGCGTCCGGGGTGCGCTAGCATCCGCGGTCGTCATGGCTGCCGACCCCGCCCACACGGCCTCACCGGCCGGCCTGGATGGCGATGCCCTGCTGCGCGCCGCCCTGCGCGAGGATCTGGGCACGCGCGGGGACATCACCACCGCCCTGAGTCTCGGGGGGCGGGGGCCGTCGGCGTACGGCGCCGTGCGCGCCAAGGCCCACGGCGTGGTGTCGGGCGTGGCGCTCGCGAGTCGGGTGTTCACCCTCGTGGACGAGGCCTGCACGGTCGAGGTCCATCGTGCGGATGGCGCGGCCGTCTCGCCGGGCGATCTGGTGCTCGAGGTCCGCGGCGCCGCCGCCTCGCTGCTCGAAGGCGAGCGCACGGCGCTGAACGTGCTGCAGCGGCTGAGCGGCGTGGCCAGCCTGACCGCGCGATTCGTGCAGGCGGTCGCGGGCACCGCCGCCGCGATCGTCGATACGCGCAAGACCACCCCCCTGTGGCGCGCGGCGGAGAAGGCGGCGGTCGTGCATGGCGGTGGGCGCAACCATCGCTTCGCCCTGTACGACCACGTGCTGCTCAAGGAGAACCACTTCGCGGCTGCCGGCGGGAGCCTGGGCGAGGTCACGGCCCGCGTGTGCGCCGAGGCCCCCGCCGACGTCTCGGTCATGGCCGAGGCGGAGAGTCTGGCACAGGCGCGGGAACTGGCCGACGCCGGGGCGCAGGTGATCCTGCTCGACAACTTCGACATCGCGGACCTGACCGCCGCCGTCGCCGCCCTGGCGGACCACCCGCGCCGGGCCGCCTTCGAGCTGGAGGCCACCGGCGGCATCGGGCTCGAGCATGCCGGAGAGGTCGCGGCCACGGGCGTGGACCGGATCTCGGTCGGTGCGCTGACGCACTCGGCACCGGCCCTCGACCTGTCCATGCTGATCGAACTCGGGGCCGACTGATGCAAGGCTCCACCCTGGCCCGCACCCTGCTCGTGGACGGCTCGCCGGAGCCGGTGCGCGCGATGCGCGCGACGATCGACTCGTTCCTGCGCGACCACGGACTGAAGCAGGAGGAGGTCCGCGCCATCGTGCTGGCGTTCTCGGAGGGGCTCGACAACGCCTGGGAGCATGGCACCCAGGGCGATGGCGAGATCGACGTGCGTCTGCGCCACACGGCTCGCTACGTGCTCGTGTCGCTCCAGGACCGGGGCACGGAGCTGCTGCCGGTGGGGCGCATCCACGCCTCGGACGAAGAGAGCGAGAACGAACGCGGTCGCGGCATGCTGCTGATGAACAAGCTGATGGACTTCGTGCATGTGCGCGGCGTGCCGGGCGGCGGGACCCGCGTGTCCATGTTGCGGCTGCTCGGCCGGGAGCCGTGAACGAGGCGGCCACGCGGCGAGCGGGGCCCGGGCCGTGGTGGGCGCTGCGGTCGCGCGCGCTGCTGGTGGTGCTGCTGCTGGCCTGGACGGGCTTGCTCTGGGCCCTGCTCACCAAGTCGTCCATCAGCCCACCCGGGTGGATTCCCTGGCGGCGCTTCGTGGGCAACTTCAGCCACGCGCCGCTCTTCGGCATCCAGGCCGTGTTGCTGGCTCTGGCGTTCGCCCCGGGGCGGCCCGCGCGTGGGCGTGTCCTGCTCGTGGCCGGGCTGCTGGTCACGGCCTATGGCGGGGGCCTCGAGTGGATCCAGGGTCGCGTCGGGCGCACGCCGTCGCTGCTCGACGTGGCCACCGACGCCGCGGGTGCCTTCGGTGTGCCGTGGGCCCTGTCCGGCGGCCGGATCGTGTCGCCACGCGCCCTGATCGTGATGGCCCTCGCGGCGATTCCGGCGGGCCTGGCCAGCGTGCCCGCTTGATCCACGCTGCGCGGGTGCCGGCCGGCTGGCGGCCCGACGGTGGAGGCGCCCCGTCACCGGTCGCTACAGTGAGCCCGCCCATGACCGACCGCGACAACTACGCCTCTCCGCTCGCCTCACGCTACGCCAGCGAGGCCATGCGCAGGACCTTCTCCGATCGCCACCGCTTCGGCCTCTGGCGCCGCCTCTGGCTGGCCTTGGCCAGGTCCGAGCAGGAGCTGGGGCTCCCGATCTCCGACGGCCAGATCGAGCAGATCGAAGCGCACCTCGACGACATCGACTTCGAGAACGCGGCGGCCCACGAGCAACGCCTGCGCCACGACGTCATGGCCCATGTCCACGCCCTGGGCGACGTCGCCCCCGAGGCCCGCCCGATCCTGCACCTGGGCGCGACGAGCTGCTTCATCACCGACAACAGCGAGCTGCTCCAGATCCGCACCGGGCTCGACGTGCTCGAGCCCGTGCTGCTGGCGTCCATCGCGGCGCTCTCGCGGTTCGCCCGGGAGTGGCGCGATCTTCCCACGCTGGCCTACACGCACCTGCAGCCGGCCCAGCCGACCACCATGGGCAAGCGCGCGTGCCTCTGGATCCAGGACCTGGTCAGTGATCACGAGGCGCTCGTCGCCGTCCGCGCCAACCTCCGCTTCCGCGGCGTGAAGGGCACCACCGGCACCCAGGCCAGTTTCCTGCAGCTCTTCGAGGGCGACCACGACAAGGTCAAGCGGCTCGACGAGCTGGTCTGCAAGGCGATGGGCTTCGAGCGCCGCTGGGCCGTGACCGGCCAGACCTACCCACGCAAGCAGGACTTCAACGTGCTGTCGGTGCTCGCCGGCATCGGCCAGAGCGCCGCCAAGCTGGGCAACGACCTGCGCCTGCTCGCGCACCTGAAGGAGGTCGAGGAGCCCTTCGGCAAGGAGCAGATCGGCAGCTCGGCCATGCCCTACAAGCGCAACCCGATGCGCAGCGAACGCATCTGCGGGCTGGCGCGCTTCACGCAGGGCCTGCTGCTCAACCCGGCCGAGACCGCCTCGACCCAGTGGTTCGAGCGCACGCTGGATGACTCCGCCAACCGCCGTCTCGCCATCAGCGAGTCGTTCCTGGCCACCGACGCGATCCTGCAGCTGGTGCTCAGCGTCTCGTCGGGGCTGGTGGTCTACCCGAAGGTGGTCGAGCGGCACCTCGTCGCCGAGCTGCCCTTCATGGCGACCGAGACGATCCTGATGGAGGCCGTGCGCGCCGGCGGGGATCGTCAGGCCCTGCACGAGGCCATCCGCCTGCACAGCCTGCAGGCCGGCAAGGTGGTCAAGGAGCAGGGCGGGGAGAACGACCTGCTCGCGCGCATCGAGACGGACCCGCTCTTCGCATCGGTGAAGGACCGGCTCGACGAACTCACCCGGCCCGAGCGCTTCGTCGGGCGCGCGCCGCAGCAGGTCGATGAGTTCATGGCCGAGGTCGTGGACCCGTTGCTGGCCGATCACGCCGAGGAGATCGAGGGCCTCTCGGGCGACGTGCGCGTCTGAGCTGGCCTCCTCGCTCCGCGTCTCGCCCTCCGCGGATTCACCCGTGACTCCCGCGCGGCGGCGGGTTCAGTCTGCCCGGACGAGGGGAGGCGAGGCGCGATGGCGAAGGAACGGGAGGCCGGGAAGCCTGGGCGCGGGCGCACGGGTCGTGTCGCACGACACAGCGCGCCCTCCCGGGCACGCCGGCCCGGCGGCGGGGCCCTGCCTCCGGCCACTCCGGTCTGGCGCGACGGCCAGATCCGGTCGCTCGACGCCCTCGACGACCCGCGGGCCTGGATCGCGGTGACGACGGCGTTCTGCCGGCTCGTCTGGGAACGCAGCGGGTTGCGCTACGCACGCCGGCTGCACGAGCAGGAGCGGAGGCGCGATCCGCTTCGCGATGTGGCCGCTCTCGCCGCCCGCCGGTCGGTGCCGCTGACGCGCACGCTGACGCGGCCGCTTCCGCTCGAGGGCCTGTCCGCGGAGCAGCGCGGCTTCAACGGCCTCGACCCGGCGGACCGACGTGTGCTGGGCCAGTGGGACGTGGGCACGGCGTGTCGGGGGGCGAGGGCCGAACACGTGGCCTCGGCGCTGCACCGGTTGCTCGCCTCGGTGGAGGCGCAGGAGCGCGCGGACCGGAAGGCCTGACACGAAGCGGGGGGCATCCCCTGGTGAGGATGCCCCCCGCGGCAACGTCGGAGAACGTCGCAGGACGGTCTGCCCGCCGACCCTAGAAGGTGTCGTCGTCGAAGAGGTCGTGATCCTCTTCGATCACCTCGATCTTGTGGGTGAGGTGCATCACGCCGTCGAAGTCGTCGTCCAGCTCGATGGTCTGGCTGTCGCCGTCCCGGTCGATGGTCATGACGCCGTCAGCGATGGAGATCTTCAGGCTGCCGTGGCCTTCGACGTCGATGCCGTGTTCCCTGAGGATCTTGCCGATGCCGTCGGGGAGAGTCATGTCACCGCCGTGGTCGGCGTGGCCGCGGTGCATGCGCTGGAGCCGCATGCGGGGCTGGTCGCTGTCGTCCTCACCGCCGAAGAAGAACATGTTGCCGCCGTCGCCCAGGTGCAGCTGCTGCAGGCGCTCGTGAAGGCCCTCGATGTCACCGAGCTCGTGCAGCTTGCCGAGGTGCTCGTGCAGGTCGCCGAGGTCACCGAGGTAGCCGAGCTCTTGCAGCGCTCCGCGATCGACGCTCCCGAGCTCCGCGAGCGAGCTGAGGTCGAGCGTCAAGCCACCGGGGACCGCCCCACCGAAGAACCCCTGGTTGTCGGGGGACAGCAGGCCGAGAGCGCCGGTGGGCAGCCGCGTGCTGAGGCGCGCCTTGACCGAGCCGCGCTCGCCCTCGCGCACGTAGCTGACCTTGATGAACGTCCCTGCTTCCTTGCCGGAGATGGCCTCGACGACGTCGTCGGGCGTGGTCAGGGTGTTGCCGTCGATGGCGACGAGCAGGTCGCCCTCGGCCAGCCCCGCGAACCATGCCGCGCTGTTCGGGATGATGCCGGCGACCAGCACGCCTCGGTCCGAACCGGCGCCGAGGTTCACGCCCAGGAAGCCACCGCCCCCGGACGGCGCGGCGTCGAAGCGCAGCGTCCTGCCGCCCTGGGGCAGCAGCTCCAGGCGAGGCTCGCCCCGGACCTCGGGATCGGCGCGTCGTTCGTGACGCTCCGGCGCGGGGCGACGCTCGCGGACCGGCTCGACGTCCAGGGTGACCAGGCCCTCACCCTCGCGGATGACGGTGATCGTGTGGACGCCGTCATCGCGCACGGCGGACAGGCCCTTGGCCACGTCCGCGACTCCCGTGACGATCACGCCGTTGACTCGATGCAGCACGTCGCCGGCGGAGAGGCGGGCACGCGCGGCCAGGCTGCCCTCCGAGATCTCGGTGACGACCAGCCCGTCGTCGGACACATCGACGGTCACGCCCAGGCGGGGCTTCTCGTCGTCGTCGGTGGCACGCACGAAGGACATCAGGGCGTCGGGCCCGGCGTGCTGGGCCGGGAGCGCGCTCGCGAGACTGCCGCCGAGAGCGAACAGGGCGAGGGCGACGTGGTGGGTTCTCATCGGTATTGTGCCTCCGGAATCTGGGTGGGGCGCGGAACAGCTCCCCGTTACCGCTGGCTTGCGCGCTGTGTTGGGAGCCCTCGGCATGATCTTCGGCTCGGGTGCTCTTGGCGAGCGTGCACTGGATGGAATGGCCATTCAGTCGGCGCTCGCGACGCTCGGCCTGGATCGGACGATGCTCGTCGTTGGGAAGGGCGCACGGCCGGTTTCGCTCTCCGGCCTGAAGGTCGACGCGGTGCGCTGCGACTTCGACGGCATCGGTGCCGCGGTCGCCGTGGCAGCGGCCGCGCGTGCGCAGCGCCTCGTGTTGGAGCTGCCCGGAGAGCTCGACGTCGAGGGTGCCTGCCGGACGCTCTTCGCCGTGCTTTCCGCCCATCCAGGACTGTCGCTGGCCATCCAGACCCCGCGAACCGGACCGCTCGCGGATCCCGGTCAGCTGCTGCTCGTGCTCGAGGATCTCGCCGGGCGCCCCCTCGGCTACTGGCACCGTCCGGCTCGAGGACACCTGTCCGGTCTCGAGGAGACCGATTGGCTCGACCTGCTCGGCGGCTCGCTCGTCGGCCTGTCCCTCGATGACATCTCCGGGACCGAGGAGGGTCTACCCCCTGGCCTCGGGGAGCTGGACTACCGCACCCTGGCGGACATCCACGGCCGCAGGGTCACCACGGCGCTGGACGTGGATCCGGTCGCCGACGTGGCCCTGCTCAAGATCGCCCTCGACACCCTGCGAGCGAACGGATTCCGATGAGCACCGAAAGGCCCCTCACGCCCCTGTCCATCGCCGGATCCGACCCCTCGGGCGGCGCCGGGTTGCAGGCCGACCTGAAGGTCTTTCTCGCCCACGGGCTGTCGGCGATGGCGGTGCCCACGGCGCTGACGGTCCAGGCGCCGTCCGGGGTGCGTCGCGTCCATCCCCTGTCGGGACGGCACGTGAAGGAACAGCTCGTGGCCCTGCTCGAGGACGTGCGTCCGGCCGTGGTGAAGCTGGGACTGCTCCCCAGCGCCGAGGTCGTGCGCGCCGTCGCCCGCGCGCTCGGCCCGCTGACCCGCAAGCACATCCCGATCGTGATCGATCCGGTCCTGTGCGCCAGCGACGGCACCCGCTTCCTGCGCAAGGCCGACGTGCCGGTGTTCGTGCGTCAGCTCGTCCCCCTCGCCACCGTGATCACGCCCAACCTGGAAGAGGCGGCCGAACTCACCGGCCGCACGGTCGCGGAGGTCGAGGCCGACGTCGAGGGCACGCTGCAGCTTCTGATCCGGCGCGGCGCCCAGGCGGCCTTGCTCAAGGGCGGCCACCGCTCCGGGGACGAGGCCGTCGACGTGCTCGCCACCAAGGACGAGGTGACCCTGCTCAGCGTGTCGCGCATCCCACGTCGCAAGAACGTGCACGGGACCGGCTGCGCCTTCTCCGCCGCCATCGCCGCCGGCCTGGCCCTGGGTCTGGATCTGGACGACGCCGTGGGCAGCGCGAAGGTGTACGTCAGCCGCGCGATCCAGACCGCGCGCCGCATCGGCCGGGGCGCGAGGCAGCTCGATTTCCTGGCGCGACCCGAGGACGACGAGGCCGACGACGCCAGCTAGCTCGGAGCGCCGCCGGCGGGACGCTCAGCCGTCACGCAGCAGGCCGAAGAACGAGCCCAGCATGCCGAACACGCCCTGCGCGTCGAGGTAGGCCATGCCGACGTGACCGCCGCGCGGGAGCATGCGCGTGCGGATCCACGGGTTGTCGCCGGCCTCCTTGCGCGCCTGGAGCATGTGGATGCCCAGGACCACCGGGTCGTCGACGGCGTGGAGGATCGCGGTGGGGACCTCGATCGCGCCGAGCAGGTCGGCCTGGGTCGAGCGGGCCTTGCCGAGGAACGCGCCCACGAGACCCGGTTCGTTGGGGTACTTGGGCAGCACCGCGGCGCGGATGTAGCTCTCGAAGTCCCCGATCGGGTACTCCAGCTTGCCCAGCTCGCGGACCTTGTAGCGGAGGTGGCGCCGGAAGCTGCGGTGCAGCGCGCTGACGATCATGCGGTCCCTGAAGCCCTTGCCCCGCGGGAGCCGCGAGTCCGGGTCATCGAGGGCCGCCACCGCCTCGTGGATGTTCAACGGCGCGCTGATCGCGAAGACGCCGCCGCTCAGGACCTCGGGCTCGCCGGCCACCGAGGCCTCGTAGGCCGCCCGCACGGCGCAGTGTCCGCCGTAGGACAGTCCCAGGATGCCGACCGAGACGCCCTCCGCGTGCGCCAGGGTGCGCGCCACCGCGAACAGGTCCTTGCCCTCGAACAGCCCCAGCGACGTGGTCGATCGGCCGCGCAGCCTGCCGTGGTCCCGCATGTCCAGCGCGATCACGTGGAAGCCCCAGCGACGCAGGATCTCGGCGTGCTCGACCACGTAGGAGCTGGTGTGGCTGTCGAACAGCCCGTGGATGACCAGGATCACCGGCGCCCCGGGCGCTCCCGTGGAGCGCATGCCGGTCAGGGTCAGCTCGTCATCGACCTTGATCTCGACGGGCTGGAACGTGCCGTAGGACTCGTAGGTGCGGGTGCGACCGGCGGTCTCGGGGTTCTTGTCCGCCTCGGACGTGATCAGGTTCCGCATCCCCATGCCCATCAGCAGACGAAAGGGGCTGTCGTCTCCCTGGGGCTCGAACGGAGCCTGCTCGAAGGCGTCGAGCGCCGCCCGCGCCCGCTCCAGCCGGTCGTCGGCGGGGTGGGGATCAGGCGGATCTCCCACCGCGAGGGTGGTCAGATCGGGCAGTTTCGGGCCCAGGCGATAGAGGAACCAGTCGAGCATGGCGACAGCAGTCTAGTCGCGAAGCGACGCGAGGGAAGGGCGCGATGCACTGCCCTCTTGACCCGGGTGGCCCTCAGGACGTAAATCTTTGCCTCACCACTGTGACCCGAGCGGGTGTAGCTCAGTGGTAGAGCACAACGTTGCCAACGTTGTTGTCGTCGGTTCAATTCCGATCACCCGCTCCATTCGACCTCCTCCGGGATGGTCGCTCCGACCCCG
The DNA here is from genome assembly GCA_029259725.1 of Planctomycetota bacterium. GTDB lineage: Bacteria > Planctomycetota > B15-G4 > B15-G4 > B15-G4 > JAJDER01. The sequence continues at coordinate 80,126 of JAJDER010000070.1, read as the reverse complement.
GCCGGTCGGGATCAGGGATCCGTGTCGCCGTCGACGGCGTCCTCCGCATCGACGACGTGGGCCTCGACGGCCAGACGCAGGTACCGGTCGCGCCAGGAGCTCGGCGCCTCGAGGTCGTCGGGCAGGAGGCGGTCGCCGAAGCGTACGGCCAGCTCGCGCAGCGGATCCTGGGCCTCGGTGCTCAACACCCAGCCGACCCATTGCCGTTCCAGCTCGTCGAGGTCGCGCCCCTTGAAGGCCTTCTCGGTGGAGCGGCGGAAGTTCTTGCTGCCCTTGAAGTCCTTGATCAGCTTCGGGATCAGCGCGCGCAGCTTGCCGTCCTCGTGGTGCATGAGGAACTGCACCATCGACCAGCCCTGGGCGTAGTAGACCTGCGCGTTGCTGTAGTAGTCGGCCTGCTCGAACTCGAGGATGTCCTCGAAGCGCGCGAAGGTGCCCTCCTCGAAGGCCGTCTGGATCACGCGCAGGCGGTCGTCGTTGAGCTTGCCCAGGGTGTACCCGCCGTCTTCGCCCTGCTCTCGGACCGCGGTGTAGAAGTAGTCACCGAGCCCCTCGTCGAGCCAGGCAGGCATCGGCACCCAGCTCACGGTGTAGTGGTGGAAGTACTGGTGCCAGCCCTCGTGGGCGAGGACGCCGCCGAGGTCGAGCAGGTAGCTGTCGGTGATGCGATCGAACAGGCCCGCCAGCTCCTCGACCTCGGCATCGGTGAGCGCCAGGGGCAGGCCCGGGACGAGGCGGATGCGCGCGGGAATGTCGCGCACGCCGAGGATGATCCCGGAGTCGTAGGCGACGAGTTCCTTCGCCGACTTGTCGTAGTACGCCGCCGCGTTGCGTGCGCCCGGGTTGTAGGCCAGGAAGGACCCCCGTCCGTCGAAGAGCTTGAGCACGAACGTCGGCAGCTGCTTGCGGAAGGGCAGGATCTCCCCGTAGACGGCGAGCATCGCCTCCAGGTGTTGGCCGAGCCGGCGCGCCTTGTCCTCGCCGACCTGACTCTGCACCTGGTAATGCGGCGTCTCGAACAGGACCCAGCCGTCGGGGACCTTGTTCCGGCTCCACTCGCCGGGCCGGACGTGCTCGTCGCCCGGGGCCGCGGAGGCCGAGCCGGGGAGGGCCGCGAGCGCGGTCACGAGCAGCAGCAACGGGAAGGCCAGGCGGGGCGACATGGTAGGATCCGCGGTTCGCTCCCGGTCGGAATCCTGCCCGCTCCGGGTCGCCTCCTTATACCGCCTGGATGCTCCGCGGCTCGCCTGCGGACGCCGCGTGTGCCGACGAGGACAGCATGGTCGATCGCCGATCGGGTCGCTGGACCACCGAGCAGAGCGCAGAGCTCTACAACCTCCCCGGCTGGGGGTGCCCGTACTTCTCCATTGCGGCCGACGGACGCGTGGACGTGCATCCCGAGGGCCAGGACGGACCCTCGGCCGCGCTCCAGGACGTCGTCGCCGAGGCGCGCCACCAGGGCAGCAGCCTGCCGTTGCTGTTGCGCTTCGACGGCATCCTCGGCCACCGGGTCGCCACGCTGCACCGGCTCTTCGACCGCGCGCGCGAGGAGTTCGGCTACACCGGTCGCCACCGCCCGGTCTACCCGATCAAGGTCAACCAGCAGCGACAGGTCGTCGAGGCCTTGATCGAGCTCGGCGACGACAGCGGTCTCGGCCTGGAGGTCGGCAGCAAGCCTGAGCTGATGGCCGTGGTCGCCCTGCTCGACAAGCCCAGCCTGATGGTCTGCAACGGCTACAAGGACGAGGCCTACATGGAGATGGCCTGCCTCGCCGTGCGCCTCGGTCACGAGGTCGTGGTCGTGATCGAGAAGCCCTCCGAGATCGAGACCTATGAACGCGTGATCCGCAGCGAGGGCCGCGACGCCGCGCCCTGGCTCGGCCTGCGCGCGCGCATGGCTTCGCAGGGCACGGGGCGCTGGCAGTCCAGCTCGGGCGACCGCGCCAAGTTCGGTCTCTCCGCGACGCAGCTCGTGGCGGCCGCGGATTGGCTGCGCGAAGTGGACCTGATCGACCAGGTGAAGATGCTGCACTTCCACATCGGCAGCCAGATCACCGCGATCCGACCGTGGAAGCAGGTGCTGCGCGAAGCCAGCCGGCTCTACCTGGAGCTGCGCGCGCTGGGTTGCCCACTGGGGATCCTCGACGTGGGCGGGGGGCTGGCCGTGGACTACGACGGGTCGCGCACGCGCTTCGAATCGTCCATGAGCTACAGCGAGGAGGAGTACGCCAACGACGTGGTCTGGCACATCCAGCAGGCCTGCGACGAAGTGGACGTGCCGCACCCCGACATCGTCACCGAGTCAGGGCGCGCCCTGGCGGCGCATCACGCGGTGATGCTGGTGGAGGTCGTGGGCGCCTCGCGCCACCCGCGCGCAGCCGACGTGCAGCCCCGCACCGACGACGAGCCCGACATCCTGCAGAGCCTGCGCGAGAACCTGGAGGGCGTCACCCGCAAGAACATGCTGGAGGTCTACCACGACGCGCTCGGCCTGCGCGAGGAGCTGCTGCAGCGCTTCAGCCTGGGCCTGGTGGACCTGCGCACGCGCTCCGTGGCCGAGACGGTCTTCTTCGCCACGCTCGAACGCATCGCGCGGTTCGCGAAGGACGTCGATCACCTGCCCGAGGAGCTCGAAGGCCTCGACAAGCAGCTGGCCGACATCTACTTCTGCAACTTCTCGCTGTTCCAGTCGGTGCCAGACCACTGGGCCATCCGCCACGTGTTCCCGGTCATGCCCATCGCGCGCCTCGACGAGGAGCCCGCCGAGCGCGCCCTGCTCGGTGACATGACCTGCGACAGCGACGGGAAGATGGATCGGTTCCCGGGCCTGCGCGACACCAAGGACGTGCTCGAAGTCCACGAACTCCGCGAGGGTGAGCCCTACATCCTGGGCGTCTTCCTGGTCGGCGCCTACCAGGAGATCCTCGGAGACATGCACAACCTCTTCGGTGACACCGACGCGGCCCACGTGCGCATCGATCCCGACGGCACGACCCGGTTCGTCAACCACGTCCCCGCCGAGGGCGTGGCCGAGGTGCTCCAGTACGTCGAGTACGACGAGGCCTGGCTGAACGAGCGCTACGACAGTCACCTGAAGCGGCTCGTGGCGGGGCGGTCCCTGACCGCGAAGGAGGCCCGCGAGTTGCGCCGCGACCTGCGCGCGTGCCTCGAGGGGCCGACGTATCTCACGGCCGGCTCGGTGCGCACCGCGCGCGCCGATGACCTCGCCGAGATGGAGGATCTCGAGGCGCCCGAGCCTCCCCCCACGCTTCCGGCGATTCCCGACCGCGATGTCGAGGAACTCACGACGTGAGCCTCGAGCGCGCCGCCGTGCTCGCGCTGCCCAAGGTCGACCTGCACTGTCACCTGGACGGGGCCGTGCGACCCGGCACGCTGCTGGAGATCGCGCAGGCGGCCGGGATCCCGCTGCCGGCCGACACGGTGGAGGAGCTCCTGCCCCACGTGCGGGTCTCGCCCGACTGCCGCACGCTGCGCGACTTCCTGCTCACGTTCGAGACGTTCTACCCGGTGTTGAACGCGCCCGGTTCGCTCGAGCGCGCGGGCTACGAACTGCTCGAGGACGCCGCGGCCGACGGCGTGGTCCATCTCGAGGCGCGCTTCTGCCCGGCGCTGCAGGCCACCGACGGCCACTCCGCCGAGGACGTGCTGCGTGAGGCGCTGGCGGGCCTCGCCTCGGGCGGCCGCGATCACGGCGTGAGCTGGGGCGCGATCCTGTGCCTGTACCGCAGCGAGCCGCCGGAAGTGAACGCGGCCCTGACCGAGCTGGCGCTGGCGTACGCCGACCGGGGCGTGGTCGGCGTGGACCTCGCGGGCCCCGAGGACATGCCCGGTGAGCCCTTCGCCGAGGACTTCCGTCGCCTGCGCGAGGCCGGACTCCCGGTCACGATCCATGCCGGTGAGGCCTGTGGGCCCGAGTCCATCGTCGAGGCCATGGACGGACTGGTCGCGACGCGGATCGGCCATGCCGTCGCCCTGCGTGAGGATGCCGCCCTCGCGGACCGGGTCCGGCAGGCGGGCCTGGCGCTGGAGTGCTGCCTGACCAGCAACCTGCAGACCGGCGCGGTCTCCGGCCTGGATGCCCACCCGTTCGACGCGCTGCACCGCGCCGGGCACCTGGTCACCCTCAACACCGATGATCCGGCGGTGAGCGGCATCACGCTGACCGACGAGTACCTGCTGGCCGCCGCGACCTGGGGTTACGACCTGGAACAGCTGCGCGCCTTCGCCCTCGCGGCGCTGGAGGCCGCGTTCCTGGACGAGGCCGGGCGGGCCGCACTGAGGGCGCGGATCGAAGCGGGCACGGTGTAGCGGTTGATTCCCTGCCTCGGCCCCCATGAAATGCGGGGGCCTTCGGTCCGTCAGGCCACCCGAGGCCCCAGGATCATGGCCACCTCCTGCCTCGGACGCCCGTGACTGCCACCTCGCTCGCCATGCTGGCCGACATCTTCGGGCACGAGGTCTTCCGTCCGTACCAGGAAGACATCATCGACGCGGTCTGCCGCGGCGAGGACGCCTTCGTGCTCATGCCCACCGGCGGCGGCAAGAGCCTCTGCTACCAGGTGCCGGCGTTGATCCGGCCCGGCACGGCGGTGGTCGTGTCGCCGCTGCTCGCGCTGATGAAGGACCAGGTCGATGCGTTGCGGGCCAAGGGTGTCGCCGCCGCGGCCTACAACTCGCTGCTGGACAGCGACGAGGCCCGCGCGATCCTCACGCGGCTGCACGCCGGTGAGCTCGACCTGCTGTACGTGTCGCCCGAGCGGCTCATGCTGGACGGTTTCCTGGAGCGCCTGGCGGGCATCCCGCTGGCGCTCTTCGCCATCGACGAGGCCCATTGCGTGTCCCAGTGGGGGCACGACTTCCGGCCCGAGTACGCGCGCTTGTCGGTGCTGGCGAAGCGCTTTCCGGACGTGCCGCGCATCGCGCTGACAGCCACGGCCGACCCGTACACGCGCGAGGACATCGTGGTCCAGCTCGGGCTGCAGCAGGCGGCTCGCTTCGTCGCCGGTTTCGACCGCCCGAACATCCGCTACAGCGTGCGGCCCAAGACGGGCGCCAAGCACCTGCTGACGGACTTCGTCGAGGAGCGCCGCGGGCAGGCGGGCATCGTCTACTGCCTGAGTCGCAAGCGCACCGAAGAGGTGGCGGCGACCCTGGATCACGCCGGGCACTCCGCGGCCGCGTACCACGCCGGCCTGCCGACCGAGAAGCGTCGGCGCGTGCAGGAGCACTTCCTCACCGGGCGCATCGACGTGGTCGTCGCGACGGTGGCCTTCGGCATGGGCATCGACAAGGCCAACGTGCGCTTCGTGGTTCACCACGACCTGCCCAAGAGCGTCGAAGCCTACTACCAGGAGACCGGGCGCGCGGGGCGCGACGGAGCCCCGGCGGACGCGTTGCTGATGTACTCGGCGGCGGACGTGGTGCTCGTCCACCGGTTGATCGAGTCGGGGGGCGAGTGGGATGGCGAACGCGACGCCGAGCAGCTGCGCGTGGACCAGCACCGGCTGCGGGCCATGGTCTCGATCGCCGAGGCCGACAGCTGCCGCCGCCGCGCGCTGCTCGGCTACTTCGGCGAGGAGCGGGTCGAGGACTGCGGCAACTGCGACGTCTGTCTCGATCCCCCCGAGACCTACGACGCCACCGAGGACGCGCAGAAGATCCTGAGCTGCGTGTTCCGGATGGGGCAGCGGTTCGGGGCGGCCTACGTGGTCGATGTGCTCATGGGCGGGCGCGGTCGCCGCGTGATCGAGAACCGACACGACGAGCTCTCCACCCATGGCATCGGGCAGGGCCAGTCACGCGACCACTGGATGGCCGTGATCCGACAGTTGATCCATCGCGGGCTGCTGGAGCAGGACCTGGCCAACTGGTCGGTGCTCGTGCTCACACCGGGCTGCAAGGCGCTGCTCCGCGGCGAGGAGCGGCTGCTGCTGTCGCGTCCCCGCGAGCGACCGGCCGCGTCCTCGAGCCGACGCGGGTCGGGCAAGCGTGCTCGCAAGCGCCGCGCCGCGGCGGTGGAGGTCGTCGACGGAGAGGTCACCGAAGAGGACGAGGCGCTCTTCGATCGGCTGCGGATCCTGCGCAAGCGCCTCGCCGACGACAAGCAGGTCCCGGCCTACGTGATCGCCACCGACCGCAGCTTGCGTGAGATGTGCAGCGCGCGGCCGAGTGGCGCGGACGAACTCCTCGCCGTGCACGGCCTCGGGCCGAAGAAGATCGAGGCCTATGGCGCTCCGTTCCTGGCGGTCCTCTCCGGTGAGGACCCCGACACCCTCGACCTGGATCCGCGCGCGGCGAGCATGCCGTAGGATCCGGACCCGGGCGGAACCCGTCCGAACCCGTTCGCGTCGACCCCTGGGGTTTCCCGTGCCGTCGATCCACCCGAGTGCCTACACCGACAGTGGCAACCTTCCCTGGCGGCCGACGCCGGTCGAGGGCGTGCGCTGGAAGAAGCTGCGCTTCGATCCCGAGACCGGCGCCTCGTCGGTGCTCTTGCGCTTCGAACCTGGCGCGTCGTACACGGCGCATCGACACCCGCAGGGGGAGCAGTACCTGGTGCTCGCCGGGTCGATCGAGGACGGCGGGAGCACGTGGGGGGAGGGCAGCCATGTCTGGCATCCGCCGGGGTCGGTGCACCGACCGCACTCGCGCGAAGGCTGTCTGTTGTTCGTCACGCTGCCCGCGCCGATCGAGGAGTGCGCATCAACGGACGAGCGGCTCTCGTGACGACGCCCCCGTTGCTGGGTAGCCTGCCTCTTCGTGAATCGTCGGGCTGACGACAGCACGTCGCCACGACGGTCCACGTCAGGTACCCAGGGGGCATCGGATGGCCAGACGTCGTCGACGCCGACGCAACAGTGAAGGGGCCATCGCCAGCGACGGCCACCCGGTCACCGAGGCGCAGCTGCTGCGTTTCCCCGAGTGGTGCGCGTGTCGCCTGTACTACGAGGCCCTGTGCGAGCCCATCCGCCGCGTGACCCCGCCCACGGCGTGCGGTCAGTGCCCCGAGAGCCCCGCGCCCGAGGTGCCCCGTGGATCCGGGGCGAAGCCCGGCTGACGTCAGGTGCCGGCGGGCAGCGCCACGATGTCCGGCAGGTTGCGGTAGTGCCCGTTGAAGTCGAGCCCGTAGCCGACGATGAACAGGTCGGGGATCTCGAAGCCCACGAAGTCGGCCTTCAGCTCGGCGACGCGCCGGGACGGCTTGTCGACCAGGGCGGCCACGCGCACCGAGCGCGGATGGTGGGCGGCCACGATCTGCTTGAGCCGGAACAGCGTCCGCCCGGTGTCGAGGATGTCGTCCACGAGCAGCACGTGCCGGTCGGCGATGTCGAGTTCGCTGTTCAGCGAGATCTCGAGTTCGCCGGGGCTCGTGGCGGCGCCGCGGTAACTGCTCGCGACGACCGCCGTCAGGTGCATGGGCATCGGCAACGCCCGCATCAGGTCGGCCACGAAGATCAGCGCGCCGTGGAGGACGGCGACGATGGTGATCTCCTCGTCGCCGTACACGTCGCGGATGTCCGCGGCCATCTCGCCGACCCTGGCGTGGATCTCGCTGCCCTTGAACAGGACCTCGGCCTGCGAGGGGTAGTGGTTGCCAAGCGTCATGGGGGCACCGGTGGTCTCGGTCATGAAAGGGCTCGGTCCAGGGCAGGTGTCGGGCGAGGTGTCCGGCGGGGCGATGGGCGAGGCGATGGGGCCGGCGATGGGGCCGGCGAAGTGCGTCAGGGCATGGCGGCCAGGCGCGGCACGACGCCCGAGAGCAGGTTCTGCAGGATCTCGGCGTTGGTCGCGCTGCTGCGCAGGACGTCCTGGTGTTCGAGGGCGGCGAGGCCCAGGCCGGCGGCGAGGTTGGTCACGGCGGCGAGCCCGAGCACGCGCATGCCGCGCTGCCGGGCGGCGAGCACCTCGGGGACCATCGACATGCTCACCACGCGCGCGCCGAGCGTCTTGGCCATGCGCACCTCGGCCGGCGTCTCGTAGGACGGGCCGCGGAACTGGGCCAGGATGCCGCGGCGCATGGGGATGCCGGCCAGGGCGGCGACCTCCTCGACGATCGCGATGCAGGTCTTGTCATAGGCCTGGGTCATGTCGGGGAAGCGCGAGCCGAAGCGGTTGTCGCTCTCGCCGGCCAGCACGTTCTCGCCGGAGAGATTGATGTGATCCTCGACGGCCATCACGTGGCCGGGGAGCAGCTCCGGGTCGGCCGACCCCACGGCCGAGGTCACGACCAGGGTGTGCACGCCGAGCATCGACAGCAGACGTACGGGCGCGACGATCTCCTCGATCGGCCGGCCCTCGTAGAGGTGGACGCGGCCGCACAGGCCGAGGATGGCCACGTCGCCCATGTGACCGTGGAGCAGGGCGCCGCGGTGGCCGACGATGCTGGTGCCGGGCAGGCCCGGGATCTCGGTGTAGTCGAGGAAGCGTGGGCGGTCCACGCTGTCGAGCGTCTCCGAGAGCCCCGAGCCGAGGACGATGCCGATGGGGGCGCGTCCGAGGCGGGCGGAGACGAAGTCGGCGGCCTTGGCGAGTTCGTCGTAGGTCGTCACGATGTCGGGGCTCGAGAGAGGGGGTGCTCGGGACTTCCGGGGCATCCCATGGTACCGCCCTGGCTATGATGGGTGATTCCCCACGTCGTTCGGAGACCCGTGCGTTGAGCCAGCCGGACCTGCGTTCCTTCATGGCCGAGCTGGAGGCCGCCGGGGAGCTCCTGACCATCGATCGGGAGGTCGACACCGAGCTCGAGATCGCGGCCATCGCGGACCGCGTCTCCCGGGCCGGCGACGTGGGGAACAAGGCGCTGCTGTTCACGAACGTGAAGGACAGCCGCTTTCCGGTGCTGATCAACAGCCACGGCAGCCGGCAACGCATGCGCATCGCCTGTGGTGTGGACCGCTGGCAGGACCTCGAGGGCCTGGTGGGGGACTTCATCGAGCGGCTCGAGAAGCCGAGGACCAGCCTGCGCGACAAGTTGGCCGTGCTGCCGCTCCTGGGCCGGCTGTCGAAGCTCTTCCCGCGCCACCGCGGTACCGGGCCGTGCCAGGAGGTCGTCCACGAGGGGGACGACGTGGACCTGTTCGAACTCCCGATCCTGCGCACCTGGCCCGAGGACGCCGGACCCGTGGTCACCCTGCCGCTGGTCTTCACCAAGGATCCGGTGAGCGGCGCGCGCAACTGCGGCATGTACCGCCTGCAGCGCTACGACGCGAACACGCTCGGCTTCCATGTCCACACGCACCACACCGCGGCCGAGCACCTGCGTCGCACCGCCGAGCTCGGGCGCGAGGCGATGCCCGTGGCCGTGGCCATCGGAGCCAGCGCGGCCACGGTCTTCTCGGCCGTGTGCCCCTTGCCGCCCGGTGTCGACGAGCTGCTCTTCGCCGCGTTCCTGCAGCGCAAGCCGGTGGATCTGGTCAAGTGCCGCACCGTGGACCTGGAGGTTCCGGCCTGCGCCGAGTTCGTCATCGAGGGCTGGGTCAACGTCGACGAGAAGCGCCGTGAGGGTCCCTTCGGTGACCACACCGGGTTCTATTCCCTGGCCGACGACTACGACGTGCTGCACGTCACGGCGATCACGCATCGCAAGGACGCCGTCTGGCACACGACCGTGGTGGGTTCGCCACCGCAGGAGGACTGTTGGATGGCCGCCGCCATCGAGCGCCTGTTCCTGCCGCTGCAGCGCAAGGTCATGCCCGAGGTGATCGACATGCGCCTGCCCTTCGCGGGCGTGTTCCACAACCTGATGATCCTGCGCATCAAGAAGGAGTACCCGGGCCAGGCGCGCAAGGTGGCGCACTCCGTCTGGGGGCTCGGCCAGGCGATGTTCACCAAGGTCATCCTCGTCGTGGACCAGGACGGTCCCGATCTCGAGGACGACGACGCGCTGACGCGGCTGCTGCTGGACCGGCTCGACGCCTCGCGCGACCTGGAGTTCGTGTTCGGCCCGACCGAGACGCTGGATCACGCCAGCCGCGCGTTGCACTTCGGCAGCAAGGTGGTCATCGACCTCACCGACGAGTTCCCCGCCGAGGGCCTGCGACGCAGCGAGCTGGACGTCATGCCGCCCGACGCGGACACGGTCGTGGCCGCGCTGGAGGCCCTGCCGGGGATCGAGCAGGCGGCGGTGATCGGCGCGGGCGCGGTGGCGGTCACGGTGGACAAGGTCACGCCGGGCATCCCGCGCGTCACCATGGAGCAGGTCTGGGATCTGGGCGAGCGCCAGGGCTTCGGCGTGGTCACCGACCGGGTGCTCGTGCTGGACAAGGGCGAACGTCTCGACGACCTCACGCGGCTCATGTGGCTGACCCTGGCGCACATCGACCCGGAGCGAGACGTGCAGCGGTCGGGCAACGCGACCCGTGACGCCTCGCTGCGCGAGCGTGCCAACTGGCATCCGCGTCGGCTCGGGATCGACGTGACCAGCAAGGGCGCAGCGGACGGTTTCGAGCGCCCGTGGCCCACCGAGCAGGTGCATCCGCCGGAAGTGCTCGAGCGCGTGCGCGCGACCTGGAGCGAGATGGGGTTGCCGGGCGAGTGCCCGTGAGTCGCCAGCGCGCCACGCGGACCGGCGCGCTCACGCGGGCGTTCTTCGAGCAGCCGGTGGTGGATCTGGCGCGGGCGCTGGTGGGACGGCAGCTCGTGCGCCGGTGCGGAGCGGGCTGGATCACCGGGCGCATCGTCGAAGTCGAGGCCTACGGCGGCGAGGGCGTCGACCCGAGTGCACACAGCTTCCGCGGCCCGACCCCGCGGTGCGAAGTCATGTTCGGGCCGGCGGGTCACGCCTACGTCTACGCCACCCAGGGCCGCTGCTTCTGCGTCAACGTCACCGCCCAGGGCGACGCGGGGGGCAAGGCGGTGCTGTTGCGCGCGGTGGAGCCGCGGGTCGGGCTCGAGCTCATGCGCGAGCGCCGGCTGCTCCGCCTGGGAGACGGCCCCACGCGCAGGGAGCTGCTGGCGGGCAAGGACCACCAGCTGGCGCGGGGACCGGGTCGACTGTGCGTGGCCTTCGGCATCGATCGCACCCTGAACACCGTGGACCTCACCGACGGCGACGGGCCGTTGTACCTCGCGGCGGCGGAGCAGGACGCGGCTCCGCGTCTGGCGTGGTCTCCGCGGGTCGGCCTCAATCCGACGAGCGCCTCCTTCGACTGGTGCTGGCGGGCTTTCGACCGGGACTCGAAGGCGGTCTCCGCCGCGCCCGGGGAACACTTCCGAGGCCGACGCGGGCCGTCGCCACGGCGCTGCCCGGCACGCGCCGGCTAGACCGTGGCGGGGCCGGGCACCGCAGCCCGTGCCGGGGCCGCTACACTCGGGGGTTCCATGGCCCTCCGCTCCGAGATCAACGCCGACGTGCCCGTGGCGGCGCCCGGCGAGTTCGCGCCGCTGCCGCTGACGAACGCGGTGTCGCTCTGGCCGCCGGTGGTGCTCGCGCCCATGGCCGGCGTGACCAACCCGCCGTACCGCAGCCTCTGTCGCCGCATGGGCGCGGGGCTCTACGTGGCCGAGATGGTGCACTCGCGCGGACTCTCCGAGCGCAACGCGCGCACGGTGGGCATGGCCAGCTTCGCCGACGACGAGCCGATCCGCTCGATCCAGATCTTCGGCGCCGACCCGAGCGACATGGCCGACGCCGCGCGCTTCCTGGTCGAGGAGGTCGGTGTCGATCACATCGACATCAACATGGGCTGCCCGGTGCGCAAGGTGACCGGACGCGGCAGTGGCTCGGCCTTGCCCGCGCGGCCGAAGCTCATGGGAGCGGTGCTCACGGCGGTCGTGCGCGCGGCGGGCGAGGTGCCGGTGACCACCAAGATCCGCCTCGGCCTCGATGACGACCGCCACACCTGGGCCGACGCCCTGGCCGCCACGACCGACGCCGGCTGCCGCTGGATGGGCGTCCACGCGCGCACGGCGCAGGCCGGCTACAGCGGCCAGGCCGACTGGGACTGGATCGCGCGCATCACCGAGCAGGCCACCATCCCGATCCTGGGCAACGGCGACATCTGGGAGTGCTGGGACGCGCTGCGCATGATGCGCGCCACGGGCTGCGACGGCGTGATCATCGGCCGCGGTTGCCTCGGCCGCCCGTGGCTGTTCCGCGAGCTGGCCCAGGTCTTCGACGGCACCGAGCCCGCCGACCCGCCCGCGCTGGGCGAAGTGCTGGGCGTCGTCTTCGAGCACGCGGAGCTGCTGGTCGAGTACTTCGGCGAGACGAAGGGCATCCTCGAGATGCGCAAGTGGTGCAGCTGGTACACGAAGGGCTTCCCCGGCTCGGCGGTCGTGCGCGAGGGGTTGCAACACATCGACACGCTCGTGGACATGCGCCGCTGGCTCTCGCACCTCGACCCGGACATCCCGTTCCCCGCCAGGGCGCTGCGCGTGCCCCGTGCCAAGCGCGGCCATAGCCAGGACAAGGTGCACCTGCCTCACGGCTGGCTCGAGCAGGAGGACGGCGAGAGCCCGCCGCCGGGCGCGGACTCGCCCGCGGTCTCCTGGAGCGGGGGTTGAGCGTGGCTGACGACGCGCCGCCGCCGTCACGCCGCCCGACGCCACCCGAGCGCCCGGTGGAGGGGGTGCCGGGTGCGCCGGCCCTGCTGGTCGACGAGCCCTTCCCGCCGTATCGCTTCGTGCCGGGGCACACGCCGCACCCGTCCATGCAGGGTGGCTACGCCCACGGCGTCGAGGAGCTCGATCCGCCCTACCTGCCCGTCCAGCGGTGGATGGACAACAGCGCGTACCTGCGCGGCACGGACTTCTTCAACCGCGGCTGGTGGTGGGAGGCGCACGAGGCCTGGGAGGGCGCCTGGCGGACTTGCCAGGGCCGCGACGAGCCCCAGCTGCACCTGTTGCAGGGCCTGATCCAGCTCGCCGCGTGCGCCCTCAACCGCGAGCGCACCCACGATCGTGGCGCGGACCGCCTGCTCGAGACGGCGCTTCGCTACCTGCGTCAGGCCGTGGATGAGAGCGGGCAGGAATGGCTCGCCGGTCTCGACATCCCGAGCCTGTGCGACGAGGCGACGTCGAGGCTGGGCTCACCGGCGCCGCGCATCGATGGTTTCTACCTGCGGCCGGGTGCGGCCTGACGGTCCGGCCTGGCAGGCGGTCCTGCCTGGCGGGCGGTCCGGCCTGGCGGGCGGTCCGGCCTGGCAGGCAGGCGCCCTGACGGGCGCGCGGGCGGTCAGGCCGCGTTCAGGTAGCCGTCGAAGAGCGTCCGCACGAGGATGCGGATGTCGAGCAGCAGCGACCAGTTCTCGATGTAGTAGAGGTCGTGCTCGACGCGGTCGTCGAGGCTCGTGCCCGAACCGCGCAGCCCGTGGATCTGCGCCCACCCGGTGATGCCCGGCTTGACCCAGTGCTTGTGGGCGTAGCGCGGGATGTCCCGCTTGAAGCGGCCCACGAACTCGGGGCGCTCGGGCCGCGGGCCGACCAGGCTCATGTGGCCCAGCAACACGTTGGCCAGCTGCGGCAGCTCGTCCAGGTTCGTGCGACGCAGGAAGCGACCGAACGTGGTGCAGCGCGGGTCGTTGCCGGTGGCCATGACCGGGCCCGAGACCCGCTCGGCGTCGTCGACCATGGTGCGGAACTTCAGCATCGGGAAGGTGTGCCCGTGTTCGCCGACGCGCTGCTGCACGATCAAGGCCGAACCCGATGAGGTCAGCTTCACGAGGGTCGAGATGATCAGCATCGGCACGGCCAGCAGCAGCAGCAGCACCGCGGACACGACCACGTCGAAGGTGCGCTTCGCCGCCCTCGCGCCCAGCGGGAGTTCGGCGCTCACGAAGCCCAGCAGGGGCACGCCGCCGACGCGCTCCCAGGTGGGCACCAGCGTGGTCGAGGGGAAGAACGAACTGGTGATGTGGACCGAGACGCCCTCGCGGTCGGCGACCTCGAAGACACGGTCCAGCAGGTCACGATCGAGCCGGCTCGCCTCCACCAGCACGTGATCGGCCTTGCCCTGCTCGAGCCACTCCAACGCCTCGGCCGTGGTCAACCGTGGGCCGACGTCGGTGGGGACCGCATCGGCGGCGACGCCCAGCAGGCTCATGTGCGTGTGCGGTGCGCGCTGGAACGTCGCCAGCAGCTTGAGCATGCGCTGTGACAGACCGAAGACGAGCAGCTTGGAGCTGTGCCCGGGGTCATCCGCGAGCTGGCGATTGGCGACCGTCACGAGCAGTCGCGAGACCCAGAGCGCGACCGAGGCCGTGCCCAGGAACAGCAGCGGCACCGAGCGCGAGTAGATCGTCTGCCCGGCGAGCCCCGACGGATCGACGAGGAAGCCGGTGGCCATCACCACGACCATCGCCAGGAAACCGCCGATGAGCAACTCGCGGCTGGTGCCCTGCGTGGGTGGTTCCTGCTCGAGGCGCGGGTTGTAGTAACCGCAGCAGGCCAGCATCGCCGCCACCGCCGGCGTGGCCATCGCATACAGGATCAGGAACTCCTGAGCGTCGGGGCCCGGGCCCGCGAGGATCGTGCGCAGACCGACCGCCGCCATGAATGCCAACCCGACCAGGACCTGGTCGAGCAGGAACAGGGCGATGCGTGAGGTCTCCGTGCGGCGTGACAACATGTGATCTGGTCCTTCACGAGCGGGGCGCGAAGGGCTCCGACCCGTGTTCCCCTCTGACCTGAATTTGCAAAAACGAAGCGCCCGCTGCACGCCCTTCCTTCATACGCCCTGGGTGCACATGCCGGCTCGCCCGTCGGCGGAGCGGCTGCCCGTCACTCCGGGCGAGGGACGTCGCGCGAGCCGCGTTCCTTCCGGAAGGTCCCGGTGACCCTCGGGAGCCGCGGGGTCACAGGCCGCGCAAACAGGGGCTCACGACGTCGCGGCGGGATCCGCCGATGAGTCCGGCAGGCCCTGGGATGGCCGGCCTGACCGGGAGGAGGGAGTGCCGGTGCGATCCGAGAGGACCTCGGCCAAGGCCCTCCGCAGACCGGCCTGAAAGGCGGCAGGGCCGTAGTTCGCGGCGCGACGGACACAGGCGGAGGCTCGCAGCGAGGCCTGCTCGCGCTCGAAGCGCTCGATGCCGGTGATGAGGCCTTCGGCTCCCTCCCCGCCGTAGAGCACACCGGTTTCTCCGTCGATGACCGTCTCTGCAGCTCCGCCGAGGCCGAAGGCGACCACCGGTCGACCGCAGGCCATGGCTTCCACCGGGACCAGCCCGAAGTCCTCCTCACCGGGAAAGAGGAGTGCCCGACAGCTCCGGTAGAATTCCCGGACTTGCTCGTCCGTGGGGTCGCGCACGAAGCGTGTCCGCGGTCCGGCCAGCCCCGCCAGGCGGCGGAACTCGGGCCCACCGCCGGCGACGACCAGGGGTCGATCCAGGCGCCGGCACGCCTCGACGGCCAGGTCGAACCGCTTGTAGGGCACCGCCTCGCCCAGCAGCAGGTAGGGGCGGTCCTCGCCGGCGCGGGTCGGGCCGTCCGGGTGTTCCTCGCCGGGCGTGAAGAACGCGATGTCCACCGGCGGCGCGACGATGCTGCAGTCCCGGCCGTACGCGCGGCGGATGCGATCGGCCACGTGGGCGGAGATGGCCACGAAGCGGTCGACCCGGCCGGCGGCCTCGGCGTCGGCCTTGCGCAGGCCCTCGAGCACGCCGCGTGCCAGCGGCCGGAGCGGAGCCGGCACGCCGCGCTCCAGGTAGACCTCGCGCAGATCCCAGGCGTAGCGCACCGGGCTGTAGCAGTAGCAGAGGTGCGGCACGCCCTCGGGCACGGTCACCGCCTTGGCGACCGAGGCGTCGCTGCTGACCACGAGATCGTGGCCCGAGAGATCGAGCTCGCCGTAGAGCTTCGGGAACAGCGGCAACCAGGCGCGGAAGGTCTGGCGCCCGAACGGGATGCGCCCGAGACGCGAGGTGATGACGCGGGCGACCTCGCGCGGCGCGGGACAGCGCTCGGGATCATGCACCAGCGTGAACAGGTCGGCACCGGGCAGGGCTCGCGACAGGGCCTCGAGCACGCGCTCGCCCCCGCGCCGTCGCACCAACCAGTGGTGCACGAGGGCCACACGCGTGCCGGCTGGCACGGCGTTGTCCGATCCGGGGAACATGGGCGCAGTGTAGCGGACCGGGCCCTCGCCGAGCCGGTGCGGGGCCGTTGCCAGGACAGCGACGAGGCCCGCGAGGAGCGCGGCGGCGAGGCCCGCGAGGAGCGCGGCGGCGACACGGAGGTGCCTCACGTGGCGGCGCCCCTCGTCGGATCCCGGCGATAGACTGGCGCCGTGCTGTTTCCGGCCGTCCTGCTGATCTACCTGCTGGGCCTCCTCGGCGTGGGGCTGGTCAAGTCGCGTCAGGTGACGACCCAGGCCGGGTTCAGCCTGGCCGGTCGCGGTCTCGGCCCCTTCGTGCTGACCGGCACGCTGCTGGCCACCTGGACCGGCACCGGGTCCATCTTCGGCCTGGCCGAGGAGGGCTACACCGTCGGGTTGCCGGCGCTGCTCGTGCCCCTGTCCACGGCGCTGGGCCTGGTCGTGCTCGCGTTCCTGTGCACGCGCGTGCGCGCCAGGGGCCGCTACACCCTGCAGGACATCCTGGAGGAACGCTTCGGCCCGGCGGCGCGCGTGCTCGGCACGCTGACCCTCGTGCTGGCCTACCTGGTGATCGTCAGCTACCAGCTGCGCGCGGCGGAGTCGGTGCTGCGCCGGACCCTGGAGACCTCCGGCATGTTCGGCGCGGGCGAGGTGTCGACGACGACGTTGCTGATCCTCGTGGCCGTGGCCATCGCCGGCTACACGGCCCTCGCCGGGCTGATGAGCATCGCGCTGACCGACACCTTCAACGGCGTGCTCATGGGCCTCGGCCTGATCCTGGCCCTGCCGGTCGTGTGGAGCGCGGTGGCCGACGCGCCGCAGGTCGTGGCCTCGGCCACGGGGGCGGGCACGTCCGGCCTGGTCTTCGCGCCGCTCGGCGCCCTGCCCGAGAGCGCGCGGCAACTCGGCGGGCACTACTCGCTGTTCGACATCCTCTCGCGCACCCTGCCGCTGTTCCTGCTCGTGATCGGCGACGCGAACCTGCACCAACGCTTCCTCGCGGCGAAGAGCGACCGCGCCGCGCGCCTGGCGGTGCTGTGCCTGATCCCCTCGGTGCTGGTGCTGGACGCGATCATCATCCTGGTCGCGGTCGGCGGCAGCGTGCTCCTGCCGGGGCTCGAGAGCCCGGGGCCGATCGTGCTCGAACTGGGGCTCACCGTACTGCCGCCGCTGCTGGGCGCCGTGCTCGTGGCGAGCATCCTGGCGATCATCGTGTCCACCGCCGACAGCTACCTGCTGGCGTCGTCGACCTCGCTGGTGCGCGACGTCTACCAGCGCTTCGTGCGCCGCACCGCCAGCGAGGCGGAACTGCTCCGGGCCGCGCGCGTCGTCGTCGGACTGCTGGCGTTGATCGCGGTGGTGGTGGCCCTCGGCGACGAGGAGTTCTTCAGCGTGGCCCTCTTCGCCTACACGATCTATGGGGTCGGGATCACGCCGCCGCTGCTGGCCGCGCTGTTCTGGAAGCGGGCCACGCCGGCGGGGGCGGTGACGTCGATGCTCGCCGCCGTCACCTGCGCGGTGACCTGGCGCAACCTCGAGCTGGGCCCCTGGGCCGCCGCGCGCATGGGCCTGCCCGAGGGTTCGTCGGTGGACGCGGTCGTGCCCTCGGTGATCGTGGCCGTGGTGCTGATGATCGTCGTGAGCCTGGTGACGAAGCCGCGCGACCCCGCGCCGGACCCCGCGCCGGACCCCGCGCCGGAGCCCGCGCCGTGAAGCGCTCGCGTGGAGTCATGGGGGCGGGGCTGGCCGTCACCGCCCTCGTGGCGCTGGGCGCCGTCTGGGTGCTGATCGAGACGCCCGGTGTTTCGGAAGGCACCGAGGGAGACCCGACGCACCTCGCGACGTCCGACCTGGCCCCAGGCTCCGCGTCGGCCACGCCTGGGGTTCGCGAGGGCCTGCCCGACCACCCCGCCACGAACTTCACGTCGACGGCAGCGGGTGACGCGCCGCGTCGACTCGAGATCCCGACCGTGGCGGAAGCACACCGCGCGGTCGTCGACGATGGCCTCGGGATCTCCCAGCGCGTCGTCGAGTTCGTCGGCGACCTCGAGCGCCTCGATGACGTGCTCATGCCGCGCACGCGCCGCCGCGATCTGGTGCTCGAGCGCGTGAAGACCTTCCTCGACGAGACCTTCGCGGCGGGACAGGTGGACGAGGCGCCCGGCTTCCTGGCCGAGGCCCGCGCCCGCGCCGATGAAGCCCGGGCCGGCGTGGCCCTGGCACGCGCGGCCCTCGGCGGGGGCGCCGTGCTGTTGGCCGACATCGAGCGGCTGTCCTGGGACTGGAAGGCGGACGTGATCGCGGCTGCGGCCTGGGATCCGCTGCGCCTCGCGCAGCCCGGGCTGTCCATGCCGACCCATGAGTTCTCGCTCGCGGTGCTCGAGCGGCGCGAGGAACTCCTCTCCTTCGAGGTCACGCGGCCGCCGGACCCGACCGTCGTCGCCTGGGCGCGCGGGGAGCTGAAGACCTCCGCGGACTCGTCGGCGGAGCGTCGCATCAAGGCCGCGGCGCTGCTGGTCCTCGGCACCGGACTCGACCGCCGACCCGACGTGGTGGTGCCGATATTGCGCGACGCGATCCGACGCGGTGAGCCCGGAACCGGAGCCGGAGTCGGTGAGTCGCGAGCCGGGGCCGGCCCGCAGACCGTGTGGTCCAACCTGGAGTCGGGCCTGCAGGTGGGCAACAAGCGCGGCGACCGGACCACGGCCAACGCGGCTCTGTGGGTCCTCGCGCGCGGGAGCAGCCCGGAGGCCCGCGCGGCGCTGGGTGCCCTGCTGCGCGACACGGCCGACGTCGAGGGCCTCGCGCCCGGAGAGGCGGCGGACCGCATGGTGCGTCTGGTCGGGTTCGCCAGGGCCCTGGCCCACGATCCGCCCGCGCTCGACGAGCTGGCCGCGACGCTTCGCGATCCGTCGGCGAGCGTCGACGATCGGTTGCGCGCCGTGGTCTCGCTGCTCGGCCTGACCCAGGTGGAGCGGGACCAGCTCGATCAGGCGCGCGCCGCGCAAGCGGTGCTGGCCGGGGCGCTGGCCGACGAGAAGGACGACGCGCTGGCCTTCGCCGAGCTGGGCGCGCTGTCGATGAGCCTGGAGTACGACCGCCTGTCGCGCGGGCTCTCGATCGGCTTCGGGAGCGCCGAGGCGCCCTCGTCGGCACACGAGGAGCGCGTGCGCGTCGCCCTGGAGAAGCGCCTGCTGCATGACCTGCGCCCCCAGCACCGCGCGCTCGCGGCCCTGGCGCTGCGCGACTTCGCGACCGAGCCCGCGGCCAGCCGCGCGCTGGACACGCTCCGGGCCGCGCTGCACAACGAGTCCGATGCCGGCGTGCGCGAACGCATCCGCATCGCCCTGGGCAACGACGGCTGACACGCAGGCCGCGACCGCTGGAGGCCCGCGCGACTCGCGTTCACCGAGGGCCTGCTGCTCAGCTTCGTGGTGCGTCTCGGAAGAGCGCCAACGAGGCCGTGTACCCGTGCATGAAGGGCTCGCCACCCACAGGGCCGATCTCGCCGGCGGCGAAGAAGCCGGCCACGGGGATGTCCCCCAGGCCGTCACGCACCCGGCCGAGATCGTGGTGTGGCGCGCCGAAGAAGCGTTCACCCCGGCCATTGCACGAGAACAGCAGCGCTCCCGACGCCGGCCCCCGCGCCGCTTCTTCGGCGAGCATGGTCTCGAGTTCGGCCGACGCCGCCTGGGCATCGCGCACCATGAACTGGATCGTCTGGCCCGGTCGCACGAAGTCGCTCAGCGCGATGCTCTCCGAGTCGGTGTCGATGTGGGTGATGGAGCGCACCAGCAGGTCGCCGGGGCCGAAGCGGCTCTTGCGCTCATCGACGACGCGCCCGACGTGGATCGCGCCGCCCTGGGTCAGCTCGCGGTCGCGTTTGTCGATCGAGCGCAGCACCGACACGAGCTGCTTGAACGCGGGCTTGCCGCCCAGGGTGGCGATCACGTTGCGCTCGCCGCTCGTGATCACGAAGGGCCGGCCGATGGGACGACAGCCCTGGCTGACCACCGCATCGAGCCGCGTGCCGCCGCCGATGGCGAGGCACACCGCGCCCTCGTCAGCCACGCCGTGGGTCGTGATCAGCTGTGCTTCGGCGGCCTGCCGCGCGCCGCTGGCGAGTCCGCCGACCACGGGCGCGCCCGGATAGCGCTCGCGAAAACCGGCCACGAGTTCGTCGCCGGGCGTGGAGAACGGATCGGCCAGGACGATGAAGCCGGCGCCCTCGGGAAGCGACGAGGGCCAGCCCACCAGGCCCGGCTGCCCGTCGACCTCATCGAGTTCGAGGTGGAACGGGACCACGTCGGCCTCGGCCCAGCGGGCACCCCAGAGGGTCAGGCCGGGCCGGCCCTCCACCTCGGTCTCGCCGCCGATGACGCCCGAACACGGGCAGCCGAGAACGATGCGTGGCCGCAGCAGGCGCAGCACGCGCTCGCGGAAGCGCTCGACGTGGGGGCGATGGTGGGCCGTGAAGAAGATCACGACCACGTCCGGCGATCGGCCGCCCAGGGACGCGCGCACCTGCTCGCAGAGTGGCTCGATCGCCATCGATCCATCGGCATGTGTGTTGGTGGCGACGGTGCACAGCAAAGGATGAGGGCTCCGGGTGCCGATAGGGCCCGATCAGGCCTGGTCGGGTGGCCGGCTCGTGGCGGAGGGTTCAGGGGTTGGCCTCATCCGCGCCGGGTCCGTATCCTGCATCGAGCGAGCTGGACGGTCCAGCGGGCACCGGAGAGCCCGCGGAAGTGATCCCCATGCGGCACCACACCGTGCGAACCGCCCGAGACCTCCGCGCCCCGGTGCGCGGTGTCCTGCTCCTCGTGGTCGTGGCGCTGATCGCGGGGCCGGTGGCGGCGGAAGCCACCTGCGCCGGGTCCGACCCGGTGTTCGAGGAGTGCTGTTGCGGGTGCGGGACCAGCGCGGGCGCTCTGTCCCTCGAGCGTCCGCCTTGCGCCTGCCACGTCGAGCCACTTCCGACCGCGCCTCCCGCACCCTCGCGCGACGTGACCGTGCTGCCCCTCGACCCGCCCGTGCTCCCGAGCTGGTCCGAGTCGGTGGCGCGTCCGGTGTCGCCGGAACCGATCCGTAAGCCGTCCGGCTCCGGGTCCCGCGCGGCGTTCGCCGATGCGACGACACGGCTGCGCTGCTGCGTGATGTTGCTCTGAGCGGACGTGTCGTGTGACGGCTCGCTCCGTCGCGCATCCCGGCTCGTTGCGTCCGCCCGGCTCCTCCCCGAGCCACCCCTGTCTTCCGGGACGACGGAATCCCTCCGTCTCCCTTGCACCCCTCACCCCATGGGTCCGCCCGGACCCGATGCCCGGAGAATACGCATGTCCCGCATCACCCTGATCCTGACCTCCTGCCTGCTCCTCGTGGCCGCCGGCTGCACGGCCGGGGGTGACGACGCCTCGCCGGTCGCCGAGGTCGTCAGCCTCACGCTCAACTCCAAGTGCCCGATCATGGGCGGTGACGTGGAGCCCGAAGGCGGCACGTTCGAGTACGCCGGTGCGACCATCGGTTTCTGCTGCGACGGTTGCTCCGAGGACTTCGCGGCGCTCGACGACGCCGGCAAGGTGGCGGCGCTGGCCGAGGCCGGAGCCGAACTCCCCAAGTGAGCCCCGTGCTGTCGGGTCGGCGCTCTGCCGGGGCGCCGACCCGCGGCCCTTGATCCCATGCGCATCTCCACGCTCTCCCCGATGGTCCTGCTGGTGTCGCTGGCGGCCTGCGACACGACGTCGCCGGAGTACCGCTCCCGCATGGAGCACTGGGCGGCGGCGTCCGGCACGCCTCGCGGCGGGCCTCTTGCTGACGCGGCCCGGGCCGACGCAGCGACCGCCGACGCAGCGACCGCTGACCTTGCGACGGCTGACCTTGCGACGGCCGACCTCGACGGCGCCCTGGCCGTGGCCGTGAGCCGCAATCCCCGCGTACGCGCCGCGCACCAGCGCTGGCGCGCGGCCCTCGAGCGCATCCCGCAGGTCACCAGCCTGCCCGACCCGCGGCTGACCTTCTCGCCCTACCTGGACGAGGTCCAGACGCGGGGCGGCGCGATGGACTGGCGCGCGAGCCTGACCCAGGGCTTCCCCTGGTTCGGCACGCTCGATCTCGCTGGACAACAGGCCGTGGCCCTGGCCGAGGTCGCCCGCGAGCAGTTCATCCTCACGCGCCTCGCGGTCGAGGTCGAGCTCGGCGAGGCGTGGATCGAACTCCTGCACGCCCGCGCCGACGCCGCCATCGCGCGGGACCACCGCGACCTGCTCGTGCAGTGGGAGCCGATCGCGCGCCAACGCTACGCCGCCGGCGTCGGCACGCATCACGATCTCACGCGCGCCCAGGTCGAGCTGGGCATCCTCGAGGACCGCCTGCGTGCCAGTGAGGAGTTGCAGCGACCGCTGCGCGCGCGGGTCAACACCATCCTCGACCGACCGACCGGGGCCCCGCTCGAGCCCCGCGATGAGCTGCCCGCGCCGAGGCACGTCCCGGAGTCGGCGGCGATGCTCGCGCGGCTCGAAGAGACCAGCCCGGACCTGCGCGCTCGCCGCCTGGCCGTGGAGGCGGCGGAGCTGGGCGTCTCCCTCGCGGACCTCGCCGGCTACCCCGGCTTCGCGCTGGGCGTGGACTACACCGCGATCAGTGCGGCGAGCGGCCCGGCCATCAAGGACTCCGGCAACGACGCCATCGCCGTGAGCTTCGGTGTGGACCTGCCCATCTTCCGCAGCCGCGACGAGGCCATGGGCCACGAGGCGCGCGCCAACCTCTCCGCCGCCCTCGGCGATCTGGCCGCGGCGCGCAACCGGACGGCGGCGGAGATCGAGATGGAGTTGTTCCGGCTAGGGGACGCGATCAGGCGCGTGTCGCTCTACCAGGAGGAGCTGATCCCGCTCGCCGAGGTGAACGTGAACACCACGCTCACGGCGTACCAGAACGACGACGCCTCCTTCCTCGACCTGGTGGACGCCGAGCGCGTCTGGCTGGAGTTCGCGCACGCCGTCGCCCGTGCCCGCGCCGACGCCGGTCGTGCGCGCTACCGCCTTCGCGGCCTGTCCGGGGCCGAACTGCTTCCGGAGGAGAACCCATGACGTCCTCGAGCGCCTCGCAAGCGCAGCCGCCGGCAACCGCCGCACCGCAGGCCCCCGCGCCGCGACGGCGACCCGGTGTGCTCGCGATCCTCGTCGCGCTGTTGCTCGGCATCGTGATCGGCCGGTCCTGCGACGGTGGGCCGGCGCACAGGATGGGTGCCCCCGACGCGGGCGTGACGGCCTGGACCTGCTCGATGCATCCACAGATCCGCCTGCCCGATCCCGGTCAGTGCCCGATCTGCTTCATGGACCTGATCCCCGCCAACCAGGACGACGGCGACGACCTCGGCCCCGGCGTGCTGTCCCTCTCGCCGCAGGCCGCCGCCCTGGCCGACGTCGCGACCTCGGTCGTGCAGCGCCGCGCGGTCGCGCGCCCGTTGCGGCTGTTCGGGCGCGTCTCCCACGACGAGACCCGCGTCGACACGATCACGGCCTGGGTGTCCGGTCGTCTCGACAAGCTCTTCGTCGACTACGTGGGCGCACGGGTCCGGGCCGGCGACCATCTCGGCGAGATCTACAGCCCCAACCTGCTGACGACCCAACGCGAGCTGCTGCAGGCCGTGGCAGCCGCGAACGCCTACCTGGAGCGTGGCGAGGAAGTGCCCACTCGTCAGCAGGCGTCGCTGGAGGTGGCCCGCGAACGCATGCGGCTGTGGGGCCTCAAGGACGAGCAGATCGCCGGTATCGAGCAGCAGCTGGAGCCGAGTACGCACGTCACCATCTTCGCGCAGACGGCGGGGACGGTCATCGCGAAGCCGGTGGCCGAAGGGACCTACGTCAACACCGGCGACCACATCTACACCATCGCGGACCTCTCGCACGTGTGGTTGATGCTCGACGCGTACGAGCCTGACCTGCCCTGGATCCGCTTCGGTCAGCACGTGACCTTCGAGGTGGACGCCTACCCAGGCGTGGTCGAGCACGGGACCGTCGCGTTCATCGCGCCGATCCTCGATGAGACCACGCGCACCGTGCGCGTGCGCGTGAACGTCGACAATCCCGACGGTCGGCTGCGGCCGGGCATGTTCGTGCGAGCGATCGTGGATGCGGAACTCGGCGACGGCGGCCGCGTGATCGAACCCGACCTGGCGGACGCCTGGATGTGCCCGATGCACACGGAGATCGTGGCGGATGCGCAGATCGAGTGTGAACTGTGCGGCATGCAGCTCGTGCCCGCGGCTTCGCTGGGGTACCGGGCCGCGCCGCCGGGACCGGATCCGCTGGTCGTGCCGGGTAGCGCGCCGCTCGTGACCGGCAAGCGTGCCGTCGTCTTCGTGAAGCGCCCCGACGCCGAGCGCCCGACCTTCGAGCTGCGCGAGGTCGTCCTGGGGCCGCGGGCCGGTGACGACTACGTCGTCGTCGAGGGTCTCAGGGAAGGCGAACTCGTGGTCACCCAGGGGGCGTTCAAGATCGACGCCGAGCTCCAGCTGCGAGGTCAGGCGAGCATGATGAGTCCTGTCTCCGACGCCACCGACGCCACCGACGCGGCGGCGGAGCCGGAGATGCTCGTGGCGCCGGAGGCCTTCGGCGCGGCTCTCGCCGAGGTCGTCGCGAGCTACCTGGAGATCCAGCGCGCCCTCGCGGGGGATGACCTGGAGGCGGCTCGCGCGGCGGCGCGCGTCCTGCGCGCGCGTGTGGCGGACGTGCCCCGGCAAGGCCTGTCGGAACCCGTGCGCGCGATCTGGGGCGAGCAGTCCGCGATCGCCCGATCGACGGCGACCGCGCTGGCGTCGGCCGAAGCGCTCCTGCCCGCGCGCGCGGCGTTCGAGCAGCTGGGCCGGGCGGTGACCGTGGCCGCCGGTGTGTTCGGCCACGGGCAGGCTGCCACCGAGCTGGCCGTGTACCACTGTCCCATGGCGTTCGGTGACCAGGGTGCGGACTGGCTCCAGGTCGTCGGGCCCACGGCCAATCCGTACCTGGGCCTGTCGATGCTCCGGTGTGGCGACGCGACGCGAGCGTTGCGCGTGGCGCCTCCGGAGGTCGCCGGGACCGGGTCCGAGGAGCACTGACCGGTGCTGTCCAGCGTCGTCCGCTTCTTCCTCGAACAGCGGCTGATCGTCGTGCTGTTGTGCGTCGCGCTCCTGGGCTGGGGCGTGGCCGTCGCGCCCTTCGACTGGGACGCGACCGGCCTGCCACGCGACCCGATCCCGGTCGACGCCATCCCGGACATCGGCGAGAACCAGCAGATCGTCTTCACCGAGTGGATGGGGCGCAGTCCGCAGGACGTCGAGGACCAGATCACCTATCCGCTCACGGTGTCGTTGCTGGGCGTGCCCGGCGTGCGCACGGTGCGCTCGTTCAGCTACTTCGGCTTCTCCTCGATCTACATGATCTTCGAGGAGGACGTGGACTTCTACTGGTCGCGTTCGCGCGTGCTGGAGAAGCTCGCCAGCCTGCCGCCCGACACCCTGCCCGAGGGCGTGAGTCCGTCGCTCGGGCCGGACGCGACGCCGTTGGGGCAGGTGTTCTGGTACACGCTCGAGGGGCGTGACCAGGACGGCGACCCCACCGGCGGCTGGGACCTGGACGAGTTGCGCTCGGCGCAGGACTGGTACGTGCGCTACGCGCTCATGGCGGCCGACGGCGTGGCCGAGGTCGCGTCGGTCGGCGGCTTCGTGCGCGAGTACCAGATCGACGTCGACCCCGACGCCATGCGCGCCCATCGCGTGAGCCTGGACCAGGTCTTCAGCGCGGTGCGCGAGGGCAACCTGGAGGTCGGCGCGCGCACGGTGGAGATCAACCGCGTCGAGTACTTCGTGCGCGGCACGGGCTGGTTCGAGTCGCTCGAGGACATCGAGGAGTCGGTGATCACCTCGGTCGATGGCGTGCCCCTGCGCGTGAAGGACGTGGCGCACGTGGCGCTCGGCCCGGCGCTGCGGCGCGGCGCGCTGGACAAGGGCGGGGCCGAGGCCGTGGGCGGCTCGGTCGTCGCGCGCTACGGGGCGAACCCGCTCGCGGTGATCGAGTCCGTCAAGGCGAAGATCGCGGAGATCTCCCCGGGCTTGCCGCGGCGCGTGCTCGAGGACGGCACCGTCTCCCAGCTCACGATCGTGCCCTTCTACGACCGCACGGGGCTGATCCAGGAGACGCTCGGAACGCTCGACACGGCGCTGCGCCTCGAGATCCTGGTCACCATCCTGGTCGTCGTGTTCATGCTGCGGCATCTGCGCGCGTCGGTGCTCGTGTCGGTGCTGCTGCCGACGGCCGTGCTGTTCACCTTCATCGCCATGAAGCTGTTCGAGGTGGACGCGAACATCGTCGCCCTGTCGGGCATCGCGATCGCCATCGGTACCATGGTCGACGTCGGGATCGTGCTCAGCGAGAACATCCTGCGCCGACTCGACGAGGCGGCGCCGGGGTCCTCGGCGCTGGAGACGATCCACGCCGCGACGATGGAGGTGGCCTCGGCGGTGCTCACGGCGGTGGCCACGACCATCGTCAGCTTCCTGCCCGTGTTCACCATGATCGGGGCCGAGGGCAAGCTGTTCCGGCCGCTGGCCTTCACCAAGAGTTTCGCGCTGGTCGGGTCGATCGTCGTGGCCCTGTTGATCATCCCGGCCTTCGCGCTCTGGCTGTTCCCGCGGCGGCCGTCGGCGACGCCTCGCGTCTGGGGCAAGCTGGGCAACCGGCTGCTGCTGTGGGGGGCGATGGCCGTCGTCGCGGTCGTGCTCGCGGGCGCCTGGGAGCCGCTCGGCCCTCGCCGTGGCGACTTCGCGAACCTGCTCTTCGTCGCGCTGACCGTGGGCGGGCTGCTGCTGCTGTTCTGGTTCTTCCAGCGCGTCTATCCGCGCCTGTTGCGCTGGTGCCTCGACCACAAGGGCACGTTCCTGCTGGCGCCGATCGTGACCGTGCTGCTCGGACTCCTGGTCTGGCTCGGTTGGGACCGCGTGTTCGCGTTCGTTCCCGCGACCTGGGCGGGCCTCGGCGGCGACGCGACGAGCGTATATCGGACCGGGCTGTGGGCCGACGGCCGGCACGCCTTCCCCGGGCTGGGCAAGGAGTTCATGCCGCCGCTGGACGAGGGCAGCTACCTGTTCATGCCCACGACCATGCCGCACGCGTCCCTGGGGGAGGCGCTCGACGTGCTCGCGCGCCTCGACCAGGCGATCGAGAGCGTGCCCGAGGTCGAGATGGCGGTCGGCAAGCTCGGCCGGGCCGAGACCGCGCTGGATCCCGCGCCGGTGTCGATGATCGAGACGGTCGTCAACTACGCGCCCGAGTACATCGTCGACGAGAACGGCCACCGGGAGCGCTTCGCCTGGGACGACGATCACGACGTCCACCTGCGCGACGCCGCGGACCGGCTCGTGCCCGACGAGGACGGCCGGCCGTATCGCAACTGGCGCGACCACATCACCAGCCCGGACGACATCTGGGACGAGATCGTGCGCGCGGCGCGGCTCCCGGGCACGACCTCGGCGCCGCGCCTGCAGCCCATCGCCGCGCGCCTGGTCATGCTCCAGAGCGGCATGCGCGCGCCCATGGGCATCAAGGTGCGCGGGCCGGACCTGGAGACGATCGAACGCGTCGGCCTCGAGCTCGAGCGCCTGCTGAAGGAGGTCCCCGGCGTCGAGCCCGCCGCGGTGCTGGCCGACCGGGTGGTCGGCAAGCCGTACCTGGAGTTCGACGTCGACCGCCGCGCTGCCGCGCGCCACGGCGTGTCCGTCGCCGACGTGCAGGACGTGATCGAGATCGCCCTGGGCGGCCGCAAGATCACCACCACCGTGGAGGGGCGCGAGCGCTACCCGGTACGCGTGCGCTACCTGCGCGAGTTGCGCACGACGCTCGAGGACATGGAGCGCGTGCTGGTGCCCACGCCGGGCGAAGCGCAGATCCCGCTCAGCGAACTGGCCGAGATCCGCTACGTCCGTGGGCCCGCGGTGATCAAGACCGAAGACACCTTCCTGACCAGCTACGTCGTCTTCGACAAGCAGCAGGGCTGGGCGGAGGTGGACGTCGTCGAGCAGTGCCAGCGCTACCTCGAGGCCAAGCGGGCGTCCGGCGAGTGGGAGCTGCCCGCCGGAGTCAGCTTCGTCTTCGCCGGCAGCTACGAGAACCAGCTCCGCGCCACGAAGACCCTGCGCGTCGTGCTGCCCGTCGCGCTGTTCCTGATCTTCCTGATCCTGTACCTGCAGTTCCGCGCGGTCTCGACCACGTTGATGATCTTCACCGGCGTCTTCGTGGCCTGGTCGGGCGGCTTCCTGCTGCTGTGGGCCTACGGGCAGGCCTGGTTCGGTGACGTCTCGCTGCTCGGCGAGAACCTGCGCGAGCTGTTCCACATGGACACCGTGAACCTGAGCGTCGCCGTGTGGGTCGGGTTCCTGGCGCTGTTCGGTATCGCCACCGACGACGGGGTGGTCATCGCGACCTACCTCAAGCAGTCCTTCGATCGGCGTGAGCCCGATTCGGTGGCCGGCGTGCGCGAGGCGGTGGTCTCGGCGGGCACCCGTCGCTGCCGCCCGTGCCTGATGACCACGGCCACCACGCTGCTGGCGCTGCTCCCCGTGCTCAGCTCCACCGGCCGCGGCGCCGACGTGATGGTGCCGATGGCGATCCCCAGCTTCGGCGGCATGGCCATCGAGCTGATGACCATGTTCGTGGTGCCGGTGCTCTTCTGCTGGGTGCGCGAGCGGCGTCTGGCAAGGGCGAGCACCTGAACGCCCTGGCCGCTCTCGCGCGCGCGCCCGCGGCGGGAGTCGTTCAGCCCTGGTCCAAGGGGCGCTTCGAGATCCCCAGCTTCTTCATGCGTGAGCTCAGCGTGCTCGGCGGCACACCGAGCAGCCGGGCGGCGCCGCGTGCACCGGCCACGCGCCAGCGCGTGGACTCGAGTGTGGTGAGGATGTGTCGGCGCTCGTTCTCCCGTAGCGACAGGATCTCGGGAGGGTCGTCGTCCACGAGCGCCTCGAGCGCCGCCACGACCTGGCGGACATCGGCGAGCAACGCTCCGAGGTCGGGGGGCTTCGGTGCGCTCGGGATCTCGATGTCCGCAGGGCCCGTCGGATCGAGCTCCAGCACGTGGACGGCGCGGTAGCGCACGCGACCGTCCGGGTCGCGGACGCCCGTGGCATCCACGAGGACGGGGAACCGCGTGCCGTCCTTGCGCACGTGCATGCTCTGGAAGCGGGCACGTCCCTCGCGTTCGATGCGACGGAGATGACCGGGCAGAGTGGTCGTGCGTTCCTCGGGGGCGAAGACGACTTCGACGGGCTGGTTCAAGAGCTCATCCACGGAGTAGCCGTGCATGGCCGCAAAGGCCGGGTTCATCAGCGCGATGCTGACACGCTCGGCGTCACCGATGGCGATGCCCCAGCCCGCTCGCTCGAAGAGCATTCGCCACAGGCGCAGGTCGCGTGTGGACTCGTCGTGGGTCGTCATGGGCAGATTCCGATCGTGGTGGGCCGCGGAAGTCGCGACATGTCGGCGATCACGGGCGTCGCGACGCCGTCGGGCCAACGCGGCATCGGGAGATAGCGTGTTTCGCGCGCACTCACTGCGCCTTCCCCGCGGCGATCCGGATGTCGCCGCGCTCTTCCTCCTCGGATCCGAGTCGACACCATGTCACACCTCTCGAATGCCACTTCGGGTTTCCTCAGGGCTGTCAGCCTCGTCCTCGTCCTGACCGCGCTGGCGCCCGTCGTGGGCGCCCAACTCGCCGACCTCGACTTCTCGCCGCGTCAGCTCGATGCCGATGGGGGCGCGTCCGGCGGCGTCGCGCTGCAGACCAACGACTTCGGCCTGGCCGTCGGCAACGCGTTCCCGCCGGGCCCGGGCTTCGCGCAAGCCGGGCTGTGGAGCTTCGACGGCACGACCACGCTGCTGCCCACCCTGCCGGGCCACGAGGCCGGCAACGGGCGCGACGTCAACGATTTCGGGGACGCCGTGGGCGAGTCCTACCTCGTAGACCTCAGCGGCCCCTTTCCCACCTTCACGCCGGACGCGGTGGTCTGGATCGCGGGCGAGGTGCAGGCGCTCGATGGTCTCGTCACGGGCGGTGCCGTGCACCTGGATCTGCTCGAGGCGCACCGCATCAGCAACGACGGCGTGGTCCTCGGCCTCGGTCGCCAGGCCGCGACGGGTACGGCGCGGCCCTTCGTGCTTGATCTCGCCACCGGCCTCTCGCAGGACCTCGGCTCGCTGTCCGGCCCGATGTCGGGGACCGCCTTCCCCTTCGATCGGAACCAGCAGGGCGTCGTGGTGGGAGCCGGCTTCGCGGGCGCGGCCCGGCACGCCGTGAGGTGGGTCGACGGCCAGATCGAAGACCTGCACGACCCGGCCGTGATCCTCGGCGGCGTGAGTGAGGCGCGCGCGATCAACGAGTCCGGCGTGATCGTCGGCATCGCGGACTTCATCGAGGACGGCAGCCAGTTCGAGACCGCCACGGTCTGGGTCGACGGTGTGCCCGAGAACCTCGGCACGCTGCTGGGAGGCGCGGGCATGAGCTGGGCGCGCGACATCAACGAGCACGGGACCATCGTCGGGACCAGCTCGTCCAACGGCTCCAGCGTCCACGCCATCGTCTACGAGGACGGCGTGATGACGGACCTGAATGACCTGATCGACCCGGCGACGGGCTGGATCCTCGCCAACGCCTACTCGATCACGAACGACGGTGCGATCACCGGCGACGGGTTCTTCGGCGGCGGCGTGCATCCGTTCGTCGCCGTTCCGGACGGAGAGGGTGGTTTCACCGTCTACGGTGAAGGCAGTGTCGGTGGGGCGGGCCTGGTCCCGAGGTTGCGCGGCCAGGGCTTCCCTGACGGAGCCCTCACGCTGACCGCCGTCAACGGGGCCGGTGGCGAACTCGGCCTGTTGACCTTCGGCAGCGGGACCGGCGTCGCCGACGTGAAGCCGGGGAGCGCGCTCCAGAACCTCCCGCTGCTGACGGCCGGCATCCCCTTCGTGCTCACCGGCGGAGGCCCGGCGGACGGCTCGCTCAGCCTGACGGCAACGCTGCCTCACGGGCTCGTGGGGTTGACCGTCAATCTCCAGGCCATCCTGCGGGATCCGGCGGCCTCGGGCGGGCTCGCGGTCACCAACCCGATCGAGCTGCAGATCCCGTAGGGCGGATGGCCGCCGCCGCGGGCGGGCCTGCGGGACAGTGGCGCGCGTCGCTTCGGGTGGGGGGCGACGTGCGGCGGTCTCCGGCGGGAGCAGCAGGAGCGACATGCCTTCCGCACCGCACGTCCTGTGCCAATCCAGGCCGACGGCCCAAGTCGTTGCCCCCGAACGACTTGGGCCCTACGCCGCCGGATCCTGCCGGCGCGGGATCTCGTCGATCACGAAGTGTCGTGGCCACCTCCCGCGAGATGTCGCGAGTCACGCGAAGGCCTGCAGAGTCAAGGCGTCGTCAGTTGCAGGCCGTTGGTCGCGCTCACGCCCAGGATCGCCGCGCTGTCGGTGAACCAGGCCTGGAGCACGATCGTGGTGCCGGCGGGCAGGCCGACCGGAAGGGCTCCCGGCAGGTCGAGCTTGCCGCCGCCACCCACGCTGACGGGCACTGCGGCGAGGACCGGGACGGGCACGAACGTACCGCCCTTGAAGGGCAACGCTCCGACCTCGGTGCTCACGAAGAGCAGTCCACTCGCCAGGTTCTTCACGAGTTGCAGATGGAGCGTGAACCCGGGTCCGCCCGGCGTCAGGTCTCCGCTTCCGGACAGGACCGGGAAGCCCTTGGCGCCCGCCACGCCCTGACCCGAGCCTGCGAAGGTCCCCGGAAACCCACCGACGTCCAGGGGCAGCGGGTTCGACAACCCGGCGAACGTCGCGGTCGTCCCGCTCCGCACCAGGACCTCTCCGGACTCGGCCGCGAGCGGGACGGCGACGCTGAGCCGCGTTCCCCCGAGATCCGCCGGGACGCCCGACACGACGAGCGCGTCGCCGACCGTGCCGGCCGAGGTGAACCACACCTCGTTGCCCGTGTCCGCGAAGCCGGTGCCCGTCAGGACCAGCGTGCCGCCCGGTTCGCTCGAGCCGTCCGCGCCGAGCAGCACCGGCTTGACGCTCGTGGCGATCCCGTAGATGGCTTGCACGCCCTCGATGTCGTCGGCTTCGATCGAACGCCACTCGACACCCGTCCCGGCGAACGCCGGCGCCATGGTCGGATTCCCGGCGGCGTTGCTGTGGCCCAGGCCGAGCGCATGTCCGACCTCGTGCGTGGAGACGCCCTGCAGGTCCCAGCCGTTCGTCGGTGCGCCCGGCCCGTCGTGCCACGCCAGCTGGAACAGGCCTCCGTCGCAATAGCGGATCCGCCAGCCGTCGTGCGTCGGTGTCTCGGTGAAGGCGAAGGTGCCGCCGCCACAGATCCCCCCGTCGATGGCCGAGTGGACGTTGTCGTTGGTTCCGCCGGGCATCACGGCCAGGCCCTGGTAGTGGGTCTCGAAGAGCGCGCCTCCGTCGCCGAGCACCGGATTGCCCGCCCAGCCGTCCCCGGCACCATCACCACCCCGCGGGACGGCACTCCATTCGGTGTGCGCCTTCCAGATCGCGAGAGCCGCCCCGGTGGCGCCGGGAAAGTGCGGATGCGGGACGACGTTGTCGTTCGCGCTCGAGTCCGTGAAGTTGGGGAACACGCGGAAGTCGCGCTGCGTGAGCGGGAGTGGCGTCACCCAGGGTGGGAAGCCAGCAGCGACCGCGCGGGTGTGGACCGTCAGTCCGATCAGCGCCGACAGCATGGCGGCCAGGCACAGGCCCGCGGCGAGGGTGTGGGACGGCGAACGCATGAGAGGCTCCTCGGGAAGAGGAGAGGGGTGGGCCCATCCTACCGGGCCGGGGCGGCCTGCGGGTCGCGGGTCACTCCGTGCTCGATCGCCGTTGCCTGAGGACCTGCACGGCGAGCACCAGCCCGCTCAACGAGGTGGCCACGCCGAGCAGCGCGAAGAGCTTCAGCCAGGGCGTTCCGAAGTCGGTGCGGTCGGCGTAGTCCATGATGTGCAGCATCCAGAAGAAGTCGAAGCGCCGCCAGAGGTCGTGGCGCACGGCGGTGACCTCGCCGGTGAGTGCGTCCAGGTAGAGGTGCGTCTCGTCGCCATCGTCGAAGTCGACGCGCAGGGCGGGCACGGGCTTGTGGCGGTACTCGCCGTCGGCGACGGCCACGCGCCGCACCCCGGTCACGGCGGCGCCGGCCGCGGCGGGGAGGAAGCGGCCCCGCGCGAGGTCGGCGGCCTCCTCGGAGGACAGCTCGGCCGCGACGCCGCCGGCCAGCGCGTCGACGACGTGTCGCGCGCCTTCGTCGTCATGCAGGACCCAGAGCCAGCCGCCGCGCCCCGCGGTGAGCGAGGCGCCTTCCAGCCGCGTGACGCCGGCGGTGTCGGCCGCGACCGACAGGGAGACCAACCGCCCGGCCGCGAGCGACTCGCCCGCCGGCTCGGCCAGCGCGTCCTCGCCGCGCACGCGTTCGATCGGATCCCAGGAGAAGATCAGCCCGCTCGTCGTCCACAACAGGAGCTGCAGGCCCACGAGGATCGAGAGGCGGCGATGCCACGTCCGCGTGGTGGTGATCGAGGGCATGGGTCGTTCTCCGGGAGATCGGGATTCCTGGCGGGATCGGCCTCGGCCGCGTGGATACGGGCCCGGCGAGAGGCCCCTGCGGGCGTGCGCCCCGGACATGATGGCCGCATCGCCGCCGCCGGCGCACGGCAAGTCGCCGTGAAGTTCCCCCGCCGAGCCGCCCAACCTGGAATAATCAGCCGCGCCCGGCCGGTGAACGACAAGACCGCGCCGAACCCACCATCCAAGGAGCACTCGTGACCATGCTCACCCGCCTGCTGGCCCTTGCGGCCCTGCCCGTTCTCACCGTCCTCCTCACCGCGGCCACGCCCGGCGACGCCGACGTGATCGCCGCCCAGTCCCCCTCGTACCCGTTGACCACCTGCGTGATCAGCGGCGAGGAGCTCGGCTCGATGGGCGATGCGATCGATGTCGTCGTCGAGGGCCGCCTCGTCAAGCTGTGCTGCAACGGCTGCGTCAAGAAGGTGCACGCCGAGCCCGCCGCCGCCATCGCCAAGGTGGACCGCGCCGTGATCGAGGCCCAGGCCGCCAGCTACCCGCTCGAGACCTGTTTGTTCCAGCCGGGCGAGGCTCTCGGTGATGCGCCCGTCGACGTCGTGGTCGGCACCCGTCTCGCCCGCACCTGCTGCAAGAGCTGCGCCAAGAAGCTCACGGCCGACCCGACCGCGGCGATGGCGCGCCTCGACCAGGCCTACATCACCGCGCAGGCGGCCGACTATCCGGTCACCACCTGCCTGGTGAAGGGCAAGGCGCTCGGCGACAACCCCCGGCAGGTGCTCTACGGCAACACGCTCGTGCAGTTCTGCTGCGGCAACTGCGTCAAGGCCTTCGACGCGGATCCGCGGCCGACCCTGAAGGCGCTGGCCGACGCGCGCGCGTCGGCACGCTCGCCGGGGCGTGACGCCGCGCCGGCGCGCGACGCCGCCCCCGAACGCGAGCAGGAGCCCGCCCGTGAAGGTGGCGCCGGCGAGCGCGGTGGCCGCGGTGGCCGCGGCGGCTGATCCCGCCGACCGCAGACGATCTGCCGCGACGATCTGCCGCGACGATCTGCCGAGACGCGCGTCGTCCGACTCCGTTCGGGCGGCGCGCGTTGCGTTGGGACGGAGACCGCCGCTAGACTGCGCCCACGGGGGATACGGTCGCGCAAGCCGTGCGGCCCGCACTCGACGCCCCGGAGGAGACCCGTCCGACCATGGCGTCCTCTGCGCTGCGTCCGCTCTCCATCGGAGAGATCCTCGACGGGGCTTTCAGCCTCTTCCGGCGACACTTCACCCGGTTCATGTTGCTGGGACTGCTCGTGTTCGGAGCGCAGGCCGTGGTCGGGCTCGTGTTCGGGCAGGAGTTCTCCTTCCTGATGGAGTTCTTCACCTACTGGATCTACCTCGGCGCACTGGTCTGGATGTCGTCGGAAGTGGTCCAGGGTCGTGAGGCCACGCTGGGAGCGTCGCTGAGGAAGGGGCTGCGCAAGGCGTTCCCGCTCTTCACGGTGTTCGTGTTCACGAGGTTCGCGTTCGCGTTCGGCTTCGTCCTGCTGGTGGTGCCGGCCGTGATCCTCTGGATCCTCTGGTTCGCCTGGGCACCGATCCTCGTGATCGAGGACCAGTGGGACTTCTTCGGCCGCTCGCGCGCGCTGGCGCGGGACGCGTGGGCCAAGATCGCCGTGACCTTGTTCATCTGCATGCTGATCACCTACGCACCGGGGCTCGCCCTCGCCGCAGGCAGCTGGATCACGAACTTCGAGCAGTTCTCGCGGGAACCGCAGAGTCTCGCCGAGGCCTTCCGGCAACCCCTGTGGCTGTTCCTCTCGGGGCTGCTCGTGCGCGTGCTGACCGAGCCGTTCTACGCCCTGGCCTGGGTGCTGCTCTACTTCGACATGCGGGTGCGCAAGGACGGCCTCGACGTGGCCGTGGCGATGGAGGCGGCCGAGGACGACGAGACCTGGAGCGTCCCGGTCGAGGGCTGACGCGTGGCCGTCCCGACACCACCGCCGGCGGCGGGTCCGTCGGACCTGCCCGACACCTCGAGCATCTCGCGCGCCGTCGACGAGGTGCTCGCGCGGCCGGAATTCCGGCCCGAGTCGGAGGGCCTGATGGAACGGCTCTGGAACGGCGTGCTGGAGCTGCTCGACGATGTCTTCGGGGGGCTGTTCTCCAGCGCGGCCGAGTTCCTCGGCGGGGACGGCTTGCTCGCGCGCCTGGTGTTCTGGTGGATGGTGCTCGTGCTCGCGGCGATCGTCGGGCACTTCGTCTGGACCCTGCTCCAGCTGCGCCAACCCAGGACGGCCACCGCGGGCGGGCCGGGCGGGGCGGGCGGGCCGCCGGTGAACGAGCTGCCGGACGCGTCGTCGGCGCTGGACGACGCGCGCGCCCTCGCCGCGTCGGGACGCTTCGCCGACGCCATGCACGCGCTCTACGCGGGCACGCTGCACTGGCTCGACACGGCCGGGCAGCTGCGCTTCGAGGAGAGCAAGACGGGCGGTGACTACGTGCGGGAACTCTCGGCCTCGCCGCATCGACCCTTCTTCCGACGCATCCTGGCGGTCTTCTACCCGGTGGCCTTCGGCGGCCGGATCGCGCAGGCGCAGGCGTTTCGGGAGATGCGCGCGTCGGCCAGCGCGATGGGGGTGCCGGAGTGAACGAGGCACGCCTCCAACGACGCGCGCTGCTCATCGTCGGGCTCTTCACCGCGGTGGTGGCGTTGCTCAACCCGGGGGCCGTGGAGCGCAGCGAGAGGCTGCGCCCGAGCACCTTCTTCGTCGGTGACGGTGGTGCCCGCGCGCTGTACGAGGTGCTGGAGCAGCTCGGCCGGCCGGTCGCACGCTGGATGCGACCGGTTGATGCACTCGACCCGCGCGACGTGTCGGTGCTGGTGCTGCTGCACGCGGAGGAGGAGATCACCGAGCCGGACGCGGATGCCCTGCTCGGTTGGGTCGCGCGCGGCGGGCGGTTGTTCTACGCGCCGCGGCCACCGGGCGCCCCGCAGGAGACCCTGGCCCGCCGGTTGGGTGTCTCCGTCGTCGACGCCGCCGGCCGCTGCCGGACGGGCGCGCGCGCCGGGGAATGGGCGCTGTCGGTGCTCGAGGGAGCGCCGACGGAGATCGCCGGCGTCGACCAGGTCTTCGAGCTGGCCGGGCTGCAGGCCGACGGGATCGAACCCCTGCTCATCGATGACGAGGGCGGCTCGCCCCTGGTGCGCCTGGCTCTCGGCGCGGGCCACATCCTGATGCTGAGCGACACCGGAGTGCTGACCAACGGCGGCCTCCGGTCGTCGCGGCTGGGCCCCGTGGCGATCCGTGCGCTGCTGGCGCTGGCGCCCGAGGACGCCGTGTGGTTCGACGAGTTCCACCACGGCTACGAGGAGGGCGCCGGGCTCTTCGCGACGACCGGCCGGTGGCTGGCCGGGACGCACGCGGGCTGGTCCGTGATCGGCTCGATCGTGCTCTTGCTCGCCACGCTCGTGTTCGCCGGCGTGCGCTTCGGGCCGCCGCTGCCGGCGCCGCCCGTGCCGGGGCGCTCTTCGCTCGAGCACGTCGAGGCCCTGGCCAGCGCCTACCAGGGCGCGGCCGCCCGTTCGCGCCCCGCGCGTCTGCTGGTGGAGGGTCTGCGCCAGCACCTGCAGTTGCCCGACGCCGCGGCGCTCGAGCAACGGCTGCACGCCCTCGGCGCCGCGCGGCCGGACCGCGACGGTGACGTGACCACCATCCTCGCCGCGCGCGAGGGCGACGCCGGGTCCGGCGGTGTGCCCGACCTCGTCGCCCTGAGCGCCGCCATCGATCGCCTGCTCGTCGTGTTCGCCGACCCGGCATCCACCACCCGACCGGAGACGTCCCGTGCCTGAGCCACCGCTGCCGCTGTCGCCCGAGGAAGCCGAGGCCGCCGGCGAGCGTTGCAACCAGCTGCTCTCCGAGCTCGGTCAGGTCGTCCTCGGACAGGACGACATGCTGGAGCAGATGCTGGTCACCCTGGTCGCCGGGGGGCATGCGCTGATCGAGGGCGTCCCCGGCACCGCGAAGACCCTGGCCATCCGCGGGCTGGCGCGCAGCCTGCACGCGGAGTTCGGCCGCATCCAGTTCACGCCCGACCTGATGCCCACCGACGTGACCGGCGTGAACATGCTCGACGAGATGCAGCGCGCGTTCGTGTTCCAGCCCGGCCCGATCTTCGCCGACCTGCTGCTGGCCGACGAGATCAACCGTGCCCCGGCCAAGACCCAGGCGGCGCTGCTCGAGGCCATGGAGGAGCGGCAGGTCACCGTGGACGGCAGGTCGCACAAGCTCCCCGCGGCGTTCAGCGTCTTCGCCAGCCAGAACCCGGTGGAGTACGAGGGCACCTATCCGTTGCCCGAGGCGCAGCTGGACCGCTTCCTGCTCAAGATCCGCGTGGACTATCCGGCCGAGGAAGCCGAGGTGGCCATCCTCGATCGACATGCCATGGGTTTCGACGCCGCGGACCCGGAGACCTTCGGCTTGTCGGCGAGCCTGGGGCGGGAGGGACTGCTGGCGCTGCGCCGGGATGCGCGTCGTGTGCGCCTCGACCCCGAACTGCGCCGCTACGTCGTCGCACTCGTGAGGCGGACGCGTCAGGATCCGAGCCTCGCGCTCGGGGCCAGCCCGCGCGCGAGCGTGGCGTTGTCGCGGGCGGCGCAGGCACGCGCGCTGGTGCAGGGCCGTGACTTCGTGGTGCCCGAGGACGTGAAGGCGATGGCCATCCCCGTGCTGCGCCACCGCGTGATGCTCACGGCGGAGGCCGAGGTGGAGGGCGTCACCGCCGACGCGCGCGTGGCGGCCGTGGTCGAGAGCGTCGAGGCGCCGCGGTGACCCTGCCCAGCCGCCGGCTCGGCCTGGCCCTGCTGGCCGGCCTGCTCGTGGTGCCGGCGTCGCCGGCGATCGGTTTCGGCGTCTGCGGTGCGTTGATCCTGTTGGCCGTCATCGACGATCGGGTTGCGCGGCGCATCGGCCCGCCCGAGTTCCGGGTGACCCACGACGCCCGCATGGGGCGGGGCCAGTCGTCCACGCTGCGGGTGCGCATCGAGAACCGCACGGGCCGTCGCATGCACCTGCGCTGGCTGGCCGAGATCCCCGCCGCGCTGGGCGGAGCCGGAGCGCCGCGCGCGCGGCTCGACCTCGAACCCGAGCCGGACGCGGACGGTGGTGCGGGCCGAACGGCGCGCGCCGACGCGGGCGCCGACGCGGGCGACGACGCGGGGCCCGACGTGGTTGACGGTGGCGAGGTCGTGTTGCCCTCGCGCGGGCGGGTCGAGCGGGAGCTTGCCGTGGTCGCGCACAAGCGGGGCCGGCACGCGATCCCCGCGCTGCACCTGCGCCTGGCAGGACCGCTGGGACTCTCCTGGTGGTCGTGGCGGCATGCGCTCGACGCGGTGGTCGAGGTGGTTCCCGGGTTGCGCGAGGTGCGCGAGCAGCGACTGCTGGCGTGGCATCAGCACCAGCGCATGCCGGGCCGGCGGACCATGCGCCGCCGCGGCGCCTCCGGTTCCTTCGAGTCCCTGCGCGACTACGCCCGCGGCGACGACCCACGGCACATCGACTGGAAGGCCTCGGCCCGCCACGGACACCCGATCGTGCGCAACTTCGAGGCCGAGCGCAGCCAGAGCATCATGCTGTGCATCGACACCGGGCGGCTCATGGGTGAGGAGATCGACGGGCGACAGCGGCTCGACGCGGCCCTCGCCGCCGCCGTCGTGCTGGCCGACGTGGCGCGGGTGTGGAACGACCGGGTCGGCGTGTTCCTGTTCAGCGACGAGGTCCACGCCGTGTTGCCGCCCGGGCACCATCGACCCGACCGCATCCCGACGCTGCTGGCCGAAGTCGAGCCGCGCCCGGTGGAGCCGGACTACCCGCGCGCGCTCACGCATCTGTCGCGGCAGGTGAGCCGGCGCTCGCTGCTGGTCTTCTTCGGCGACGTCATCGACGCCGACGTCAGCGCGCCGCTGGCCACACACCTCGCGCAGCTCGCGCGTCGGCACCTGCCGTTGATGGTCGCCCTGCGTCACCCCGAGCTCGAGCGGGCGGCCGTCGAATCGGTGTTGCAGGTCGAGGACGCCTACCGCCGCGCGGCGGCCGCCGAGCTGCTCCTCGCGCGCGCGAAGACCCTGGCTTCGATGCGACGCCGTGGGATCCGGGTGCTCGACGTCCGACCCGACGCGGCCGTGGCCGGGGTGGTGAACGGCTACCTGAAGATCAAGCGGTCCGGCGCGCTGTAGGAGCTCCGCTCGCCGCCGGCGCGCGCCCGGCCAGCGTCAGGTACCAGACCAGCCCCGCCGCCGCGACGGCGGCGAAGCTCAGCTTGACCTCGTCGGGGATGCGCGCCGGGGAGATGTGCCCCTCGATCAGGCCCGCGACGAGCAACATGAGCGCGACGCCGAAGACCAGCTGCACCGCGTCGCGCGCACGGGTCGCCAGGGCCGCCAACCGCGTCTGGCGCCCCGGCAACAGGATCGCGCTCCCGAGCCACAGGCCCGCGCCGCCGGCGATGACGATGGCGGTCAACTCGATCACGCCGTGGGGCAGCACGAACACGCCGATCACGTCGAGCACGCCGCGGTTGGCGAAGACCGCCAGGGCACTGCCCAGGTGCATGCCGTTGAAGATCAGCACGAACACGGGCCCGAGCGCGGCGAGGATGCCGGATGCGAAGGCCAGGAAGGCCACCTGGACGTTGTTCGCGATGAGCACCGAACTCAACGCCGTGCTGCCCATCCAGGGCGAGTCCCAGGTGTCGCGGTAGTCCACGCCGGGTTCGGTGGCGGCTTCGGCCCGCGCGATCATGTCCGGGGTGGAGAGCAGGGTCTCCAGGCTCGGGTCGGAGGTCATCAACAGGTAGACGATCAGGCCCGGGCCGTAGAGCAGCACGAAGGCCAGGCCGATGGGGCGCCACAGTCGCCGCAGCAGCCGCGGGTAGCCGCCGGTGATCCAGGCTCCGAGCCGACCGAGTTCCCGGCGAGCGGGCCGGTAGAACAGGTTGTGCGCGGCGCCGGTGAGCCGCTCGAGCGCGAAGACCGTGCCGGCCGACGCGCCATAGGTGCGCGCCCGGGCCAGGTCCGCGGACACCTCGCGGTAGCGCGCGGCGAACTCGCCGACCTGGTCCTCGCCGAGCTTGCGCAGACCCCGCCGGCGCACGTCGCCGACCTGTTCGTGAAAACCGAGCCAGCGCTCGCGCTTGGCCGCGAGCAACGCGGTGGCGGCCGCCGAGCCGCCGGCCACGCGCAGGCGGGCGGCGCGTCGGCGTTGCATCTCGTCGGCCTGGACGCGCAGCACGTGCGTGATCTGGTGCTCGAGGGTCTCGCGCGGCACGACCGGGGCGAGCTTGCGAGAGAGTCGCGTGGCGAGCGTGCGGGCGATGTCCGCGTCGAGCGCGCCGTGGCGGTCGGCGAACGACTCCAGCGCCGCGTAGCCCGCGTCGGAGAGGCGTGGGAGCCCGACGGTGGCGTGGGTCGCGGCGTCCACCTCGGGAAACGCGATCGGCAGCTCGCGCACCACCACGGTGCCCGCGGCCAGGTCGCCGAGGCGTTGGCCCTGGCGAGTGAGCAGCATCACGAAACCGCCCAGCAGGCAGGCGGGGATCGGCTGCAGGTCCACGATTCGCACCAGGTTGCGGATCGCCGCGGCCTGCACGGTGAGCGGGTAGCCCCCTGCCATGACGACGCGCAGGGAGAGCCAGCGCTTGCCCGGCGTCTGCCCGTCGCGGAAGGCCTCGTAGGCGAAGAAGTAGCCCCAGAAGACGAGGAAGACCCACAGCACGAACAGGCCCGTCAGCAGCCCGCCGTCGGCGAAGCCGCCGAGGCCCATGAACAGGGCGAGGAGCAGCGGCACGCCCAGTCCGACCAGCACCATGATCAGGGCGTCGGCGAACAGCGCGGCGTAGCGCGAGCCGAGGCCGGCCAGGGGGTAGTCGAGCGCCACGTTCTCCGGCGTGTCGACGCGCATGGTCCGGTCCTGCAGCGCATCGCCGGAGGAACCGGCCGCCGTCGTGCCGGCCGCCGCCGTGCCTGCCGCCCGCGTGCCGGCCGCCGTCGCCTTGGACACCGTCGGTCTGCGCGACCCCGCCTCGGGCGCGGAGGTGCCGGCCGACGGGGACACGGGCGGCGAGGAATCGGGCGACGGCGTCACGAGTCCGAGTGTAGCGGGTGGGTCCGGGAGCCGGATGCGGGCGCCCCGCCCTTTGCGCTACAGTCCCCGGTTCCACGCCGGGCCCACCGATCGGGGCCACCGATCGGGGCCGGTCGACACCCCGCGGAACGGAAGACCCCATGAGTGCCCAGCCCCAAGCCACCGACGTCGTCATCGCCGGAGCGGCGCGCACACCCATCGGCCGCTTCAACGGTGGGCTGTCGAGCGTGAGTGCGGTCGAGCTGGGGGTGATCGCCACGCGCGGCGTGCTCGAGCGCTCCGGCTGCCGGCCCGGCGACGTGGACCAGGTCATCTTCGGCATGGCGCGCCAGGCGGGCTCGGGCCCCAACGTCGCGCGTCAGGTGCAGATCGGCGCCGGCATCGACGACACCGGCACGGCGATCACGATCAACCAGGCCTGTGCCAGCGGCCTGCGCGCGATCCTCATGGCCGGCAACGAGATCCGCAGCGGCGACGCCACCGCGATCATCGCCGGTGGCACCGAGTCGATGACGCGCATCCCGTTCCTCATGCCGCAGATGCGCGCCGGCTACCGCATGGGTCACGCGGACCTGCTCGACGGCAACTACCAGGACGGTTTCCACTGTCCGCTGGCCGACGTGCCCATGGGCCGCACCGCCGAGACCCTGGCCGATCGCTACGAGATCTCGCGCGACGAGCAGGACGCCTTCGCGGTCGAGTCCCAGCGCAAGGCCGGCGTGGCCATGGAGACCGGGCGCTTCAAGGACGAGATCGTCCCGGTCACGGTGAAGACGCGGAAGGGCGAGACGGTGCTCGACACCGACGAGCACCCGCGGCCCGACGCGAACCTGGAGTCCATGGCCCGGCTGAAGCCGGTCTTCCGCAAGGACGGCAGCGTGCACGCGGGCAACAGCTCGGGCATCACCGACGGCGCGGCGGCGGTGCTGGTCACCACGCGCGCCTTCGCCGACAGCCGCGGCATGGAGATCCTGGCCACCCTGCGCGGCGGCGCCATGGCCGGCGTGGACCCGAAGGTCATGGGCATCGGCCCGGTGCCCGCCACCGAGGCGCTGCTGGGCCGCACCGACACGGCGCTGGCCGACATCGACCTGATCGAGCTCAACGAGGCGTTCGCCGCGCAGGTCATCGCCTGCGATCGCGAGCTGGGCCTGGATGCCGAGCGACTCAACGTGAACGGCGGCTCGATCGCCCTGGGCCATCCCATCGGTTGCACCGGCGCCCGCATCGTGGTCACGCTGCTGCACGAGTTGAAGAAGCGGGACGCCCGGCGCGGCCTGGCCTCGCTGTGCGTGAGCGGCGGGATGGGCATCTCGGCGCTGTTCGAGCGGTAGGGAGCGCCCGGGCGAGGAGACGTCGGGGAGGGCCGAGGCTTGAGTCACGGTCGGGGCAGGCGACGCGGGCTGGTGCTGCTGGCCGTCGTGGCGGTGGTGACCCTGGTCTGGCTGGCGCTGGGACCCGACGACGACGCGGCGTTCGCGCCGCGGGATCGCGAAGTCACCGAGGCACCCGGATCGTCGGGCGGGGACAGCGGGCCGGGCGGTCCCGTCGGGTCACCGATCGAGCGCGACGGCGCCGAAGTCCTCGAGCCCATCGCCGACACCGACGCCGACACCGCGGCCGAGGTCGCAGCGGAGGCTCGCCCCGCCGGCGTGCCCGCCCGCTTCGACGGACGCGTCGTGGACCTCGGCGGCCGACCCGTCCCCGGCGCGCGGGTGATCTGGCATCCCGACGGCTGGACGCTCGAGGCCCGCGACCTGCCGCTGGTCCCCGGCCGGCTCGATCCCGCCGACACGGTCGAGACCCTCACCGACGACGCCGGCCGCTTCGTGCTCGACGTCCACCACGAGCCGGCGCGCCCCGGCGAGCCGCACCCCGATCGCTACATGAACCCGCTGCGCTTCCCCGAAGTGCTGGTCATGGCCGAGGGGTTCGCCGCCGCCGCGCACGTCTGTCGCGGTTTCCAGCGCGGCGACTGGTCCACCGGCGACATCGTGCTGCGTCCCGCGGCCGTGGTCACCGGCCTGGTGGTGGACGACCTCGGGACTCCGCTGTCCGGCGTGACCGTCGATGCGTCGCGCTTCAGCTTCCGCGTGGAGTGGTCCACGGCCTCGGACGACGTCGGCCAGAAGGGCCACCCGCGCGTGTTCCTGCGGACCGTCACCGGCTCCGACGGACGCTTCCTGTTCGGCGGCCTGGACGAGGGCGCCGGCGCCTTCCTGCTGAGCCGGCCCGGCCGCGTGGAGACGACCACCGAGCGCATCCAGCTCGCGGCGGCGGAGACCCGGGATCTCGGCACCCTGGTGCTCTCCGGCGGCGGCAGCATCTCGGGCGTGGTCCACGACGCCGAGGGCCTGCCCCTGGCCGGCGCCACGGTCTTCACGCGCCCCGGGGGGCGGAGCTCGGCCGACATGGGGTCGGACACGATCCTGCACCTGGTCGGCAATGCCACCGAGCGGCCCGACCTCCCGGTGACCGACGAGGCCGGG
Organism: Planctomycetota bacterium; assembly: GCA_029259725.1. Lineage (GTDB taxonomy): Bacteria > Planctomycetota > B15-G4 > B15-G4 > B15-G4 > JAJDER01. Next base: position 35,873 of record JAJDER010000070.1, on the reverse strand, counting down.
CGCTTCCGGATCGAAGGGCTGGACGGCGTGAATTTCACGGTGCTGGCCGCGCGGACCGGGTACGAGCCGGGAAGGACGGACGACGTCGCGCCCGGCGCGACGGGCGTGGTCGTGCGGCTGACTCGTCAGGCGACCCTGCGGCTCACCGTGGTCGACGGGGTCACCGGAGAGCCCGTGCCGTCCGCGCGGGTCGAGGCCTTCCGCGCCGGGGGCGTGGCGCACTGGAAGGATCCCGCGCTGGAGGTGGTCGCCGGCGACGAGCCGGGGACCTTCCTCGTCGCCCGGCCGGGACGGGTGGCGACGCGGCTGGTCGTGGCAGCCGACGGGTGGGCCACCCTGCGCACGAGCACGGCCGGCATCGAGGCGCCGGGCGTGCGGGAGCACACCGTGTCGTTGTCCCCGGAGGCGGTGCTGGCCGGCACGGTGGTCGGCCCCGACGGGGCGCCCCTCTCCCGGGCGAGCGTGTCGTTGACCGTGGGGTCCATCGACCCGGGCGACGCCAACGCTCCCGATCCGCTCGTGCAGCTCACCGCGACCGACGGGCGCTTCCGCTTCGTCGGTCTCCCCGCGCTCGACGGACGCATCGGCGTGAGCGCGTCGCCCTTCGCCCCGCTCGAGGACGAGCCGGTGGTCCTCGCGGCGGGCGAGCGACGCGAGGACCTGATCCTCACTCTCGGCCTGGGCGGCGGAGTGTCCGGCGTCATCCGCCTCCCGGACGGCAGCCCGGCGGCCGGGGGCAGCGCGGCCCTCTGGCGTCGCGCCACCGAGGGGCCCGATCCCTTCGCCTCGTTCCATGTGCTCAGCGCCGACGCGGAGGGACGCTTCGAGCTCCTCGGCCTGGTGCCCGGCGACTACCACGTCCAGTGCGACCCCGGCGCGGCCTTCGATGTCCATGTGGCTGCTGATGAGATCGCCGAACTCGTCATCCAGCAGCGGGACGATCCCCGACTCACCGGGCGGATCACGGATCACCTCGGCGCGCCCCTGGCCCGGGTGCGGGTCAAGGCCGTGTGGACCGTGCTGCGCGACGGCGCCGAGCGGCAGCTCTCCAGCAACACGCGGCACTCCGACGAGCGCGGTGATTACGTCCTCGAGGTGAACTCGCCCGGCAACGTCGACGTGGTGGCCACGGCCCCAGGCGGGTCGCGGGTGTCGCGTCCGGCGCGGCTGGACTGGAACCGACACGAGATCGTGGACATCGCCTTCCCGGGCGGGCGCATCACGGGGCGGATCATGGACGACGACGGTCGTCCGCTGCCGGGCGCGCGGGTGCTGGTCGGTCGCGAGCCGGTGTCGGTGCCCGCCGGGGAGGACGGCCGCTTCGTCGTCAACCACCTCGCGCCGGGGGAACACGTCCTGAGCGCGGGGCTGCAGGGCTACCGGGGCGCGACGGCCACGGTGTCCCTGGGCGCCGGCACCGATGTCGAGGACCTGCGTCTCGTGCTCGAAGGCGAGTACGGCGCGAGGCTCTCGGGCACGGTGCTCACGCCCTCGGGCGTGCCGGTGGCCGACGGGACCTACGTGAACCTGCTTCGGCCGGGCGGTGGCCTGGCGGGCCGCACCGACCTGCTCGGGGGGGCCTTCGCCTTCGAGGGCATCGACCCCGGGGACTACGAGCTGGTCGTCGGGAACGTCGCCCAGGCCGAACACTTCGGGAGCGAGGCCTGGATCCACTGGCGCGGCGAGTTGACGCTGTCGCGGGGCGAGGTGCGCGAGCTCGAGATCGTCACCGAGGACTGAACGCTGAGACGCCCGGCGCGATCGGTGCCGCGATTCAGGCCGTGAACAGGAGCGCGTCGGGTTCGCGCAGGCCGAGCGCGCCGCGCACTCGTTGTCGGACCGCGGCGCTTCCGTAGGCGGCGAGCACGAGCGGCGTCGCGCGCTCGACGCCTGCGGCGCCGGACGATGGGGGTGGCGTGGGCTCGATGCACGCGGCCAGGGTCGGGGGCAGCGTCGTTCCCGGCCGCCACTCGACGGCGTCGGCCAGCGTGACCGTCGAGGTTTCGAGATCCCGCCGCCACGCCTCGAGCGTGGCCCCGACCGAGAGCAGCAGCACCTCGCGCGGCTGTCGACCGGTCCGGCCGTGCAGCCGCTCCAGCGCATCGACCTTGGCAGCGCGCAGGGCCTCGAGACCGTGCTGCCCGCCGCCGCGGGTGGACTGGCCGTCGTGTTGTCGCCACTGGTAGAGCACCTCGGGCAGCTTCACCACCCGCGCGCCGTGCTCGAACCAGCGGAACCAGAAGTCGATGTCCGGCGGCCAGGGCCCGCGCGTCGCGTAGCCGCCGATCGCGCGCAGGACCTCGGTGCGGTAGAGCCCGGTCTGGTGCAGGGCCGGGATCTCGACGAAGCGCTCGGCGGCCATGGCCGCGTGGGTGCGCAGCCCGTTCTGCCAGGCGAGGTAGCGGGCCATGCCGTCGGTCACCGCGCCGACCTGCTCGACGGCGCTGGTCACGCCGGACCAGGCGGGGGCGCCCGCGGGCGCGGACTGGAGCGCGGCGTGGAGCGTGGCCAGCCGGTGGGCCGGACAGCGGTCGTCGGCTTCCATGTGCGACAGCCAGGGCGCGTCGGCCGCGGCAAGCCCCGCGTGCAGGGCCGCCCCCGCGCCGGCGCCGGGGCCGTCGATCACGAGCAGGCGCGGCTGCTCCGCGGCGCGCGCGAGCAGCCAGGCTCGCGAGCCGTCGTCCTCACCGTCGGGACCCTCGGCGGGCGCGGTGTCCACGATCGCGATCAGCCGCACGTCCACGTCTCGCTGGGCGAGGACGTCACCGACGGCGTCGGGCAGCGTGTCGAGGGCGCGCAGGACCGGCAGCAGGACGTCGATGGCGGGTGGGACGGCAGGCGTGGGCACGGAGCGCAACTCTAGCTAGTCCGCGAGCGGTCGACGGGCGCGGGTGCGGCCACGCCGCGGTTAGACTGCCGGCCATGGCTGCCGAACTGATCCTCGTCGACGCGGAGGCCTGCCGGCCCCTGCGCTCCCAGATCCTGCGCCCGGGCCGACCCGCCGAGGAGAACGTCTACCCCCTCGATGACGACCCGCGGGCGGTCCACTTCGCCATGAAGCGGGGCAAGGCCGTGCTCGGCGTCGGGTCGGTCTTCCCCGATCCGCGGCCGGACGGCCCCGAGCAGTGGCGCATCCGCGGGATGGCGGTGCTCGACGAGGAGCGCGGGAAGGGCCTCGGCGCGATCCTGCTCAAGGGACTCCTGGCCATCGCCGGCAACCGTGGCGGCGGGCTCTGGTGCCATGCCCGCACGGACGTCGAGCCCTTCTACGCCCGGTTCGGCCTGGTCCGTGACGGCGACGAGTTCGACCTGCCCGGGATCGGCCGTCACGTGGTCATGACCTGGCAGGCGCCGGACATGCCGCGACCGGACGCCGAGGGCGCCGAGGACGACTGAGCCGACCCCGGCCCGGTACGGCGCCCGGTGCCAGGCCCGGTGCCAGGCCCGATGCAATGTCCGATGCAATGCCCGCTGCAATGCCCGCTGCAATGCCCGCTGGCATGCCCGGTGCCGCACCCCGTTCCGCACCCCGGGCGGCGAGCCCTCCGCGACGGGTCCGGAGCGTCCGTTCGAGGCGCTCCTGGGCCGTTTCGCCGGCCGGCCCTGAGGCCGGGATCGCTTGCCCTGAGGCCCCCTGGATTGCCATAATCCCCCCGTTTGCCGCCGCCCCCCGAAGGGGCGCGGCACTGGTCCCCGCCAGCGGGGATCCGGGCGCCCCCACTTCCCCGCGGGCGCCGCCGGAGGCCGTCCCCAGGCGGCACCCGTCCAGACCGACCGCACTCCATCCTCCGAGGAAACCAGACTCCGATGACCATCCAGAAAGTCGGCGTGATCGGCTGCGGCCTGATGGGCCACGGCATCGCCCAGATCGCCGCGGCGAGCGGGCACGACGTCGTCGTCCGCGAGACCGAGCAGGGCGCGCTGGACAAGGGCCTCGGCCGCATCCGGAAGAGCCTCGCCAAGTTGGTGGAGAAGGAGAAGCTCACGCAGGACGTCGCCGACGGCGCCTTCGGGCGGATCACCGGCACCCTGGACCTCGCCGACCTGGCCGACTGCGACCTCGTGGTCGAGGCCATCATCGAGGACCTCGGCATCAAGAACACGCTGTACGCCGAGCTCGGCCGGATCTGCAAGCCGGCGACGATCCTGGCCAGCAACACCAGCTCGTTCCGCGTCGGCGACATGGGCGCGGCCAGCGGCCGCCCCGAGCGCATGGTCGGGCTGCACTTCTTCAACCCGGTCCAGCTGATGAAGCTGGTCGAGGTGGTCAAGACCGACAAGACCAGCGACGAGGTGTTCGCCGAGGCCAAGGCCTTCGGGGAGGCCGTGGGCAAGGTGCCCGTGTCGGCCTCCGACACCCCGGGCTTCGTGGTCAACCGCCTGCTCGTGCCCTACATGGCCGAGGCCATGCGCATGGTCGAGCGCGGCGATGCCACCGTGGAGGACGTGGACGCGGGCATGACGCTCGGCTGCGGCTACCCCATGGGCCCGTTCACGCTGACCGACTACGTGGGTCTCGACACCACCCTGTCGATCCTGGAGGGGTGGCACGCCGAGGACCCGTCCAACCCGCTCTTCGTGCCGCCAGCGCTCCTGAAGCAGAAGGTGGCCGAGGGCAAGCTCGGCCGCAAGAGCGGCGAGGGCTTCTACGACTGGCAAGGAGACAAGCGCGCATGAACACCGTCATCCGGAGTCTGACCGCGGGTGTGCTCCTGATCGCCGCGGGCTGCGCGACCGACGACGTGGCCCAGAGCACCGCTGCCGCGACGGCGACCCCGTCCCTGGCCGACAGTCAGGCCGAGGCCGACGCGGCGCGTGAGCAGGCGCAGCGCGCCATCGCCGACGCCGAGGCGTTCCGGGCCCGTGAGAGCGCCATCGAGGACCACGACCCCGTGGCGGAAGCCGCCGAAGCCGTGCGCATGGAGCGCCTGTCGACGCCGGTGGCCGACCTGGCCGGCAACGTGGGGGTCGCGGTCAGCACCGCTCTCGACCGCGCGAAGCAGGCCGAGGCGGCCGCGCGCGGGCTCGTCGGCAAGGCCGGTGCCTCGGGCGTGCCCGAGATCCGCAAGCAGGCCAGTCAGCTCATGACCCGCGCCGGGCTGCTCACGCGCCAGGCCGGCAAGGCGCAGCGCGACCTGGCCCAGGCCGCCGCCGCGCAGGACGGCGCGCAACTCGTCGCCCTGGAGGAGGGGGCGGCCCAGATCGCCGCCGCCTGCACGGACCTGTTCGAGGAGGCCGCCGACCTCTCCACCCGCGCCGAGGCCGCAGCGGCCGCGCGCGCGGTGATCGAGGCCCAACCCACCCCGGCCGAAGTCGAGGTCGCCGCCGAGGCGATCGTCGACGAGGCGAGCAAGGAGTTCTGGATGAGCACCTACGAGAGCGACGAGATGGTCGCCGTGATGGAGACCAACAAGGGCACGATCGTGCTCGAGTTCTTCCCCGACGTGGCCCCCGGGCACGTGAAGAACTTCGTCGACCTGGCGCAGAAGGGCTTCTACGACGGGCTGCTGTTCCACCGCGTCATCCCCGGCTTCATGATCCAGGGCGGCTGCCCGGACGGGAACGGCACCGGCGGCCCCGGCTACAAGATCGATGCCGAGTTCAACGACCGTCCGCACACGCGCGGTACGCTGTCGATGGCTCGCAGCCAGCACCCGGATTCCGCCGGCAGCCAGTTCTTCATCTGCAACGCCACCGCGCCGCACCTCGATGGGAACTACACCGTCTTCGGTTCGGTCCTGAGCGGCTGGGAGGCGATCGACGCGCTCACCGCCGTGGGCTCGAGTTCGGGTGCGACGAGCGAGCGGGTCCTCATGGAAAAGGTCACGATCCGCCCGCGTAGCGCGGACGACATCAAGGTCGCCGAGTAGCGCGACCCACCTCCTGCCGAGGCGAACCCTCCCCCGAGGGTCAGCCCTCAAAGGGCAATCATGGTCATCTTCCAGAAGTCGGCCCAGGCGCGGCTGCACACGTCGATGGGCGAGTTCGCGCTCGAGCTGCTCGTCGACAAGGCCCCGCGCACCTGCGAGAACTTCGCCCGTCTCGCGCACCAGGGCTTCTACGACGGGTTGACGTTCCACCGGGTGTTGGCCGACTTCATGATCCAGGCCGGTTGCCCCAAGGGTGATGGCACGGGTGGCCCCGGCTACACGATCCGTCCCGAGTTCAACGACACGCCGCACGTTCGCGGCACCGTGTCGATGGCCCGGAACAACGATCCGCACAGTGCCGGCAGCCAGTTCTTCGTCTGCACCAACGACGCGCGCTACCTCGACTACAAGTACAGCGCGTTCGCCCGGCTGCTGGACGGTGACGAAGTGTTGGCCAAGATCTGCGAGGTCGCGGTCGAGGAGAACCGCTACAAGGAGTGCAGCTCGCCGCGCTTCCCGATCTACATCAACCGCATCGAGATCGAGGGCGCGGAGTTCGACGAGACCGACATGCCCGAGAGCGCGCGCGACGGCGGTCGGTCCACTTCGCGGTCCGAGTCCAAGGGCGGGGACCAGCGCGAGTCGAGCGCCGAGGTCGAGACCGAGCAGGACGTCGAGGCGCCCGAGGAGCAGCCGGCGCCCCGGAAGAAGGCCGCCTCGAGCTCGCGGTCCGGCTCCTCGGGGGGCAAGGCCAAGAGCTCGGCCTCGACGAAGGCGCCGGCCAAGAAGGCCGCGTCGGCCAAGTCGGCCGCGTCCGCTGCCAAGAAGCCGGCGGGCAAGAAGACCACCACCAAGAAGAAGGCGACGACCAAGCGCGCCAAGAAGGACTGACCCGTGGCCTACGAGAACATCCTGCGCGAGGACGAGGGCGGCATCGCCCGCGTCACCGTCGATCGCCCCGATAAGCTCAACGCGCTCAACGACGCCGTGATCGGCGAGCTGCAGCACTGCTTCGAGGCCCTGCGCGACGACGACAGCGTGCGCGCCGTGATCCTCACCGGTGCGGGTGAGAAGGCCTTCGTGGCCGGGGCCGACATCGGCGAGCTCGCCAAGCAGACGCCGCTCCAGGCGCGCCCGCTGGCCCAGAAGGGTCAGCACCTGATGGACACCATCGAGGGCCTGCCCAAGCCGGTCATCGCGGCCGTCAACGGGTTCGCGTTGGGCGGGGGCTGCGAGCTGGCGATGGCCTGCCACCTGCGCTTCGCCAGCGACAACGCCCTGCTCGGCCTGCCCGAGGTCACGCTCGGCATCATCCCCGGCTATGGCGGGACCCAGCGCCTGCCGCGCCTCGTCGGCAAGGGCCGCGCGATGGAGCTGATCCTCTCCGCCAAGCCGATCGATGCCGCCGAAGCCCACCGCATCGGTCTGGTCAACAAGGTCTTTCCGCAGGCCGAGTTGATCCCCGCCACCGAGAAGGCGCTGCGCAAGATGCTCGGTCACGGCCCGGTCGCGATGCGCTTCGCGCTCGATGCCGTGAACCACGGCAGCGAGATGCCCCTCGCGGACGGCCTCGACTACGAGGCCACGTTCTTCGGCTTGCTCGCCGCGACCGACGACGTCAAGGAGGGCATGACGGCCTTCCTGGAGAAGCGGCCCGCCCACTTCCAGGGGCACTGATCCCGAGCGATCGGCTCCCGGCACGACCTCGGTCGGCGTCGCCGCGGCGTTCCCGGCGGGCGTCGGCGCACACCACCGGACCCGGACACACCCCCAACAAGGCTGACCCATGACCAACCCTGACCTCGTCATCCTCGGCGGCGCCCGCACCCCGATGGCCGAGTACCTCGGCACCCCCGGCCACGGCAAGCTGGCCGGCCTCACGGCGCTGGACCTCGGTGTCCACGCGACGAAGGCCGCGCTGGAGCGCACCGACGTGAAGCCGGAACAGGTCGATCACGTCGTGTTCGGAAACGTGCTCTACACCAGCCAGGATGCGCTCTACGGCGCGCGCCACATCGCGCTGCGCGCGGGCGTGCCCCAGGAGGTCGGCGCGCTGACCGTGAACCGCCTGTGTGGTTCGGGGATCCAGTCGGTCGTCTCGGCCTGTCACATGATCCTGGCCGGCGAGGCCAAGACGACGGTCGCCGGCGGCACCGAGAACATGAGCCAGGCGCCCATGGTGATGTGGGACGGCCGCAAGGGCTACCGCTTCGGCCAGAAGCCCTGGGAGCTGGTCGACATGCTCATGGGCAGCCTCTACGACACCCACTGCGGGCTGTACATGGCGCAGACCACGGAGAAGCTGGCCAAGCGCTACGGGATCAGCCGCGAGGCCCAGGACGAGTTCGCGTACCAGTCGCATATGCGCGGCGCCGAGGCGGTCAAGTCCGGTCGCTTCGCGGAGGAGATCGCGCCGGTCGAGATCATCAAGCGCGACCAGGTCGTGGGTGTGGTCGACACCGATGACCACGTCAAGCCGGACACCACGCTCGAGGGTCTCGCCAAGCTGCGCGCGGCCTTCGGCAAGGACGGCACGGTCACGGCCGGCAACGCGTCGGGCATCGTGGACGGCGCGGCGGCGCTGGTGGTCACCACCGCGGACGAGGCGAAGGCCAACGGCTGGAAGCCCCGCGCGCGCATCGTGGCCTGGAACGCCTGCGGCGTCGATCCGACCGAGATGGGCATCGGCCCCGCCCCGGCCATCCGCAACACCCTCGAGAAGGCCGGGATCGGGCTGGGCGACGTGGACCGCTTCGAGATCAACGAGGCCTTCAGCGGCCAATACCTGGCGGTCGAGAAGGAACTCGAACTCGACCGCGAGAAGGTCAACGTCAACGGGGGTGCCGTCTCGCTGGGCCACCCGCTGGGCGCGACCGGCACGCGGCTGCTGCTCACGCTGACCCACGAGCTCGAGCGCAGCGGGACGCGCTACGGTGTGGCCTCGGCCTGCATCGGTGGCGGACAGGGCATTGCCATGCTGATCGAGCGCAGCTGAGCCGTCGCGTCCGCGCGAGGCATTCCGCAGCCACCGCACACCCACTGAAGGAGGCGCGCCCCCACCCCGGCGCGCTCGCGCTCCATGGCCCATCCCCGACAGATCCAGCTGACGCCCGGCAAGCGCGTCCTGTTCCTCACCAAGGACCTCGCCCTGATCGCGGCCCAACTCCGCGGGGAGCTGGACCTGCGGATGGAGGACCTCGCGGTCGAGGACCTGCTCGACGACATCAACACCGACGTGATGACCCCGGCCTGGGTGTGCTTCAACCACCGGCCCGAGGACATCGCGCTCAACGCCTACGCCGGCCTGATGAAGGTCGGCGAGCGCGTGTTCGCCGAGCGCGCCCTGATGGACGGCAACTTCGAGGTGATCGTGTCGGGCCTCCGCAAGGGCACGGGCTCTTCGCGCGAGACCGCGCCGCAGGCCGAGAAGTGGTGCGGGATCGGCATCGTCATCGCCGCGTCGTTCGCGCCGATCCACGAGCGCAACAACATCAACCTCGGCCAGATCATGGGCAACCACGCGCAGCTGCGGCGGCTGCAGGCGGGGGCGTCCATCCCGATCGACGAGTTCACCGGCAAGTACGACCCGGTGACGCGACAGATCGTCGAGATGGGCGGGCTGTTCCCGTTCAGCAAGGCACTGGCCTCGGGCGCCATCGAGGTGGCCGGGCCGACGACGGCCGAGCGCCCGATGACCATGGCCGAGAAGATCATCTCGCGGCACCTGGTGGGCGGCGAGGCCTGCGTGAAGCCCGGCGACGCCGTGATGGTCAAGGTCGACGGCGGCTACAGCCACGAGTTCACCACGGCGCAGGTGCACCACTTCCTGCAGCAGGAGTACGGCCCCGACTACTCGCTCCCCGACGCGAGCAAGTTTGCGGTCTTCGAGGACCACCTGCTCTACGCCGACGGCGTGGCCCGCATGGCGCCCTTCGCCGACAAGATCGCCACGCTGCGCACGCTGCAGACCGAGTTCATGCGGCACACCGGCGTGCGCGACTACCAGGCCACCGAGGGCATCTCCCCGGGCATCTGCCATGAAGTGGCGCGGCGCGAGTTCGTGGACCCGGGCGACTTCATCCAGGCCACCGACAGCCACACCTGCATGGGCGGCGGCAACAACGCGCTGGCCTACGGTGTGGGCGCCACCGAGTACGCGGCGCTGATCGCGTCGGGCGCGACCTTCGTCAAGGTGCCCGAGTCGATCCGCTTCGAACTCGTGGGACAGCTCCCCGCCGACTGCACCGCCAAGGACGTCATGCTCCACATCCTCTGGCACCACGCCACGCAGGAGCACACGCTGGATCGGGTGATGGAGTTCGGCGGCCCGGGCCTCGCCTCGATGTCCATGGACGAACGCGCGACGCTGGCCAACATGGCCACCGAGTGCACCGCCAAGGCCGGGATCTGCGAGGGCGACGAGGGCCTGGTCGAGTGGATCGTCGAGGCCCGCGGTGGCGACGCCGCCTCGGCGGCGCAGGCCGACGCGCTGCGCGCCGGGCTGGTCGGCCCCGACGTGGGCGCGCACTACGACGGGGGCATCCACACGATCGACCTGGCCACCCTGCGTCCGCTCGTCGCCCACCCCGGCGACCCCGACCGCGGCATCCCCAGCGACCCGACCAATGGCGCCTTCGTCTCCGACCTCGGGGACGTGCCCATCGACATCGCCTACGGCGGCTCGTGCACGGCGGGCAAGGTGGACGACTTCGCCATGTACGCGCGGGTGCTCGAGGAGGCCGTGGCCGCCGACAGGATGGTGGCCGACGGCGTCTCCTTCTACATCCAGTTCGGGAGCGAGGCCTCGCGCGCGGTCGCCGCCGCGAAGGGCTGGCTGGAGATCTTCGAGGCCGCCGGCGTGACCATCATCAACCCGGGCTGCGGCGCGTGCATCGGTTGCGGTCCCGGCGTGAGCGAGAGGTCCGACCAGGTCACCGTTTCGGCCATCAACCGCAACTTCCAGGGCCGCTCGGGCCCCGGTCGCCTGTACCTGGCCTCGCCGCTGACCGTGGCTGCGTCGGCCATCGAGGGGCGCATCGTGAGCTACCAGCCGGGTATGTTCACGGCACCAGCCATCGAGGAGCACGCATGAGCGGCGCCGCCACCACGTCCCACACCATCGCGGTGATCGGTGGCGACGGCATCGGCCCCGAGTGCCTCGACCAGGGCTTGAAGGTGCTGTCCGCCACGAGCGAGAAGCACGGGCTGGAGTTCGAGCCGGTCGTGTATCCCTTCGGCACCGACCACTGGCTGCGGACCGGCGGCACCGAGGGCGGTGAGACCCTGCCGGACTCCGCCTTCGCCGACATCCAGCAGATGGACGCGGTACTGCTCGGCGCCATCGGCGACCCGCGCGCGCCCGTCGGCCTGGTCGAGCACGGCGTGATCATGACCCTGCGCGTCGGCCTGGATCTGTTCGTGAACCTGCGTCCGGTCAAGCTCTACGACCAGCGCCTGTGCCCGCTCAAGGACAAGGGCCCGGCCGACGTCGACATGGTCTTCGTGCGCGAGAACACCGAGGACGCGTACACCGCCCAGCCCACCTTCGAAGCCAAGGGCACTCCCGACGAGGTCGCCAGTCAGCCCATGCGCTACACGCGGCACGGCACCGAGCGCGTGATCCGCTACGCCTTCGAACTCTCTCGCAAACGGGCCCGAAGCCACAAGCTGCTGATGATCGACAAGGCCAACGCGGTCCGCGCCCAGGACCTGTGGACCCGCACCTTCGAGGAAGTCGGCGCCGAGTTCCCGGACATCGAGCGGGATCACGCCTACATCGACGCGGCCTGCATGTGGATGCTCAAGAACCCGGAGTGGTTCGACGTGGCGGTCACGACCAACCTGTTCGGCGACATCATCACCGACGTCGGCGCGATGCTGCAGGGGGGCCTGGGCATCGCCGCTTCGGGCAACATCCACCCGGGTCAGGTCTCGCTGTTCGAGCCGATCCACGGCAGCGCCCCCAAGTACAAGGGGCAGAACGTGGCCAACCCGGTGGCCTCGATCATGGCCGTGTCGATGATGCTGGACCACCTCGGGCACGCCGCCGCCGCGCGGGACATCGAGGACACCGTGGCGCGCCTGATCCGCGAACGGAAGATCGAGTCGCTCTCGGCCGGGGTCCAGCCCACCGATGTCCTCGGTGACCTGGTCGCCGAGGCCGTGGCGGAGTGACGCGGTGTCCGATCCGGCCCCGATCGCCGCGCCCCTGACGCGCAGCCGCGTGGCGGCCGTGCTCGCGGCCGCTTCGGGGCGGCGGCGTCTGGCGGTGGGGGACCTGGTCGACGCGCGCATCCACCGCGTCGTGCTCGACGGTCCCGGCGCGCATGCCGTGCTCGACACGCGCGAGAGCCTCCGCATCCAGGGTGAGTCGGCCGCGCTCAAGGCGGCGCGGCGGCTCGTCTTCGTGGGTGGCGCCCCGCAGCCCCGCGAGGAGGCGCGCACCGTCATCGACTTCGCCCGCAAGCACAACCTGGAGCTGGCCCTCGATCCGGATCGATGCGGGCTGCCCGGTGTGGTCGCCGCCGACCTCGGGCTGGTCGGCGCCGACGACGTGGTGGCCGGGCGCGGCACGGACGTGGGCGGCCTGGGTGGCCTCGGCTGTGTCGCCTTGCGCCCGCCGATCGACGCGCTGGCCGCGCTGATGGGCGCCAGGACCCTGCCCGTGCCCGTGCCGAACACGATCTACGTGGAGGTGGAAGGCCGCCTTCCGCGCTGGGTCGGGCCGACGGAGCTGGCCCTGGCCGGCGTGGATGCCGCGGGCGGGATCGAGACCCTTTCCGGCTGTGTGCTCGAGTTCTCCGGCGCGACCATCGCCGGACTGACCATCCCCGAGCGCCTGAACCTCTGCGAGACGCTGGCCTGCGTCGGTGTGGCCGGCATCGTCCCGCCCGACGATGCGACCGAGGTCTGGCTCCGGGCCCGGGCCAGTTCGGCCGATCGGGCCACGCAGGCCAAGGCGGCCGCTCAGCCCGGCACGGACGAGGACCCCGAGGGTGGCGCAGGGCCGGCCGAGCGCCGGGTCACCGTCGCAGCCCGCCAGCTGGGCTTCACCGCCGTGACCAATCTGCTCACCGGGCGGGTGGTCGAAGTGGGCAAGGGCCGCGCCATCCACGTCCAGCAGGTGGTGCTGTCCGGTCGGGTCGAGGACCTGCGGGTGGCCGTGGATGTGGCCCGGGAACGGCGCGTGAAGCTCGATCTGGCCTTCTACTGGCGCCCCGCGAGCCATCGGCACCTGCTGCACGCCGTCGAGGAGGGGCTGGTCGCGGACCTGCTCCGTGCCGGCGGCCAGCTGCTGTCGCCCGGAACGCTCCCGCCGGCCCTGAGTCGCGGCGAACGCCGGGCCACGACGACCCGATTCGACGACGACGACGTGCTTGTGGGCCCTGCGGTGGCCGCGGCGGCCTCGATCAGCGGCCAGCTCAGCGATCCCGAGTCGATGCGGAAGGGCGCTCCGCGCGCCGCCCGGACGAGCTGAACCCGCCCGACGACGGCGAACCGGGGCCGATCGCAGCGTGGGCGGCCGCGCGGGGGCGTTCGGATTTGCTCCATCGCGGAGTTCACGAGGCGCGTTCGTCGTCTCGGCGCGAGGCGCGCGCTCGTCGTTCCGCGAAACGACGCCCATTCCTCGCCACCGCGCGCGGGTGATTTGCGCGCGTTGCTGTCAACCCCTCCCCAGTGTCCGCGAGTTCGTTGTATCTTCGGGTCCTCGATCGGGACGGCGGCGCCCTGCGCGACATGGCGGTGGGAAGGGGCGCGACGCGGCATCACCCGACGGTGGGAGGGACGTCGATGGCCACGCGGCTCACGACTTGCAGCCATTGCGACAAGTCGTTCAGGGTGCCGGACAGTTACGCGGGTCGGCGCGCACGCTGTGGAGGGTGCGGCGAGTCGTTCGAGATCGCGTTCACCGGGGAAGCAGCGGACGTGGACGAGGCGGCGGATGCCGAGGCCACGGCGGCGGGGCACGCAGCCGTGGTGCGGCAGGCCGAGGACATGGCGCGACGCATCCTCGACGAGGCGCGGGTGTCGGCGGACGAGGTGGCCGCGGGCGCGCAGCGGGCTCGCGAGGAGGCCGACGCGGCCCGATCCCTGGCTCGCGACACGGAACAGGAGGCCGCGTCCCGTGCGCAGGAGCGGCTCGAGGAAGCCGAGCGCGAGGCGACCGAGCAGATGCGTCGCGCGCGGGAGCGCGCCGATCAACGTGAGGAGGAGGCTCGCGCCGAGGCCGAGCGGATCGTCGCCGAGGCCCGGGCCGAAGCCGAGCAACGGCTGGCGGAGGTGGCCCACGCCGAACGGGCCGCGCTCGAGGCCGCCCAGGCCGATGCGGAGGCGGCCGGCGCGGCGCGCAAGGCGCAGCTGGAAGCCCAGATCGTCAAGCTGAAGGCGAAGGCGGAAGCCGCGGCGAAGAAGATCGTCGAACACGCCCGCGCTTCGGCCGAGAAGGACGGGGCTCGCCGGCAGGACGAGGTCGCCGCCGAGCTGGCGGCCCGGCGTGCCGAGGTGGAGGGCGAACTGGAGGCGCTGTCGGACCAGCGCGCTGCGCTCGGCGCGCAGGCCGAGACGGCGCTGCATGCCGACCTCGCCGCCCGCCGGGACGCGGTCGAGGCCGAGCTGGCCACCTTGCGCGCGCAGGCCGAGGCTGAGCTCGAGACGGCTCGTGCGGCCTGGGACGCGGAACGCAAGGACGCCGAACGCGCGGCCCGCGAGGAGCAGCAGGCGGTCGTGTCCGAGTTGACCGCCCAGCGTGAGGCGCTCGCCGCCGAGCTGGCCGAGCTGCGAGCGTCGACCGAGGCCGAGCTGGCTGAGGTCCGCGCCGAGGCGCAGCGCCGCTCCGACGAGCAGCGCGAGGTGGCCGAGGCCGAGGCGCGCGCGCACGTCGAGAAGACCAAGCAGCGCGTGCAGGCCAGGCTCGACGACGTGAAGAGTCGCCTGGACGCGGCGCAAGCGCGTGCCGAAGCGGCGGAGGCGGCCGCTTCCGAACGCGAGCAGGCCTTGGCGGATGCGGCCACGCAGGCGAGCGAGATCGAAGCGGGCCTGGCCAAGATCGAGGCGGATCGGCGGCTGGCGGAGGCGCGTGCCGCCGAGGCCGTGACCCGGGCCGAGACCGCCGCCGAGGAGGAGCGCGCCACCGTGGCGCGCGTCGCCGAGCTCGAGGGCCAGGCGGTGGACGCCGAGGAGCGGGCGCGGACCGCCGTGAAGCATGTGCGTGACGCCGTGGAGCGGGTGCGCGTCGCCAAGCAGCGGGTGGCCGACCTGCAGCGGATGGCGGACGAGACCGAGCAGCGTCACACGTTGACCCAGGCCGACCTGGCGGCGTTCGAGGAGCGGGTCGTCGAGGCGAGCACGCGTCTGGCCGAGGACGAGACGCGTCGCGAGCGCGCCGTGGACAAGGCCCGTCAGGCGGTCGCGGAAGTGGCTGACCTGGAGCAGCGTGCCGAGGCTGCGCGTGCCCTGGTCGAGCAGCGCGAGTCCCTGCTGGACGAGCTGGGCAAGCGTGCCGCCGAGATCGACGAGGACATCGAGGCGGCCGAGCGCGAGCACGCCGAGGTGCGGGAGCGCATCGTCGAGCTGGAGACGCAGGCGCGGCAGTTGTCCACCAACCAGGCCGATGTCGACATGCGTCTCGAGCGCAGCGAGGAACTGGTGCGCGGGACCATGGCCAAGGCCAAGGCGGCGCAGAAGCGTCTCGAGGAGACCGCGGCGAGCCAGGTGGCCGCCGAGGAGCGCCGCGAGGAAGCGCAGAAGGTCGTGGCCACCGCGTCGGAGCGGCTGGAGCGCCTGCGCGGTGAGATCACCGACGCGCGCGATGAACTGCGCAGCGTGAAGGGTGACCACCAGACCTGGCAGGAACGGGTCGATCAGCTGCGGCAGAAGGCCGACGGCACGGCGCTCGAGTTGCAGAAGCTCGAGGAGGAGCAGCAGCTCCAGCGCAGCGAGTCGGAGGCGCGCGTCGCGGCCCTGGTGTTGGAAGAGGAGCAGGGCAGCAAGCGGCGTGGTGAGTTGGAGCGAGCGCTGCGCGAGCTCGACGACGACCGGGCCGTGGCCGAACGGCAGGTCGAGGAAGCGCGCCGCCGCGCCGAGGAGGCCGAGCGTGCGGCGACCGAGGCCGCGGGTCGGGCCGAGGCGCAGGAGTCGCGCATCGTCAGGGCGCGCGAGGAACTGGCCGGCATCGAGGATGAGATCACGGCGGCTCGCGATGAACGCGAGGAATCCGTCACCGCCTGCGCGAGCATGGAGACGCGTCGCCAGCGGCTGGACGCGGCGTTGGTGGAAGCCGAGTCCGAGCTGGCCCGGGTGAGCGAGCGGGTGCGCTCGACGGGGGACGACGAGCGCGTCCGGCTGGCCGAGCTGCGCCGGGTCGAGGAATCCCTGGCCGCCGCCGTGGGCCGCCAGCAGGCGGCCGAGACGGACGCCGCAGGTGCGGCGGAGAAGCTCAACGAGATCGAGCACGCCATCGCCAACGCCCAGTCGCGGGCCAGCGCGGCCGAGCGGGATGCCGCCGCGTGGCGGAGCCAGCTCAAGGACGTCAAGGAGCAGGTCGAGAGCGCCACCGAGCGCCTGGCCGAGACGCGCCGCGAGGAGGAGACCCAGCGCGCCGACGCCGAGACCGCGGCGGCGGTGCGGGACGAGGCCGAGCGCCGCGCGACCCTGCGCGCCGAGCGGCTGTCGACCGAGGTGCGCACGCTGGAGGAGCGCGTCGATGGCGCGCGCGGGCAGCTCGCCGAGGCCGAGGCCGACGTCCGCGACGCCGAGGCACGCGGTCGCAAGGCGCGCGAGACGGCCGAGGAGCTGGCCCTCGAGGTGGAGGGCGCGCGCACGCAGCGGGCCGAACTCGAGGCCACCCTGCAGGAGTTGCAGGGCAAGGTCACCGAGCTGGACAGGCATCTCGTCGCCACCGACGAGGCGCTGCGCGAGAAGGAGGACCGCACCCGCGCGACCGAGACGGCGTTCAAGACGCTGACGGTCAACCTGAACGAGACGCAGCGGCTGCTCGACGCGGAGGGCGCTCGCCTTTCTGCGCTCACCAGCGAGGCCGAGGACACCCAGAAGCGGGTCGATGACGCGCGCGCGCGGGCCGGGGCTGCCGAAGGCGAGGCGCTCGAACTCGAGGAACGCGCTCGCGTTGCCCGCGAGGAATCGGGTCGGCTCGAGGTGGTCGTCCTGGAGCTGGGTGATCGGCGCGACACGCTGGCCGCGGCGGCCGATGACCTGGGCCAGCGCACCCGCGAGCGGACCGAGGCCCTGGCGGCCCTGGAGGAGAAGCTGGCGGCGACCGAGACGCGGCACCGGGACGTCGAGGAGCGCATCACCACCAAGGTCGAGGAGGCGCGCGCGACGATCGAGCGGCGCAAGGCCGAGTTGGCCGAGCTCAAGGCGCAGCGCGAGTCGCTCGAGGTCGGGAACCAGGAGTTGCGCACCGAGGCCGACCGGATCAAGGCCGAGCAGAGCGAGCTGCGCGACGGGATCGACGCGTTCAACGGTGAACTCGCGGTCCTGGGCCAGGAGCGCGCGGCCAGCGAGTCGGCGCGGAACCAGTTGCAGGAAGAGCTGGTCGGTCTGCACCAGGAACACGACAGCGCGTTGGTGCGGTTCGAGCAGGTCTCGGCGGATCTCGCCACCGCCGAGACGCGGGCTCGCGAGGCGGCCGAAGCGCGCGCGCAGCTCGAGCGACAGCTCGCCGACGAGCGCGAGGCGGCGACGGTCGAGCGGGCTGAGAGCGAGGCCCGGGCGTTTGCGGCCGAGACCGAGCTGGAAGCGGTGTTGGCGTCACTGCGTGGTCGGGTCGGTGAGTCCGAGACCGAGTTGGCCTCGCTGCAGGAGGAGCTGGCCACGACGGATGCCCTGCTTGGGCAGACCCGCGAGGCGTTGGCGAGCGTCGATCTCCAGCACGAGGACGCGACCTCCGCCCTGGCGACGGTGCGTGCCGAGCAGTCCGAACTGGTGGAGCGTTCGCGCAGCCAGGTGGAACGCCTCGAGGCGGATCGCAAGGCGCTCGAGGAGCATCTGGCCGAGCTGGTCACCGAGCGGGCCGAGATCGAGGAGGAGCTGGCGATCACGGGGGCGCGCCAGGCGCGCGTGGCCGAGGATGTCGCGGTGCTGGAGACGCGTCAGGGCGAGATGCGCGAGCAGACCGCCGAGCAGCACGCGGCGCTGGAGACGCTGCGGCGCGACGTCGACACCACCCAGGATCACCTGCGCGTGGCCACGAGTCAGCTGGCCGAGACCGAGGCCGCCGAGACCGCCAGCGCGGAGCGGCTCGAAGCGGCACGGCGCACGCACGACGAGCTCGTCTCGCGCGGTGAGGAACGGGTCGAGACGCTGCGCATCGAGAAGGAGGCGCTGGAGCGCGAGGTCGAGGCCCTGCGGGAGCAGGCGGACGAGACCGCCAAGGAGACCTCGGGCCGGATCAAGCGGCTGGCCGAGCAGCAGACGGCGCTCGAGACGCGTGTGGTCGAGTTGCGCGCCGAGGCGGATTCGTTGATCGAGACCGGCGGCGAGGCGCGGCGCGAGCTGGCGGATCTCGACGGGCAGATCGCCGAGGCGCGGGAGACCGCCGAGCAGTCCGTGGCCCACGCTCGCAAGGCGCGAGAGGCGTTGGTCGAGGCACGCCAGGAGCTGTCGGACCACGAGCTCCTGGCGCGCGAGACGATGCGGCGTCTCGCCGCGGCCGAGACGCGGCGGCGCGAGCTGATCGAGGAGCGCCTGCGCTTCGAGGCGCGGACTCGCGAGAAGCGCATCGCCGCCGAGGATCAGCTGCGGCTCGCCAAGGAACGTCTGCACCTCGCCGAGCAGGCGCAGCACGGGATCCTCGACCAGATCAACCGGCAGCGCGAGGACGCCCAGTCGGCCGTCAAGGAGGCCGGAGACATGATGGCCCGGGCCCTGGCCAGTCAGCGCCAGGCGAGTGACGAGGCCATCGAGCAGCGCAAGGCCGTGCAGCGCGAGCTGGAGGAGTCCCAGCGGCACTTCGAGGAGATCGAACAGCAGGCGCGCCAGACGTTCGAGGAGATCCGTCGCGCCGAAGGAGCCGATGTCACCGGGGCCGAGTCCGAGGACGGAGTCGAGATCCCCGACTCGATGTGAGCCCGATGGGCCTTGCTTGACGACCTGCACGGGGAATTGGAGACTGCCCCCCAAGCGACCGGGTTCCATTCCCGAGGCGCGCGGGCGGATAGCTCAGGTGGTAGAGCACTGCACTGAAAATGCAGGTGTCCCCGGTTCGAGTCCGGGTCTGCCCACCACCGCACTTGATCCGAGCCACGAGGCGCGCGTCGGCGCCTCGTGGCTCGCCTTGTTCCGGGGTGCGGCATGACTCTCGACACGATCCTGCGAACGATCGGCGCGCCGAGGCCTGCCTGATCACCCTGGACAAGCTCGGTGTGATCGAGCCCGGGCCCGTTCTGGAACACCGGCGCTTCGTCCGTCCGCTGGGGCCGGCCGAGCTGGACGTCGAGGCGCTCGCGGACAAGCGCAACCGGGACCTCGAGCGCCTGCTCGACGTGGTCGAGCTCGCGCATGCCGAGGACCTGCGGCGCTCCCTGCTGGACTATTTCGGCTTGGATCGCGACGCTGTGGCCGCGGGACGCGAGTGAGGAAAGGGACGGACTGGTGCGACGCATCCTGGTGGTGGTGATCCTTGCGGCGGTGGCCTACGCGGTGCTCAATCTGGACACCGTCTCGAGCCTGCTCGTCGATCGACCGTTGCTCGCGGACGAGGAGACGCGGGTGCTCTCGACCGTGCTCGACTACCGCTTCGACGTGACGGAGCGGGAGCTCGGCATCGCCGAGGTCGTGCGAGGCCTCGTGGTCGGTGTCGACGAGGTCGGCCGCGGCGGTGCCGCGACGCTCGACACCGATGCCGTCGCCCAGGCTGCACAGTCCTATCGGGAGCGCAACGAGACGCTCGCCTGGCTGCCCGCCGACTTCGCGGCCCAGGCTCCGCTGCGCATCCTCGGGGAAGGGGAGTACGGACCGTTGCTCGCGCCCGGCGGCGCGCGGGCCGTGGCCCAGGCCGAGGTCGGCGTGCTCACCGAGATCGGCCCCATGGTGTACCTGTCCCGGCCGGGTTTCGACGCCCAGCGCACGGTGGCCGTGGTCTCGCTGGTGGACCTGAAGGCGATCCCGGCGGTGCGCGAGTGGTTCTGGCTGGAGCGGGCCGAGGGCGGCTGGGCCGTCGCGCCCTGAACCCGCCGCGCCCTGAACCCGTCGCGCCCTGAACCCGCCGCGCCCTGAACCCGCCGGGAGCGGACCGTGGCTCAGGAGGCGTCGGGTAGCGAACGCTCGACGAGCCGCGCGGCCGCACAGTCCCGTGCGATCTGATCCACGAGATCGTCGGCCCCTTCGAAGCGCCGCTCGCGCCGCAGGAAGGCGTGCAGGAACACCTCCATGCGCAGGCCGTAGAGCTGCAGGTCGTCGCGATCGAGGACGTGGATCTCGAAGACGGCGTGGGTGTCGTCCTGATGGAAGGTCGGGCGCGTGCCGTAGTTCATGACGGCCGGCAGGTCGACCGGCGCCGCGCCGCCGCCGGATGGGATGCAGCGCGCCGTGACGGCGTAGACGCCGTAGGGCGGGAACGCCTCGCTGAGCACTTCGAGGTTGGCGGTCGGGAAGCCGATCGTCGTGCCGCGGCCGTCGCCATGGACGACCGTGCCGAGCAGGCTGGGCGGGCGGCCGAGCAGGCGCCGAGCGGTCTCGACGTCGCCGCGGGAGATGGCCGCGCGGACGCGGCTCGACGAGACCACGGCCCCGTCGACGGTCACGCCGCCGACGGTGACCACGCCGAACCCGTGGCGACGTCCCGCGTCGGCCAGGAAGGCGGCGTCGCCCCGGCGGTTCTTGCCCACGGCGGTGTCGTGGCCGAGGACGAGTTCGCGCACGCCCAGGGCCCGCACGAGCAGCCGGTCGACGAAGGTCTCGGCGTCGACCTCGGCGAAGGCTCGCGAGAACTCCACGATCACGGCGTGATCCACCCCGCGGCGTTCGAGCAGTTCGAGCCGGTGCTCGAGCGACAGGATCGAGTGGGGCGCCTCGCCCGCGAGGACCTCGCGCGGGTGCACCGAGAAGGTCACGCAGACCGACGGCAGCCCACGCTCGCGCGCGATGTCCACGAGCCGGTCGAGGATCGTCTGGTGTCCGAGGTGCACTCCGTCGAAGACGCCGATGGTGACCACGGCGGCCGGCAGCACGGCCGGAGCGTCATCCAGGCTCGTGAGGTGATGGCGCTCCATGGTCGCGCCGCGCGTGGCGGGCTCAGCCCGCGTTCGCCCGGGCCTGCTTGCGCGCGAAGAGGTCGATCAGCTCGTCCAGGGCGTCGCGGTGCTGGATCCGGTCCACCGGGCTCATGCGGTGCACGAGCAACACGCCGTCGAGGTGGTCCTTCTCGTGCAGCACGATGCGCGCCGCGAAGTCGGTGAGGTCGTCCTCGTGGGACTCGCCGTGCTCGTCCTGCCACGCGAGGCGCACGCCCACGGGGCGCTCCACCTCGACGAAGATCTCGGGGAACGAGAGGCAGCCCTCCTGATCGGTGGTCTTGCCCCACTTCTTCAGCAGGCGCGGGTTGATCACGGTCAGCGCGCGGCTGCTGTCGTCCTTGTCGGCTGCCGGGTTGATCACGAGCACCTGCGCCGACCAGCCCACCTGGGGAGCGGCGAGGCCGACTCCGCCCTCCTCGTACATGATCCGGTACATCTCGGCGACGCGCTCGCGGAGGGCGTCGTCGAAGTCGGTGATCGGGTCCGCGGGTCTCTGCAGGACCGGATCGGGGTAGAGGCGGAGCTCCATCTGCATGCGCCGATTATGGCACAGCCTCCGTGGCCGGCACGAGCCGCCGCAACGAGCCGCCGGGACGAGCCGGGAGGACGCGGCGGGAGGACGCCGCGGGGCTCGGTGACGCAGTGGGGGGCGGGTGCTCCCGGACCTCGTGCCAGGTGCGCCCTTGGGCGCGTCGGGCGCGTCTCGCTTCGAGGCGGGTGGCCCGCCCCCCGTGATAAGGTCTCGGCCATGGACGTGGACAAGTTCATCTCGCGTGCCACCCAGGCGCTGAGAAAGCGCAATCCGGCCCAGGCCATCGCCCTCTACAAGCAGGTGCTGCTGGCCAAGCCGGGACACCCCGAGGCCCGCGGCGGACTGCTGTCGGCCTACCGTCGCAAGGCCGAGCTGCGGGGTGGGCCGAAGCTCCCCGATCGCCTGGCGGCCAAGGGTCTGCGCGCCACGGCCCTGGCCCTGCGCGGCAGCCGCAAGCTCGAGGCGGTGGTCAAGACCTGCGACGCCGGGCTGGAGCGCGACCCCACGGATCTGGCGCTGGTGGCCGTGCTGGCCGGGGCTCTCGACGAGCTGGGCTACCAGGGCTCGTCGCTGGCGGCCTGGCGCTACCGGCTCGAACTCGACGACGGTGATGTCGAGGCGCTCAAGTCAGCCGGGAAGCTGCACTGGGCCCTGCGCGAGATCGACCAGGCCATCGACTGCCTGGAGCGCGCACACCGGCTCGACCCGCGGGACCCGGAGATCGGCAAGCTCCGCAAGAACCTGGCGGCCGAGGGGACGCTCAAGTCGACCCGCTACGCCTCGGCGACGTCGTCCCAGGAACTGGTGCGCGACAAGGACGCGATGCAGAAGGCCGAGCGGCAGCAGCGCCTGCACCGGACCGGGGGTGAGCTGGCCGCGGACGTGGAGTCCCTGACCGCGGCCTACGCGGAGGCCCCCACGGCGGCGCTCCGTCGGCAGCTCGTGGCGGCGCTGCGCTCGTCGGGGCAGCTGGATCGGGCTCGCGGCGTGGTCGACGAGGCCCTGACCGCCTCGCCCGAGGACGACGAGCTGCTCGATGCCCGCGGGGACCTCGCGCTGGCCGTCAACCGGGCCGCGATCGAGTCCGCCGCCGGGGACGCCGAGGCGGCGCGCCGGCTGAAGGACGAGCGGGCGGTGCTGGAGGCGGAGGAGTTCGGGCGCCGAGCCCGCCGGGCGCCCGGGGACGCCGAGTTGCGCCTGAAGCTGGCCCGGGCCCTGTATCGCGCCGGAGACGTGGACGGTGCCATCGAGAGCTTCCAGCTGTCGGTCAAGGACCCGCGCACCCAGATCGAGAGCCAGGAGGGCCTCGGGGCCTGCTTCTTCAAGAAGGGCCTGCTCCCGCTGGCGGCCCGGCAGTTCGAGGGGGCGCTGGAAGCCTCCGGGGGTGTGGCCGGGGACCGCGGAAAGGAGATCTGCTACCATCTGGGGCTCGTCGCCGAGCGCCAGGGAGATGCCTCCGGGGCCCTCGAGCGATACCTCCAGATCTACGAGGTCGACATCAACTTCAAGGACGTCGCCTCCAAGATCGAGGCCCTGAACCGCTAGCCGGGGGCCGGATCGCCGACCCCCCCAGGAATCACCAGGAACGATGCCGAACAACAAGCAGGCCGCCAAGCGCGTGCGCCAGGCCGCGAACCGTCGGATGGCGAACCGTGCCCGCAAGTCCAACATGAAGACGGCCATGCGGCACGTCGGCACGGCCGTCGAGGCGGGTGACGCCGAGGCCGTGAAGACCGCCGTCAGCGCGGCGTTCAAGGCCATCGACAAGGCCGCCAAGGCGCACAGCATCCACGCCAACACCGCCGCGCGTCGCAAGGCGCTCGTGGCGCGGACGGCGGCGCTCAAGTAGACGGTTCCGCTGTGCGGGCGTGGAGCTCGCGCGCGAGAACGTCGGCTCGGGAATCCTGGCGGACGGGGTCTGTCCACGCAGGTGCAGGTGGGGGCGGGGGCGCCCGGCAATCTACCGTGAGGCTCCCGTGCTCGGACCGCGCTGCGCTAACTGCGCGGGCAGCATCACTGTCTTTTCCCTGACACGCCGTGGACCTGAGTGCGGGTGGGCGCGGGGATGGGGCGGGGATGCGGACAGGTCGCAGGTGGCGAGGAACGGCGCGGGTGACCAGCCTGGGGGTGGGGGCGCGCTGGTGGTGCCGGCGCGGGCGCTGCGAGCGGAGGCTGTTCAGTACCTGCCGCGGCTGGGGTTCGGGTGGCCCGCTGGCGGCCCTCGGCTGGGGCTCGGGTGGCCCTCGGGCGCGACGCCTCGGGTGATGCGCCTCGGGTGATGTGCGTCGGGCGATGTGCGTCGGGCGATGTGCGTCGGGTGCGAGGCCTCGGGCGGGGGGGCCGCTGGCTAGAGGCGCTTGCTGATGTAGGCGCGGAGGGCGACGGCGTTGTTCATCTGCTCTTCGCGGGAGGCTAAGACGAAGGTGGAGCGCTTCGCGCCTCGCAGGATTGCGAGCAGTTCTTCCACGGCCTCGGGGCGGGCATCCAGTTCGGCGTGGTAGCGCTTCTGGAACTGCAGCCAGCGGTCCTCGCGGTGGTCGAACCACTTGCGCAGGTCGGGGGACGGGGCCAGGTCGCGGGACCAGTGATCGAGCTTCGCGTCGACCTTGCTGAGGCCGCGCGGCCAGAGGCGTTCGACCAGGATGCGCAGGCCGTCCTCGGGGGCGGCGGGTTCGTAGACACGCTTCAGGCTGATGGGCATCGCGGTGGGATGCCGGCACGGGGTGCCGGTCGTACCGGACACGGCCTACCTGCCGCGCCCCGGCGTGAGCACCCGCCCGTAGCGGTAGTAGGCCTCGAGCGTCAGGGTCATGATCGCCGTGCTGTAGACGCGGCCGCCGAGGTGACCCCACGGATCGACCTGCGGGTCCCAGGAGCCGGTGCGCTCGCCCTGGAGGTGCTGGTGCGGGACGATCTCGGACACGATCGCCTGCTCCCAGCGCTTCCACGGCTTCTGGTCCAGTTCCTGCGCCTGGTAGAGGGCCATGGCTCCGTAGTACCAGTAGTAGAGGTCGCGGCGGCCGGGCTCGTCGTCGTTCCAGAGCGGGGGCAGGGCGCCGATCAGCGCGGCGCCCTTCTCGATCATGTCGCGGTTGCCGGCGATCTCCAGGTCGGGGTCGGCGAACACGCGACACAACACGGCGACCGCGGTGAGCGACTCGCTCTGGCGGTCGGGCCAGAACTCGGCGCGGTCGGCCTCGCGCGCCGGGTAGCTGCCCGCTTCGATGTAGCCGGTGCGCCCCGTGTCGCGGTCGGTCATCTCTTCGAGGAAGAGCATGGCGTCGTCGAGGGCCACGGCGTCGTACGGGAGCCCGGGGATCTCCTTGGCCGAAGTGATGGCGAGGATCGCCCAGCCGGTGACCGAGGTGTCGCTGCGGTGCCGCGGGTCGGTCATCTCCGGATGGAAGTCCGCGTAGCGCCAGCCGGCGCCGGGTTGGCGCAGCAGGTAGAGGTGCTCGAGCGCGCGCTTGGCGGCCTGCTTGATCGGATACGAACCGCTGAGCGCCGTGGCCTCGACCAGGGCCAGCGTCGCGATGGCGTGATCGTAGGGGTACTGGCTGCCCGTGCCGCCGGCGAAGACGCCGTCGCCGTCCTGCACGTCCACGAGGAAGCGCAGGCCGGCCTTGACGGTCTTGCGGAAGTCACCGCGCTTGTCGGTGTGGCCGGCGCCCAGGAAGGCCAGCAGCGAGAGGCCGGTGACGCCGACGTCGTATTGCGGGCTACCCACGCCGTCGCAGATCGTGTCGTCGCCCAGCTTGCCGCACTCCAGGTCGAAGGCGGCCGTGGACCAGTGCCCTTCGGAAGTCTGGTGCTTCGCGAGCCAGCGCAGGCCTCGGTTCACCGCTTCGTTGGTCGCGTCGCCGGCGCCGGGAGGGCCTCCTATGCCTGGCCCCGGGCGGTCGCCATAGTGCGTGCTCCCGCCTCCCGGCCCCGGGCCGAGGATCATGGGGAGCGGGTTGTCGTCGACGGGGCCCGTATCGGGCGCGAGCGGGAGGTCCGGCTCGGCGTCGGGCACGTCCTCCTTGGCAATGACGGGGTCGATGATCGGCTCGGTGGGAGGCTCGATCACGGGCTCCGGCGGAATCGGCTCGGGCGGGAGCGGCGGGACCTCGGGCTTGGGAGTCATCGTGATCTGGCGGATCGGGTCGGTGACCATCGCCGGCGTCTCGATCATCGCGAACACGAAGATCACGACGGCGTGCAGCACCAGCGCCACGAAGAGGTACGGCGCGTCGCGGACCAGCTCGCGCAGCGTGTCCTCGAAGCTGCGTTCGTGCGGGCGCTGGACGACCAGTTCGGGATGGGTCGCGACCATGGTCCACCTCCTCGCCGCCGCCCGGGCGGTTCAGGGGTGGAGCGCGGGGCGCGGCGTTCGCGTGCCGTCGGTCGCTCACGGTCCGGGCGGAGCAGGAGGCTCTAGGAGCAGGGGGCGCGCAAGCAACGGCCGAGGCCGGTCACGGATGGGGGGGCGCGTCCCGCAATCTAGCGATGGGCGGCCTGCGTGGGACCGAGACGGTCGC
Organism: Planctomycetota bacterium; assembly: GCA_029259725.1. Lineage (GTDB taxonomy): Bacteria > Planctomycetota > B15-G4 > B15-G4 > B15-G4 > JAJDER01. The sequence continues at coordinate 9,697 of JAJDER010000070.1, read as the reverse complement.
TTGCCGCTGCTCCCGACGACGATCTAGCGATCGAGCACCGTGTCGTAGCGGTAGTAGACCTCCATGCACAGGGCCAGCATGGCCGTGCTGTAGACGCGACCCCCGACGTTGCCCCACGGATCCACCGACGGGTCCCAGCTGCCCTTGGCTTCGCCTTCCTTGGCCTGATGTTCGGAGAGCACCTCGCGCATCCCCTTCTCCCAGGCCTTCCAGGGCTTGGAGTCGATCACGCTGTACTGATAGAGAGCATAGGACCCGTAGTACCAGTAGTGGAAGTCGATCTCGCCGGGATCGCTTGTGTCCCACGCGATCGGCCTGGCCTCGATCAGCTCGACGCCCTTGTCGATCATCTCGCGGTTGCCTGGGTACGTGCTCAGCGTGGGGTCGGCGAAGATGCGAGCCAGCAGGGCGAGTGCCGTCGGCCGCTCGTGGCGGTCGGCATGCTCGGCACCGGGCTCGCCCCCTGTCTGGTCCCGAGCACCAAGACCCGAGGCGACGGTGCGGCCGGACTCGTCGGTCCGTTCCACGAGGATCCGCATGCAACGATCCAGCGAGGACTGATCGATCGCGATGTCGTATTCGCGGGCCACGGTCATGGCCACCACGGCCCACCCGATGAGGGTGATGTCGTCTTTGTCCTCGAGGACGACGGACATGAACTCGACTGCCTTCCGGCTTGGCAACTCGAAGTCGTCATCGCGCGTGATTGCGTACGCTTCGCACATGGCCACGGTGGCGATGATGTGGCCGTAGGCGAGGTCGCTGCTCTTCGAGTCGGCGAAGTTGCCGTCGGGATCCTGGATGTCCACGAGCCAGGTCAGTGCGCCCATGCAGGTGTACTTGTACTTGCCCACCCTGTGGGTGTTGCCAGTACCGAGAAAGGCGAGTAGCGCCAGCCCGGTCACACCCACGTCCTGCTGTGGGCTGCCCTTGCCGGAGCAAATCACGTCGTCGTCTTGCTTGCCGCACTCCAGGTCGAAGTGGGCGCTTGACCAGGAGCCGTCCGGGCGCTGATGGTTCTTCAGCCACGTCAGTGCGTCATCCGTGATGCGCATGGTACTGACGCCGTTGGCACCGATCGGTCCAAGCCTGCCGATCTTCCCGAAGTTGCCGCCCCCGCCAATACCACCGACGGCGGCCTTCGGATCGGTCTTGTCGGGTGGAGGGTCCGTCTGGGCTTCGCAGCAGGGCGCGGCGATGCCGACGATGACCAACGAGAACAGGACGTGCTGCAGGACGCGAATGGACGGCATGGTCGGCGACTCCCCCGAGGCTCCCTGCTTGCCACCATACCGCCGGTCCGGCCCACCGCCACCAGGGCCGAAGCGCGCCAGAGTCCCGCCCCTTTCACCCCGGCCCCCGCAGGCGCTCCCACCCGCCTCCGATGTATCGGCGACGGGGAAAAGTCCAGGTGTCCCGCGGGCAGTTTAGCGAAGCGCCTGTTTGAGCACGGGGCACCTGGTCGTTTTCCCGCCCCGTGCCTCCGCCCGGGAGGGAGCGCATGCGGCCGGAACCACCGCGACCCCGGCATCCGCAAGGGATACCGGGGCCGCGGCTCACCGACGCGCATGGCGCCGGTGGTTCGATCAGGCGACGTCGTCTAGTGGCTGCCGATGACCGTTTCGTAGCGGTAGAAGACCTCCATGCACAGCGCCAGCGTGGCCGTGCTGTACACGCGCCCACCGACGTTGCCCCACGGATCCACCGACGGGTCCCAGCTGCCCTTCTCCTCGCCTTCCTTGACCTGCTGTTCGGCGATGGCATCGACCATGCGCTTCTCCCAGGCCTTCCACGGCTTGGAGTCGATCTCGCTGTACTGGTACAGCGCGTAGGTCGCGTAGTACCAGTAGTAGAAGTCGATCTTCCCGATCTCGTTCTCGTCCCAGACGATCGGCTTGGCCTCGATCAGCTTGATGCCCTTCTCGACCATGGCCTTGTTGCCCGGGTAGTTGTCCAGCTCGGGGTCGGCGAAGATGCGGCACAGGATGCCCACCGCGGTCATCGACTCGGAGAGGCCGCTGTCCCAGATCACGCCCTTGTCTTCCAGACGCGCCGGATCGCCGCCGCGCTCGAAGTAGCCGGTCTTGCCGGTCTCGTCGGTCATCTCCTCGATGAACAACATGGTGTCGTCCATCGCGACCTCGTCGAAGGGCAGGTCGTACTCCTTGGCCAGCGACATGACCAGCACGGCCCAGCCGCTCACGGACACGTCGTTCTGGTGCGTGAGCATCTCCGGGTGGAAGTCCGCATACCGCCAGGCCGCCCCGGGGTTGCGGATCGAGTACATGTACTCGAGCGCCTTCTCCGCGGGCTTCTTGAGATAGTTGCGCTGCGTGATGGCGTACGCCTCGACCATCGCCAGGGTGGCGATGATGTGGTCGTAGGTGTAGTCGGCGTTCTGCATGTAGCCGAAGTTGCCGTCGGGCTCCTGCACGTCCTTGAGCCACTTCAGCGCGTTCCGGACGGTGTCCTTGTACTTGCCGCGCTTGTCGGTGTTGTCGGCGCCAAGGAAGGCGAGCAGGGCCAGGCCGGTCACGCCCACGTCGTGCTGCGTGCTGCCGGGTCCGGAGCAGATCACGTCCTCGCCCTGCTTGCCGCACTCGAGGTCGAACGCGCCGCAAGACCAGAAGCCCTCGGGGTCCTGGTGGTTCTTCAGCCAGCGCAGGGCGTCGTCGACGATGCGCTGGGTGGCCTCACCACCCGCCTTGCCGGCGCGGCCGCGACCCCCCAGCTTGCCGAACTGCCCGCCGCCACCGCCGCCCACGCCGATCACGTCGTTCAGGCCGGTGCTGTCGAAGGGCGCGTCGGTCGAGACGTTGTCGACGATCTCGATCACCTCGGTGACCTCGTCCTCGGTCACGACCGGGTCCTCGATGATCTCCTCGACCTCCTCGATCTCCTCCTCCGGCGGCGGCTCCGGCGGGATCGGCTCCTCGAACTCTTCAGCCGTCGCCTGGATGATGCGCGCGTCCTCGCCCGAGATGTTGTCCGTGGGCATCAGCATGAAGACGCCGATGGCCGCGCCGTGCAGCACGAGCGAGAAGAAGAAGTACGGCGAGTTCCGCACCAGGTCGCGCAGCGTGTCCTCGAAGGACTTCGGCTCGTGCATGCCGACGCCGTGCTGGTGCTGGGTGACGAGTTCGGGGTAGTGCTCGGCCACGGCCAAGACTCCTGCGCGGGGGGGCCCGGCGGTCCATGGGGACCTGCGGGGTCGCGGGGTGCCAACAGGCGATTCTAGGCCCTGACCGGAAGGGTGGCAACGGCACCCGCCCGGGCCCACGGTCGTGTCCCGGCTCCGGGACGACCGAGCGCCACGAGCAGGAGCACGAGCAGGAGCACGAGCGACGCCTCTAGAACAGGTCGTCGGGGCCGTACAGGGCGCTGTAGATCAGGCCGCGCACCAGGTACGCGCGGGCCTCCTCGAGCCGGGAGCGCTGGACCCGGAAGCGGATCTCGTTCTGGACCTCTTCCCAGGTGGCGGGCCGGCCCGGCTCGCGCCGCCCGAGGCGGAAGACGAGCACCCCCAGCAGGCGGCCGTTGCCGACCACCTCGACCGGGTCGCTGATGTCGCCCCCCGAGGCCGTCCTCAGGAACTCGGCGGCCTGCGGCGTGAACAGCTCGTCCAGGGCCGGGACCGCCGCCGTGTCGGACTCCATGCGGGTGCTGGTGGGCGACTCGCCCTTGCGCAGCGTGCCGGCCACTTCGCGAGCCGTCTCGGTGTCGCGGCAGAGGAAGACGTCGAAGTGCACCAGCTCGGGCAGCACGTAGTAGTCGCGCTGCGACGTGAAGGCCTCGCGCAGCTGCCCCGGGGTCACGTTGACCAGCCGCACCAGCACCGGATCGGGCGGCACCCGGCCGGTGTAGCGGCTCGCCAACCCCGAGCGGTGGTCGATGTAGAGCTTGGAGAGGGCCGCGCGTCGGGCCAGCTCGATCTGCCGCGGGACGGTGGTGCCGGCGGCCTGGGCGCTGGTCTCGAAGTCGGGCTCGTGGCCCAGCCGAGCGGCCCAGTAGTCCTTCACCTCGAGGTCGCTCAGGATCAGGCCGAGGCGCGTGGCCTCGGCGGCGAGCAGGATCTCCTCGGCCAGTTCGCGCCGCGCGCGCAGGGCCAGCTCCTCCTCGGTGACCGTCTCGTCGGGCACCATCGTCGCCTTCAGGACCTCCATGCGCAGGCGCACGTCGCCCATGGTGATGGCCTCGCCGTTCACGGTGGCGACGAGGCCGTGTTGCGGGATGTTCGAGTCGCGCGGATCGGCGGTCGGAGCGCGCGGGTCGGGCGCGCGCGGGTCGGGCGCGGGCGGGGTCTGGCCCGGAGCGGCAGCCGCCAGCGCGAGCAGGAGCAGGGTCGAGGTGAGCAGCGAGTCGACGGTCATCGGGCGAGCAGGGCCAGTCAGCGAGAGGGCCGGTCAGCGAGCAGGAACCGGGCGCGAGGCGCGGGTGAAGCGCTCCAGAAGGTACCTGAGGCGATCCCTCGGTGTCTTGATCCCCGCGGGCCACGCCAGGCGCATGCGGGTGGGATCCACCAGGGTCACCTCGGGCGGCACGAACGGGCCGCGCTGCCCATACTCGCGTTCGTTGCCGACCGTGAGGATCACGCCGCCCAGGCCGTCGATCAGCACCGAGGTCACGCCCGCCAGGCGCACCAGGCGCCGCAGCCGGAACAGGTCCAGCAGATCGACGGCCGGCCCGGGCATGCGGCCGAAGCGGTCGACCAGTTCCTTGTCGATGCCGTCGAGCTTGCGCTTGCCGGCGGCCGCGAGCCGACGCAGCAGGTTCATGCGCAGGGTCTCGTCGGGCACGTAGTCGGTCGGCAGGAACGCGGTCAGGCCCAGCTCGACCTCGATCTCGCCGGGCTCCTCCTCGACCCGCCGGCCCTGCGCCACGGCCACGGCCGAGCGCAACAAGCGACAGTACATGTCGTAGCCGACGGTCAGGATGTGTCCGGACTGCTCGCTGCCCAGCAGGTTGCCGGCGCCGCGCAGCTCCAGGTCGCGCAGGGCGATGGGCAGTCCCGCGCCGAGCGAGCGGAACTCCTCGATCGCCTTGAGTCGCCGCTTGGCCAGGTCCGGCAGCGGCAGCTCCGCGGGCACCAGGAACCACGCGTAGGCCTGGACGTTCTCGCGTCCGACGCGGCCGCGCAGCTGATGCATGTCGGCCAGGCCGAAGCGGTGCGCGTCGGTGACCACGATCGTGTTGGCGCGCGGGATGTCGACGCCCGACTCGATGATCGTGGTGCACACGAGCACGTCGATCTCGCCGCGCGCGAAGGCCTCCACGATCGAGCGCAGCTCGGTGGCCTGCATCTGCCCGTGCGCGCACGCCGAGCGCGCCGTGGGTGCCAGCCGCTGCACGCGAGCGAGCATGTGGGCGATGGTCTGCACGCGGTTGTAGAGCACGAAGACCTGCCCGCCGCGCCCGACCTCGTGACGGATCGCGTCGCGCAGCACCTTGTCGTCGTCCAGGGCGACGCGCGTCAGGACCGAGCGGCGACCCGGCGGCGGCGTCTTGATCGAGCTGATGTCACGGATCCCGCTCATGGCCATGTGCAGCGTGCGCGGGATCGGCGTGGCCGAGAGCGTGAGCACGTCCACCGACGAGCGCAGCTGCTTGAGCCGCTCCTTGTGCGCCACGCCGAAGCGTTGCTCCTCGTCCACGATGACCAGGGCGAGGTCGAGGAACTCGACGTCCTTGCCCAGCAGCCGGTGCGTGCCGATGGCGATGTCGACCTTGCCCTCGTGCAGGTCGCGCAGGACCTGCCTGGTGTTGCCCGCCGTGCGGAAGCGGCTGAGCACCTCGATGCGCACGGGCTCCTCGGCCATGCGGTGGCTGAAAGTGTCGAAGTGCTGCTCGGCCAGGATCGTGGTCGGCACCAGCACGGCGACCTGCTTGCCGGCCAGCACCGCCTTGTAGGCCGCGCGGATGGCGACCTCGGTCTTGCCGAAACCCACGTCGCCGATGAGCAGCCGGTCCATCGGGCGCAGGCGCTCCATGTCGTCGCGCACCTCGCCCCAGCTGGTGTGCTGGTCGGGCGTGTCCTCGTACGGGAAGGCCGCCTCGAAGCGCGCCTGGTGCGGGTCGTCCGGCGGGCACGCGAAGCCCTCGCCGGCGGCCCGGATGGCCTGCACTTCGAGCAGCTGGCTGGCCAGGTCGGCGACGGCGCGCGCCACCCTGTCCTTCTTGCGCCGCCAGCTCTTGCCGCCGATCTTGTCCAGCTTGGGCGGCGCGCCGTCGGCGCCGATGAAGCGCTCCACCAGGTCGATGCGCGAGGCCGGCACGAAGAGCATGGTCTCGCCGTCGAACTCGAGGATCAGGAAGTCCTCTTCGCCCTGTTCGCGCTCGCGGCGTTCCATGCGCCGGTAGCGACCCACGCCGTGGGTCAGGTGCACGACGTAGTCGCCGGGCTCGAGTTCGGCCAGCGATTCGAGCGCGCGGCTGAGCACCACGCGGCGCGGGCGGCGGCGGCGGATCGCGCGGCGGCCGAGCAGTTCGTGGTGGTTGATGACCACCGGGCCGCCGTCGGGCAGGGCGAAGCCGGAGGTGACGCGGCCCACGGCCAGGCGCAGGCCGGTGTCCACGGGCACGCCGCGTTCGGCCAGCAGTTCGGCGAGACGTTCGATCTCCCCGTCGCTGTCGCCGAGCAGCAGCACGTCGCGGCCGTCGAGGCGCCAGTCCCCGAGCACCTCGTCCACGGGCCGCGGGTCGCTGCCGGTGGACTGGACCGAGAGATCGGTGGCCGGGTCGCCGACGTCGAGCGGGTGCAGGTCGGCGCCGGGTCGGCCGGCCAGGGCGGTCAGCGCCGCCTCCACCTCGCGCGGGGCGCGGTCGTGCTCGAAGGCCACCTCGACCAGCCGGTCGCGCACGCGCGGCGGGTCGTGCAGCACGATCGTCGTGTCGTCCTCGAGCACGTCGAGCATGCGGCGCGTGCGGGTGAGGTCGCCGCCGCCGAGGACCAGATCCAGGTGTTGCAGCAGCTCCACCGAGCGCTGGGACTCGATGTCGAAGCGGCGCAGCTCCTCGATCTCGTCGTCGAAGAGCTCGACGCGCACCGGGGACGCGGCCACCCACGGGTAGATGTCGAGGATGTCGCCGCGGCTCGAGACCTCGCCCGGGGCGGCGACCATCGGCGCGCGGTTGTAGCCGAAGCGATCCACGAGGTCCGACAGCAGCGCTTCGCGATCGAGGCGATCCCCGACGGCCAGGTGCCGGCCTTCGGGCTCGGCCGACGGCAGGTCCTCGAGCAGCACCGGCGAGGGCGCGACGAGCACGCCCGGCCCGCCTTGGATCAGCGTGGCCAGGGCGACCAGGCGCTCGGAGCGGTTGGCGCGGAGCTCGGGGCCCTCCTCGAGCCCTTCTTCCTCCACCGGCAGCAGCGCGACGGGCAGGTCCGGATGCAGCGTGGAGAGGTCGAGCGCGAGGGCTTCAGCCAGCTCCACGGTGGGGGCCAGGGCCAGGATGTGGCTGTCGCGGCGCCGCGCGATGAGCCCGGTGGCGAGGGCGCCCGAGCTGGCCCAGAGCCCGGTGAGCAGGTGCCGTCCGCGCGGGTCGTCCAGGGCGGCGGCGAGGGCCGGGCGCACCCCGAGCGCGTCGCGCAGGAGCGCGAAGGGATCGGTCGGCGGGCGTTTCGGTCGCGGCATGGTGCAACGGGCCCCCGGGTCGCGACGCCGGACGGGGCAATCGCGTCTCGGGAGTTCCGAGGCCGAGACGTTACCGGTTGGAGGTGGCCGGCGGCGAGGGGGTCGTGGGCGGCGAGGGGAGCGCCACCAGCTCGACCGAGAGCGTGGCGTAGCCGTCCAGCTCGAAGTGCTCGACCGTGATGGCGACCGGCGCGGTGCTGGTCACGTCGAAGGTGCCGATGTCGGTCGTCGGCCCGTGCCAGGTCCAGTTGTCGATCACGGGCTCGCCGTCGATCAGGACGCGGACCCCGTCGTCGCTCAACGTCGTGACCTGCCAGCGCCCCACGGTGAGCGGGACCTCGGCGCGGGCCAGGGTGCCGAAGCGGTCGGTGCCGAGGGCTGCGGCGGTCGGGGGCCGCAGCGCGGCGTCGAGCTCGTCGGTGAACAGCGGCAGGTCGCCGGGGCCGCCCATGGCGTAACGCAGGTCGAGCCGATCCGTCGTGGTCGTCACGGCCGCGTCCGCCAACGCCTCGGCGCGCCAGGCCCGCAGGTCCTCACGCGGGTCGATGCTCCACGGGAACACGGTCACGTTCCAGCCCAGGCGTTGCAGCACGCCCTCGACGACCAGCGGTTCGTCGGTGCCGCGGACCTCGACGCGGTAGGGGAACAACCCGCGGGCGTCCGGCGGGAGGAAGACCTCGAGTTCGGTGCCGCGTCGACGCAGCGCGTAGGCCACGCCCGTGCCGGTGACCAGGACCCGCGCGCCCGGAGGGAGCAGCGTGAGCTGGAACGCGTGGACGTCGGGCGCCGCCGACGTGCGATGCAGCAGCGGCGAGTCGTGGTCCCACGGGCCCCAGGGCGTCATCACGATCCACTCGCGGCCCCACATCCAGACGCGGGCGCCGATCGGCTCGCTCTCGCCGAGGACGACCAGCTCGGGGACGCGGCGGTCACCGCCGCCACGGCGCCCGGCCCCGGCGCTCGCTGTCGGCAACCTCCCCGTCGTGCGCACCGGGCTGTGCACCGCCTCGATCTCCACGCCGACCTCGCGCATGTCGTTGTCGGCCAGCAGGGTGGTCTCGGCATGGCGCAGGTGCACGGCCACCTCGTCGCGCTCGAAGACGTTGCCGACCAGCGCGTTGTCGGCGCAGGCGGCGCCGTTGAGCAGGGCCCAGCGCGTGCCGACCAGGTGCGGGTCCTCGTCCCACCAGAGATGGACGCCGGCGGCGTTGCCCTCAAAGCGATTGCCGGTGATCACGTTGCGCTCGCCGTGCTCGATGTTCACGCCGCCGCGCTCGACGCCGTAGCCCGCGTCCCCGTTGAAGAGGAAGCGGTTGCCGCGAATCAGCATGTCCTTGCTGTACCCGGCCCAGATCCCGCAGATGGCGTCGCCGCGGAAGAGGTTGTCCTCGACGACGTTGCCGAAGGAGAAGGTCAGCTCCAGCCCGTGCGCCGCGGCCCAGGAGCAGTCGTTGCCGACGAACAGGTTGTCGTTGCAGCCGCGCCGCAGCAGGTCGAGGTCGGCGTCGGTCTCGCCCAGCGCCTCGCGACCCGCGAAGCCGAAGATCCCGTCGCCGCCGTGGGTGATCGAGTTCTCGGCGATCACGTTGCGGTGGCACTGCTCGAACAGCAGCAGCCCGGCGCTGTCCTGCCCGCGGTTGTAGACGCCGTGGCTGTACCCCCGCACGCAGAAGTCGAGGGCATTGCGCGTGATCACGTTGTCGCTGCTGCGCCACAGCGCCAGGCCCCAGCCCGAGAGGAAGCTGAAGTCGTTGTTGTAGACCTGGGCGCCCTCGACGCGGTCGAGGATCAGTCCGTTCTGCACGCGGCGTGCGAGACAGCGGCGCACGACGACGTCGCGGCTGGACTCGATGCACAGGCCGGCGCCGTAGCGCTGCCGCCACTGCTGCTCGTCGTTGTCGTGGGGGTTCAGCCAGTCGGCGCCGTCGTCGGCGGCCTCGGGCGTGGAGGCCAGGTGTTGCCGGGTGTTGTCGGAGACGTCGGCGTCCTCGACCAGCAGGCCGTCGGCCGCCGTCGCGTGCAGGCCGACGTGGAACCCCGACACCGCCGCTCCGACGACGGCGACG
>JAJDER010000069.1 GCA_029259725.1 Planctomycetota bacterium | reverse complement strand
GGCCGATCGTTCGCTGCACGAGGCCGAGTTCGACGGCTTCAAGGTCTGGCGCTACGTGAACCGGCTGGCCTTCTCGGGTGTGGACGAGACCTATCGCTTCGGTGATGCCGAGGCCGCCTTCGATCGTGTCCTGGCCGACGTGCGGCCCGACGTGGTCCACCTGCAGCACATGATCCACCTGTCCACCGGCCTCATCGACCGCTGCCGCGCCGCCGGCGTGCCCAGCGTGGTGACGCTCTCGGACTTCTGGGCGCGCTGCGCGCGCGTGCAGCTGATCCGCCCCGACCGCACCAACTGCACGCGGCCCCCTCCCGGTCTCGGTTGTACCGCCTGCGTGAAGGACAAGCCGCGGTGGATCGACCCGCTGGCCACCCTGGACCGGGTGCTCGGCGGACTCCCGAGCCGGTGGGCGCAGACCGTGCCGCAGACCGTGCCGGCGCATCCTCCCGGGTGGCGCAAGAGCCGCGAGGACGCCGCCTCGCTGGTCCGGCGCGAGGACTGGATGCGGGGCGTGCTCGGCCGCGCCGACCGCGTCGTGGTGCCCTCGACCACGCTCAAGCGCGCGCTGATCGAGCTGGGCCTGCCCGCCGGATCGATCTGCCTGTCCGAGTACGGGCGCGACGTGGCGTGGCTCGCCGATGGTCCGCCGCAGCGTCGTCCGCGCGCTCCCGAGGAGCCGCTGCGCGTCGGATTCATCGGAAGTCTGGTCTGGTACAAGGGTCTGGGCACGGTGGCCGCCGCCGTCGGCGCCATGGGGGGCACCGCGCACCTGCACGTCCATGGGGAGGATCAGGGCGGTCCCGACCCGCTCGCGGCGGCCGAGGTGGCCCGCGTGGTCGCGGACGGCAAGGCCCGCGCCGGCGAGCACATCACCTTCCACGGCCGCTTCGACAACGACCGGCTCGCCGCCGTCCACGCCGGGCTCGACGTGCTGGTCGTGCCGTCCCTGTGGCAGGAGGCCTACGGCATCACCGTGCGCGAGGCCCACCTGGCGCGCACGCCGGTGGTCGGCAGCGACATCGCCGGGATCGCCGAGGGCATCCGCGACGGCGTGGACGGGTTGCTCTACCCGCCCGGCGACGCGGCCGCCCTGCGCCGATGCTTGCAGCGCCTGCTCGACGAACCCACCCTGGGGCCCGGCCTGGCCGCGGAGGCTCCCCCGATCCGCACCGATGCCGAGGAGGCCCGGGAGATGGAGTGGCGGTTTCGACAGGTGGTGGGCGAGACCCTGGGCGCGCGAAGCACCGCCGAGGGCCCGCGATGACCCTCCCTTCGGTCTCGATCCTGCTGGTCAACCTGAACGGGCGGCATCACTTCGAGCAGCTCTTCGCCTCGCTGCGTGCGGTGGACTACCCGTCCGAGCTGCTCGACATCGTGGTCGTCGACAACGCCTCGGTGGATGGCTCGGTGCAGTGGCTGGACCAGAACGCCGAGGACGCGCGGACCGTGCAGTGCCGGCAGAACCACGGGTTCGCCGGTGGCGTGAACGTGGGCGTCGAGGCCAGCACGAGCGAGGTGCTGGTGTTCCTCAACACCGACATGCGCGTCGAGCCGAACTGGTTGCGCGAGCTGATCGCGCCGATCGCCATGGGCGAGGCCGAGTGCACCTCCAGCCTGACGCTGAGCTGGAACGGGCAGGTGGTCAACTTCGGCGGCTCGGCGATGAACTTCCACGGCATCGGCTGGCAGGTCGGCATGGATGACCCCGACATCGATCGCTACCGCAAGGGGGGCGACACGCTCTTCGCCTGCGGGGGGTCCATGGCCATCCTGCGCACGGCCTACGAGGACGCGGGACGCTTCGACGAGGACTTCTTCGCCTACTACGAGGACGTGGACCTGGGCTTCCGTTTGTGGGTGCTCGGGTACCGGGTGCTGTACGTGCCGCAGTCGGTGGCCTATCACCACCACATGTCCACCAGCCGGCGCATCGGCGTGCACAAGATCCGCCTGCTCCAGATGCGCAACCCGCTCTGGCTGATCTACAAGAACTACGAGCAGGAGGTGCTCAACCGGGTCCTGCCCGCGGCGTTCCTGGTGCACCAGAAGCGCATGGCCTACGTGCTGCACCTCGATGACCGCGGCTATCGCATCGACGCCCGCGACGCCCGCGGCCGCGGCCGGCTCCATGAGGTCGTGCTCAAGACCAAGGCCAACCGCCGGTCCGTGGGCATCCCGCCCCCGGCCAAGGCCGACATGCTGGCCATGAACGACTTCTCGACGCTGCTCGACGGGATGTCCGCCAAGCGCCGGAGCATCCAGTCGCGCCGCAAGCGCAGCGATTCCGAGATCCTGCCGATGTTCAGGATCCCGTTCTGGGCGGTCGAAGAGCACCCCGAGTTCTCCAACATGATCAGGGCCCTGATGGACGCCTTCCGGCTCGACGAGATCTTCGGGACCACCGAGGTCGTCGTGGATCCGCGGGTGGCCAGCGACCGCTAGAGGGCCGGCCCCGTGCTCGCCAGGACCTCGATCCACCCGCCCGATCCCGCCGCCTCCTCGTCGTCGCCCCGGAGCCCCGACCGGCGCGCTCTGTCCGATCCGTCTGCCGCCTTGCTTGAAAGCAGGGTCCCGCGGCACCCATAATCCGCGCGCCCTCCCTGGTGAGCCCCATGAAGCTGTCCGTCGTCATCCCCGTCTACAACGAGCGCGACACCCTGCGCGAGGTCGTGGCGAAGGTGGCGGCCACGCCGTTCGACAAGGAGATCGTCATCGTCGACGACGGCTCGACGGACGGGACCCGCGACATGCTGCCGGAGATCGAGGCCGAGTTCGCCGGCGTCGTGCGCGTCTTCCTGCAGCCCAGGAACATGGGCAAGGGTGCGGCGCTCAAGCGCGGCTTCGCCGAGGCGCAGGGCGACATCGTGCTGATCCAGGACGCCGACCTCGAGTACACACCGGACGACTACCCGGCGCTGCTCAAGCCGATCGAGGACGGACTCGCCGACGTGGTCTACGGCAGCCGCTTCCTCGGTGGCGGCACGCACCGCTGCCACCTGTTCTGGCACTACGTGGTGAACAAGGGGCTGACGCTGTGCAGCAACATGCTCACCAACCTGAACCTGACCGACATGGAGACCTGCTACAAGGTCTTCAAGAAGGAGGTCGCCGACCGGCTCGACATCCAGAGCAACCGGTTCGGCGTCGAGCCCGAGGTGACCGCCAAGGTCGCCGGCATGAAGCTCGAGCACGGCAAGAAGGTGCGCATCTACGAGGTGCCCATCAGCTACTTCGGACGCGACTACGCCGAGGGCAAGAAGATCGGCGTGAAGGACGGCTTCCAGGCCGTCTGGTGCATCCTGAAGTACAACCTCTTCTAGCTAGAGACCGGGTGACGCGCCGCCGCTGCGCGTCACCCTCGGTCGATGCCGACGAAGCGTCGCGCCCGAGCCCGGCCCCGCAGTCCGACCAGCCCGCAGGCGACGAGCAGCAGCAGCGAGGCGAGGCCCAGCGCGCGCCCGGTCTTCCAGCCCGGTGTGACGTACTCCATGCGGACGACGTGATCGCCGGCCGGCACGGGCACCGCGCGGAAGGCCACGTAGGCCGGCGCGAGCTCGGCCGGCTCGCCGTCCACCGTGGCCGTCCAGCCCGGCATCCAGGAGTCGAGCACGACGAGCCAGCCGTCGTCGCTGGCCGAGACGTCGATCTCCAGGTGCTCGGGTTCGTCGCGCTGGAGCAGGGCGCTGCCCCCGTCCAGCACCGCCGGGGACCCGTCGGTCGGGGCGGGCCAGCGGGCGGCCTGCGCGGGGTCGGTCTCCCGGACGTCGCCTTCGATCCAGCACCAGTCGAGGGGCTCCGCGGTGCCCGCGACGAGCGCAGGCAGGGCCACGCCGCCGGGCCCCGCGAGCCGGCCGCCGTCGCGGACGCGCCGCGTGACGAAGACGCGGGGGAGCGCGCTCGCGCGTCGATACAGCCAGGCCGCGCCGATGCGGCCCTCCGAGACGAGGTCCGATCGGTCCAGCTCGACGGTGGAGAGCACGCCCGAGACGCCCATGATGTCCAGGAGCGGTCCGGCGAGCGCGTCGGGATCACTCAGCGCGGCGAGTCCGACGCCGAAGCCGGTCCCCGGCTGGACCACCTCGTGCAGCAGCTCCAGCCGCAAGGGCGCGAGCGTGATGTACCCGGAGAGATCCGGCACGCCGAAGGGTACGCCGGTGTTCGGCGGGAGCGGGTAGGCCAGCGGGTCACGGACGACGCCGCCGGAACCCGGGTCGAAGCGCACGATCCGGGTGTGGGCGAGGAGCCGCTCGAGGCCGGGCGGTGGGTCGTCGAAGCCCTCCACGGGCAGCCCGGTGGCGTTCGGCGCCGCGACGAGCAGCAGCAGCTCCACGCCGGTGGCCAGGACCAGCAGCGCGCCGCCGAGCCGCCGGGTCGCCTTCCGCAGGCACAGGAAGACGCCCGCGGCGCAGACCGCCGCGAGCGTCGACAGCTGCAGCAGGCCGCGGAGGAGCAGGTCCACGTCGAGCGCGAGGTCGTCCGCCTGGGTCAGGATGTCGCCTGTGGACACGCCGAAGGTCTCGGCCAGGGGCCTGGCGACGAAGGCAGCCCAATCGTCGGCCTCGATCTGCGTGGCGGCGGCGGTCAGCAGGATCAGCGCGGTGGCCAGGCCGTAGACCAGGATGCGAAAGCCGAGCCGCGGGCCCTCGCGCATCAGCTGGGTCAGGCCCAGGCCGGCGAGGAGTGCGCCACCGAGGTCGAAGAGCAGCAGGAACCGCCGCGGGTCGCCGGTGTCGAGGCCGGGCAGGAGCGCGATGAACTCGCACAGCGGACTGTCGAAGGCGAGCAGCAGGCCGGCCAGCGTCAGGGTCACGGCGGGTCCGCGCCCGCCGCGTCGCCAGCCCAGGCCGAGGAAGGCGAGCAGCAGGCCGCCCAGTCCGAGGGTCGCCGAGGTCTCCACGTGGTTGGTGCCGGGCTTCTCGAGCGCCAGACGCAGGCTCCCCGACTGCCGCAGGTGGGGCAGTTCGTGCGCGGCCAGATCGCGCGGATGGCCCAGCAGCTCCGGCGCCACGAGGTTCACCAGGCTTCCCGGGCCCATGCCCAACGAACGCACGGTGGCCGGGTCGACCGCCGCGCGGGTCGAGGCGCCCCCGTCGGCGAGAGCGAACGCCGGCAGCATCTGCGGCAACCCGAGCCCGACGCCCAGGCCGAGCCCGACGACCAGCGGGAGCAGCGTGCGTCGACCACGCGCGGCCGCCGGACCGCCCTGGCGCAGCGCGTAGATCCAGCGTGCTCCGCCCCAGATCGCGGCGGCGTAGACGAGGTGCAGGGTGCCCTGGGGGAAGCCCGCGAGGAACGAGCAGCCCACGGCCAGCCCGAGCACGGCCACCGCGCCCCAGCGGCCGCCTCGAAACAGGCGCTCGACGCACAGCAGCGCGAGGGGCAGGTACATCGAGGCGCCCTGGATCTGATACCAGTGCTGACGCGCAGCCAGGTATCCGCTGAAGGCGAAGATCACGCCGGCGGCGAAGGCGCCCAGTCGGTCGGCGCGCAGTTCGCGGGCCAGGGCGGCGGCGAAGACCGCGGCGAGCAGCGCCTGCAGCGCGGCGATCCAGCCATAGGCCTGGGGCAGCGGGAGGATCAGACCCAGCGCGTTGGGCCAGTGGAACAGCCCGTGCACGGCCTGCGCGAGCAACGGCACCCCGGCCATCGACGACGGGTTCCAGTGCGCAAGCTCGCCGCTCCGGGCACGCTCGGTGGCCACTCGCAGCTGCGGGTGGAACATGAGCGTCTTGTCGGCCGCCGTGGGCAGCGCATCCCGGTCCAGCCGCTGCAACTCGGCCGGGGACGCCGCCGAGCGCCAGGGCGACAGTTGGGCCGTGTGGACCGGGAGCAGCCCGACCTCGCCACCCAGGAAGGGCGCGTAGAACGCGAACACGACCCCGATCAGGGCGGCGATGGGCCAGCCCAGCGACGGTCGTGCTCGAGCCCGGGTGTCGGCCTGCATCGCGCTGCCCTCCCCGGCGGCCATGCCCCCAGTGTCCCCCGCGGCGTCGAGGCGATCCAGGGCTCAATGCACGGCACGGCAGAAGTCGATACATGGATCCACCTCCGCGCGATCCCGGCCCGTCGCCCATGCTCTCCGTCCTGCTCCGCCGCGCCTTCCTCGGCCTCGCCGCCCTGCTGCTCCTGCTCTCGGCGGCGCGCTCGGCGTTCTTCACCACCTACAAGGTGTCCGGGACGTCGATGCTCGAGGCGCTCGAGGACGGGGACCGGATCCTGGTCGGGGAGAGCGACTGGCTCGTGGAGCCCGTCGAACGCGGGGACACGGTGGTCTTCTCGGTGCTCGACGAGATCCTGGTCAAGCGCATCGTGGGCTGCCCCGGGGACACGCTCGAGATGGCGCGCGGCAAACTCATCCGCAACGGCATCCCGGTCCGCGAGCGCATCCCCGGCCACCTCAACCGCGACGAGTCGTTCCCCACCTACCGATTGCTCAGCGACGAGTACTTCGTCCTCGGGGATCACCGGCGCGTCTCCGTGGACAGCCGGGACTTCGGGCCGATCCACCTCGAACAGGTCCTGGGCACGGTGATGTTCCGCATGACCGGGTCCGGCGTGGCACCGATCTCCGGGATCGCGCCGTGATCCGCGATCCGTAGGATGATCGCCCCGGCGCCGTGGTGGCGCGCGAGGGGCTTGCATGCGTGAGTGGTGGTCGATCCTGCGGCGGACCCTGCTGGTCCCGACCACGGCCCTGGCGGCGGCCGGCGCCGTCCTGGCGGCGTGGTTGTCGGCGCTGCTCGCGGAGGGTTCGCTGGGCGGGACCGAGGGCTTCGTCGAGGAGGTGCGTCAGGGCGCGGCGTTGTTCGCCGGGGCGCTGGTGTTGTCCTTGGCGGAACCGCTCGAGATCGGTCGCGAGGCGCGCTCAGGCGTCCTGGCGCTGCGGCTCTCGCGCGCGCGCAGCTCGGGCCTGCTGCTGCGTGCCCTGGCGCTCTCGATGGCGACCTGGCCGGTGGTGTTGCTGGCGAGTCTCGCGGCGGGTGGGTGGCCCACCGAACCGCTGGGGCTCGCGGTGGAACTCTTCACGCTGGCGGCGGGCGGGCTCGCTCTCGGTTCGGTGCTCGACCGGCAGCTGCTCGTCCCGGCGCTCTGGGCGTTGCTGGTCGTGGCCCACCTGAGGCCGTGGCTGGTCGAGGCGGCGTGGGGTGCGCCGCTGGCCTGGGTGCTGCCGCGGATCGGCGAGCTGCACGGCGGCGCGGCTCTCGCCCACGGCGTGCTCTGGGGGCTGGCGGTGCTGCTGCTCGCCAGTTGGCGTCTGGATGTCGAAGCCGGGCGTCCGGCTTGACCGGCGGCGCCCCTCAGAGGACCGCCGCGGGCACCAGCAGCAACTCGGCGATGAGGACCAGGGTCAGCAGGGCGAGGGTGCTCTCCCGGCGTGCCTTGAGGTGGAGCAGCAGGCCGGTCATGACCGCGAAGGCGGCCAGCGCGCCGGCGTCGAGCACGCGCCGCAGGTGCTCCGCGTTGGCCTGCAGCACGGTCGGGTCGGCTGGGCCCTGCAGTCGCTCCAGGACGAGCGCGAGGGCCTGGGCGTCGGTGCTCACGCCGACCTTCGCCGCCGCGCCCATGAGCACCGCCGCGGCGAGCACCGAACTCGCCGCGGCCAGCATCTCGGGGCCGACCCGGCGCGAGGTCCGGGGGCCCGCGGGATCCAGGGGACGGCCGAGGGTCGAGTAGCCGAGTCCGGCGAAGACGGCGGCCAGCGCGATCCCGACCCATTGGCCAGCGAGCCGCAGGCGCGTGTCGCCGAAGAGTCCTGCGCCGGCGACGGCAGCCAGCCCGAACAGCAGCACGCCGGCCCAGGCGCGTCCGCGGGCCCCGAGCACTCCGATCAGCGCGAGCAGGGTAGGTCCCAGGCCGATCCAGATCAGCAGGCTCCGCGGCCCGCTGTCCTCGCCGAGGAAGGCACGGGCCGTGAGACCCGGTGTGCGCGGCGCGGGGCGTTCGAACAGGGCCGGGGCCAGGAGTTCGGCCGTGCGCGGGGCGGACCAGGCGCGGTCGGCGGGAAGAACCTCCGCCGAGACCATCGGGCGTTGCACCGTTGCCCCGTCCGTCGCGCCCTGCACCAGCACCTGCGCGTAGGTCAGCGCGGCGAGCCCGACCAGTCCGGCAAGAACCGCCCCGCGGTCGCTCCCACCGAGCAGGCGCGTGAGCACCAGCGGCAGGACGAAGGCGGCGAGCCCGAGCCACGGCGAGGTCCCGAACAGGTCCACGCGCAGCCAGGCCACGATGGCGAAGACGGCCACGGCGAGCGGCAGCAGGAGGTCGAGCGGCCGGAGACTCGAGAGGGCCCTCATGCCGGCGGTCGCCGCGCCACGGCGAACAGCGAGTGTCCCAGGGGCGCGTTCGCGTGGCGTAGCACGTGTCGCTCGCCGGCGAAGATCCGCGCCAGCAACGCGTTGATCGGCCGCGGCACCCGCCAGGAGAGGTTCGTCGTGGCGTCCTGCTGCACCGGGAACAGCTGCTCCTTGAGCTTGAGCAGCAGCACGGTGGGGATGATCACGGCACCCAGGATGACGTTCACGTAGGTCGCCTTGCGCACGTCCAGGCCGGCCTGCGAGAGGCGCGTGAGCAGGCCCCCGCGGGTGTAGCGCCGGTAGTGATGCGCGACGCGGTCGTTGTTCGCGAACAGGAACTGGTACGCCGGCACGGACACGACGACGTGACCACCCGGCCGCAGGACACGGCGCACCTCGGCCAGCACGGCGCGGTCGTCGGGCGTGTGCTCGAGCACGTCGAAGAGCGTGACCAGGTCCTGGCTGGCGTCCGGCACGGGCAGGCGGTCGCTGGCGGCCACGAAGGTGTTGGTCCGGCCCAACTCGCGGCAGAACCCCACCGACGCCTCGTCGAGTTCGCAGCCGTGGACGTCGCCCAGCGCCGCCAAGGGGGTCAGGAAGCCGCCCACGCCGCAGCCCACGTCGAGGATGCGGCGCGCGCCGCGTGTCGCGCCGGGCTCGGCGCTGTCGCCCGGCGTGGCTGCCGGCACCGCGGCCGGCACCGCGGCCGGCGTGTCCCGCTCGAGGACCTGCCGGAGCAGAGGCAGGTAGAGTTCGCGGCGCCCCCGGAACCACCAGTGGTCCTGCTCGAGGGTGGCGAAGAGCTTGAAGGCCGCCCGATCCATGCGCGAGAGGGTACCCGGTCGAGGGGGCGGGGGTCAGCGCGGCCGAGCGACGACCACCATCTCGTCCTGGAAGTTCAGGTAGAGCGACAGGCCGCCCACGAGGCGCAGCGGGCTGGCCAGCACCGAGAGCGCGGGGTGGATGCGCCCGACGCGTTCCACCAGGAAGTCGATCGACACGTCCTTGCCGCCGTAGCGCGGCGAGTTCTCGAGCACCTCGAAGCCGGCCTCGTCGAGCAGCCTGCCGAGGCTGGCCGGGTCGAAGTGGAACAGGTGCTCCTCGTGCTTGTAGTGCTGCCACTTGCGCCCGAGCAGCCGGGCGAAGCGCGAGGCGACGTTCTGGGTCTCGAGCAGGAGCAGCCCGTCGGGGCGCAGCGCGCGGCGCGCGGCCTGCAGGTGGGCCCGCGGGTCCTCCATGTGCTCGATCACGTCCCAGAGGGTGAGCAGGTCCAGCGACGCGTCCTCGATCCCGGCGTCCAGCAGGTCACCGCGACGCACGTCGGGCAGGCCCAGGGTCCCCGTGGCGTAGTCGACCATGGGCTGGGAGATCTCGAGCCCGGCGACGTCCCAGCCCTGCTCGCGCATGACCGCCAGGAAGAAGCCGGCCGCGCAGCCCACGTCGAGCACGCGGCCCGGTTGTCCGCGATGGCGACGGATCGTGCGCGTGCGCCGGCGGTAGGTGCGTTCGTAGAGTTCGCGGTCGGCGAGGTACTCGGTGTAACCGAAGTCCTTGGCGCGGTCCGACTCCCAGTACTCCGACTGGTACATCTCGTACAGCCGATCGGGCGGCAGGCGCGGCGTGACGTAGACGAGACCGCAGTGCGCGCACTCGACCACGCGGTAGTCCCCGTCGACGAAGCGGAGCGTCTCGTCGTGGGTACCGCAGAAGTAGCAGGGCACCTCGCGCAGATCGGCCGCCGACGAGCCGCCGGCCAGGTCGCGTTGCCGCTCGGTGCTGCCGCCCGCCGGGCCCACCGGCCTACCCGAAGTACTCTTCGGCCGCCGCGATCTCCGCGTGGTCGATGCCTTCGTGCTTGATCGTGCGGCGCGCGACGGCGTGGCCCATGGCGATCGAGTGGTCCATGTTGCCGTAGCGGAACAGCCCCTGGCGTCCGGTCGACTCGAAGTTGCTGAAGGACTTCAGGAAGCCGAGGATCGACTGCACGTGTCCGCGGTAGGTCAGGTCGTAGATCGGATACGCGTAGTCGACGCGCCGCACCCAGCCACCGGGCAGGACCTCGTCCTCGTCCAGCAGCCCGAGGGTGACCAGGTCGTCTCGGGCCAGCTCGAGCACGTCGGCGTCGTCCATGGTCCAGATGCGATCACCCTTGGTCGCGGTGATCTCGGCGCAGACCAGGGTCTTGCCCTCGGGCGCGACGTGGCTGGAGAAGTTGGTGAACTCGCTGATCCGGTGGATCGCGATGTGCTCTTCCGGGATGTAGATCCAGTGGTCCGGCGTGAGCTGTTCGCGGTCCAGCTTGATGTAGGCGAAGACGATGCCCTTGTGGCGCAGGCCGTTGACGGCTTCCATGACCGGCGTGTCCACCGCGTCGCCCATCATGGGCACGAGCAGCGTGAGCGGGATGGTGGAGATGTAGAGGTCGGACGTCTGGGTGTGCTCGACGCCGTCCTGTTCGTAGACGATGCCGGTGACCTGGTCGCCGTCGGTGTCCACGCGGCGCACGGGTGCCGACGTGATCACCGTGCCGCCGCCGGCCAGGATCAGGCGCTCGTAGCCCCGCGCGAGCTCGCCGATCCCGCCGGTCCTGGGGTACAGGAAGCGCGACACGTAGGTGCGCGGCACGTTCTTCGGCTTGAACAGCGTCTTCTTGACGGTGTCCCACAGGTTGAGCAGCGAGATGCGTTGCGCGGCCCAGTCGGACGAGATCTCGGTGCAGGGGATGCCCCAGGCCTTGCGCGTGTAGGTGCCGAAGAACAGCTCGTAGAGCGTGCGCCCGAAGCGCTTGATGATCCAGTTCTCGAAGTTGTCGTCGGGGATCGGTCGCACGGCGTTGCGCATGCGCACCGCGGCGTAGTCCCAGAACGACTTGAACAGCAGCCAGGGCGGGAGGCTCTTGAGCACGTTGGACGCCTTCAACGGGTAGTCGAAGAACTTGCCCTTCATGAAGATGCGCGAGAGCCGATCGCGGTAGTCCCAGTTCCCGTCGAAGACGAACTTGAAGTGCTCGTTCAGCTCTTCGAGGTTGCTGTAGAGCCGGTGCGGACCGTGGTCGTAGGTGTAGCCCTCGGTCTCGAACGAACTGGCCAGCCCGCCGACGTGGTCCTCGGCCTCGATGACCGTGACCTGCCACCCGTCGGCGATGAACTTCTGGGCCGCCGAGAGTCCGGCCAGTCCACCGCCGAGGATGGTGATGCTCTTGGGACGGTCGGTCATCGGGGGGCGCGGGGGGTGGGTGGGGAGAGCGGGCGCGGATCGCGCGAGCCGAAGCCGGCGATCAGGGTCGAACGGGCCATCATGTCAACTCGCGTCGACCTGTCCATCGATGCTCCCGGGGATCACGACGACTTTCGGCCGACGCGGCGGAGGATCGACAACAATTCCAGGAAGGAACGGATCATGTCGCGCACGATCTTGACCCGCGTGTCGGCTTCGTGGTGCCAGTGCACCGGGATCTCGCGCACGAGCAGATCGCGGTGGGCGGCCCGGGCCAGGATCTCGACGTCGAAGGCCCAGCCCAGGACTTCGGTCTCGGCGAAGATCGCGCGGCCGGCATCGCCCCGGAAGAGCTTGAAGCCGCAGGTGTAGTCGTTGAAGTGGAGGCCCAGCATGGTGTTGGCCAGCCACGTGAAGCGCAGCCCCAGCCAGGTCCGCAGCGGAGGCTGCCAGGTCTCGATCACGGCGCCGCCGCTCTTGCGATCCCCGATGACCACGTCGGCGCCCGCCTCGAGGGCCGCCATGAAGGGGAACAGGGTCTCGGGGGGAGTGGACCTGTCCGCGTCGCAGAAGAAGACCGCGTCGCCTCGGCTGGCCAACACGCCGGTGCGGACGGCCGCGCCCTTGCCCTGGTTGACCGCGTGGGACAGCCCACGGATGCGGGGTTCCGCGGCGCACAGGCGGGCGATGGCCTCGCCGGTCCCGTCGGAGCTGCCGTCATCGACGAGCACGATCTCCCAATCGTCGCCCATCAGGCGATCGAGGATCGGGGACAACGCCTGCACGTGCTCTGCGAGGGCGCCGGCTTCGTTGTAGACCGGAATGACGGCGCTTATCATGCCGCGTCGTTCACTGGGACGAGGGCGCCTGAGAGTTCGAGGGCGTCGCAATGTAGCGGGGGGCGCTTGGGCCTTTCAACCGGACGGTGGACACCCTGGGCCGGACTGGCCTGCTTTGCGCTCCTGGCCGTGGGTCTCGTCTGGGAGGGGGCGCTCCCGGACCGCGTCTTGATCTCGGGTGAGTCCCTCGAGCGCTCGCTGCCCTGGTCGGCGGCGCTCTCGCCCCAGCCGGCGCACAATCGCTTCGTCGGCGACCAGCCGCGCATCTACTACCCGTACCTGTTGGAGGCGGCGAAGGTCTACTCGGGACGGTCCGACGCCCTGTGGACCTCCCGCGGCGGTGGCGGCCTGCCCTTCCTCGGGAACATGACGAGTTCACTCTTCCACCCGCTCACGGCCCTGGCCGCCGTGCTGCCGGTGGAGCTCGTGCCGTGGGTCCAGGCCGTTGCCGTGCTGTCGCTCTCGGCCTGGTTCACCTTCCTGTTCCTGCGGCGGCTCGGCGTGCGCGTGGCGCCCGCGCTCGTGGGCGGCGTCGCCGTGGGTTTCGGGGGGCACCAGGTGCTGTGGTTGCAGTACGCCCTGTCGCACGTGCTGCTCGCCTTGCCGTTGTGCTTCTGGTCCATCGAGCGGGTCGTGGGCGATCGATCGGGACGGCGCGTGGTGATCATGGCGCTGGCCTTCGCCCTGCTGGTGTTCGGTGGTCATCCGGAGACCTCGCTCGTGTGTGGCGCGGTGGCCGGGCTGTGGGCGCTCTATCGGCTCTGGGACTCGCACGGGCGTAGCCTGGTCGTGGGGGCCGCCGTGCTCGCCGTCGGACTCTCCGCGGTGCAGTGGTGGCCCTTCCTCGACTACGCCCTGTCCGACAGCCACGGGCTGTTCCTGCGGCAGCTCGAGGCGTCGCGCGCGCCGAGCGGCGTGCGGTGGAGCGCGGCCTTCGTGTACGGGTTCTTCATCCTGATGGCGCTGGCCGCCCTGCGCTCGGCGGCGGAGCGCGGTCTCGTGAGGCGTGTGCTCGCCGTGGGTCTGGGTGCCTTCGCCCTGGTCATGGCTCGCCGCATGGGCATGGCGATCTCCGGCGGTGTGCTCATGCTCCCCGACCTGTACGGGTCCCCTGTCGGCGCGGGGACCTTCACCGGGGCCCAGGACTATCCCGGGCTCAACGCGGGCTTCGCGGGGGTCCTGCCGCCGATGCTCCTCGCCGTCGGTGCGGTCGTGGGGTTGGGCGGCGGCTTCGTGCGCTTCTTCGCCATCGCCAGCGTCCTGCTCTGGGGGGCGGCCTTCAAGATGCCCGGAGCCGAGGGCCTGGTCCGGGCCCTGCCGGGCTTCGCCGAGGTCGGGCCGACGCGGCTGCTGGGGCCGGTGGGCTTCATGACCGCGTGCGGCGGCGCGCTGGTGCTCGACATCCTGACCACGGCCGCGGTCAAACCGGGGTTCCTCAAGGCGGCCGCGCGCGTGACGCTGACGCTCGGGGCCGTGGTGGCGGTGGGCTATGCCGTGCTGTCGATGCAGGTGGATCCCCACGGGGGCCGAACACTGGTCAAGGGCGTACTCGAGCCCGACCACACCGTCGAACACACCGGGGACCAGCCGATCGAGATCCGCTTCGAGCTGAAGGAGGCCGTCGACGAGTTGCGCGTCATGGTCGATCGACGGCTGCTGCTCCCGGTGTCCCCGCACGGCCCGACCGGCGCCGAACCGATCAGCGTGCGCTACGACGCCCAGCGGGCCGAGGAGGGGCGCCACCGCCTGATGATCGAGACGGTCAAGGACGGGGTGACCACGGTCATGGCGGACGAGCCCCTGTCGATCCGGCGCCCGCGGCACGTGTCGCCGCGGGACCGGCTCTTCGTCGTGCTCTCCCTGGTCTTGCTGGCGTGGTTCTTCAGCGGACCGCGCGTCAGTGGACCCTGGATCGCGCTGCTCGTCGTGGCCGCCGACGTGCTCTCGTTCGGCGCGGGCTACAACACCGCGACACGGGCCGAGCGGCTCTATCCGCCGACCGAGACGGTGGCCTTCCTACGCGCACAGCCCGGGCCGTTCCGCATCTTCACCGAAGGCACGATCCTGCCTCCGGACACCGGCTTCGTCGAGGGCATCGATCACATCCTGAGTTACGACAACATCGGCTACCACCGCACCTGGCAGTGGCTGTCGCATTCGGGCGTGACCATGGATCACTTCGCCACCTTCAGCTTCTCGCGCGAGAACGTGGAGTACGGGCACCGACGCTTCGACGCGCTGGACGTGGCCTTCGTGCTCACGGCGCCGGAGGTGGACCTGTCCGACATCCCCGGGATGCAACTCGTGCACGAGAGCGAGTGCCGGGTCTGGCGCAACACGGACAACCTGGGCCGGGCCTGGGTGGTGGGGGAGGCGATGGTGCTCGAGCGTGACGACCCGCGGGCCCTGGAGCGCACCCACCCCGGTGCGGTCGCGTTGCTCGAGGTCGTGCCGGATTTCCCGCTCGGCGGGCGCGGGACGGCCACGCTGGTGGCTCACGAGGGCTCGCGGATCGTCGTCGACGTGGCTTGCGAGGGGCCCGGGCTGCTTGTTCTGGCAGAAAATCGCGCCGACGGCTGGACGGCCTCGGTGGACGGCGGGCCGGCCCTGCCGACGCTGCGGGCGGACGTCGCCTGGCAGGCCGTGCCGGTGCCGGACGGGACCCATCAGGTGGAGTTCCGGTACGAACCCGCGGCGTTCTGGTGGGGCAGCCGGATCTCGATCCTCGCGGCCGTGATCGCGCTGATCGTCCTGTTCCGGCCGCGTCGATTCCGCTGATCCGGGCTGCCGAGGGGGGGCCGCGTCGGGACGGCATAAAGCCAACTATCGACGCGTCCCGATAGGTGACGAGGGCCTCCCACCTCGCTCTCCCCTCCCGATGGATGTACCGCCATGGACGACCGTGATCGCGATCCGGTCCGCACTCCCCGTGAACTCACCGGAGAGGATGCGACGACGCCTGGCCGCTCCTCCCGCTACCTGAGCTGGGTGCGCGGGGGCGACCCGGACGAGTGGGCCGACCTGCACTGGAGGGGCAGCCTCGGCGAGTACCTGGAGAAGGTGCGCCACGACCCGCGTCTGGCGCGCAACGCCTATCAGCGGCTCTACGACATGCTCGTCGGGCACGGCATCGACGACTCGATCGAGGGTCCCGACGGCCCGCCCCACTACCGCTTCTTCGACGACCCGTTCGACTCGGGGCGCGACGCGATCTTCGGTCTCGAGCAGCCGCTGGCCGACCTCGCGAGCTACCTGCGGGCGGCCGCCCATGGTCTCGGCCCCGAGCGTCGCGTGCTCCTGCTGCACGGTCCGGTCGGCAGCAGCAAGAGCACCATCGCTCGGCTGCTCAAGCGCGGCCTGGAGGATTCCACGCGTCGGACCGAGGGCGCGGTCTACAGCTTCCGCTGGGAGATCGACGGGGAGTGGCATGACTGCCCGATGCACGAGGATCCGCTGCACCTGCTCCCGGGAACCGTCCAGGCGCAGGTCTTCGCGGACCTCGACGCGCGTTTCGACGGCGACTACGGCCTGCGCCCCACGGGACGCCTGTGCCCGCTGTGCCGCCACTACTGGGACCGGTTGATGGCGGACTCCGACGGGGACTTCTCCGTCGTCGAGCAGTCCGTCGAGGTCTATCGCCTGATCTTCTCCGAGCAGGACCGCGTCGGTATCGGCACGTTCCAACCCAAGGACGAGAAGAACCAGGACAGCACCGAGCTCACGGGCGACATCAACTACCGCCGCATCGCCGAGTTCGGAAGTGACAGCGACCCGCGGGCGTTCAATTTCGACGGTGAGTTCCATGTCGCCAATCGTGGCATGATCGAGTTCGTCGAGCTGCTCAAGCTGGACGTCGCCTTCCTCTACGACCTGCTGGGCGCGACCCAGGAGCACACGGTCAAGCCCAAGAAGTTCGCGCAGACCGACATCGACGAGGTGATCCTCGGCCACACCAACAGCCCCGAGTTCCGCCGGCTCCAGAACAACGAGCTGATGGAGGCCTTTCGCGACCGGACCACGCGCATCGACATCCCGTACAACACGCGGCTGTCGGACGAGATCAAGATCTACGAGAAGTCCTTCGGCACGACGAGCTGCGCCGGCCGGCACCTGGCGCCGCACGCGCTCGAGGTCGCGGCGATGTGGGCCGTGCTCACGCGGCTCGAGGAGCCCAAGAACGCGGGTCTCTCGCTGATGCAGAAGCTCCGGCTCTACGACGGCAGGGACGTCAAGGGGTTCACCACCGCCACGGTCGCCGAGCTGCGTGCGAACACGCGCGACGAGGCCATGGTCGGCATCTCCCCGCGCTACATCCAGGATCGCATCGCCGCCGCGCTGGTGGAGGACCACGCGCCGCCGTGCCTGACCGCGTTCGACGTCCTCGATTCCCTCGACCGCGGTCTGGACCAGCACCCGCTGATCGACTCCGACGAACACAAGCGCCAGCTGCGCGACCTGCTGGCCATCGTGCGCGAGGAACTCGAGGAGACGATCAAGGACGAGGTCCGCGAGGCCGTGGCCGCCGACACCGAGGCGGTGCAACGCCTGTGCGGCAACTACGTCGACGCCGTCACCGCTTCGGTGGGTGGCGCAGGTGTCCCCGACGAGCGGCTGATGCGGTCGGTGGAGGAGAAGATCGGTGTCACCGAGGCTCGCAAGGCGGACTTCCGGCGCGAGATCGTGAACTACATCGAGGCCCTGTCGTCGCGCGGGGAGAGCTTCACCTACGCGTCCAACCCGCGCCTGCGCGCCGCGCTGGAACTCAAGCTGTTCGAGGACTGTCGTGACACCTTCAAGCTCACCTCGGCGAGCAGCGTCATCGACCGCGACGTCGAGGAGAAGGTGGAGGTCGTGGCCGGGCGGCTCGCCCGCCAGCAGGGCTACTGCGACCGCTGTGCCGGGCGCCTGCTCGAGTTCACCGGGTCCCTGTTCGCGCGGGGCGACACGAAGACGCCCGACGAGGAGTCCACCGCGTGAGCGTCGACCGCGGACGGATCTCGCGCATCGAGCGGGATCGCAGCCGGTTCTCGGAAATCGTCCGCGGCCAGATCAAGCAGGACCTGAAGCGCTACGTGACCGGTTCGGAGATGATCGGGCGCAAGGGTCGACAGCTCGTCTCGATCCCGGTCCCGCGCGTGGAGCTGCCGCGTTTGCGCTTCGGACAGAACGGGCGCAACCAGGGGTCCGGGGAGGGCGAGGGAAGCGGTGAGGGCCAGGGCGGCGAGGGCAACGCGGCCGGTGCGGCCGGCAACCAGGCGGGCGCCCACATCCTCGAAGTCGAGCTGACCCTGGAGGAGATGGCGCGCATCCTGGGTGACGAGCTGGCGCTCCCCAACATCCAGCCCCGCGGCAAGGCCCGGTTGGAGTCGGTCAACCGCCGCTTCACCTCGGTCAGCCGCGAGGGGCCCCACTCGCTGCGGCACATGCGGCGCACGCTCAAGGAATCCCTGCGTCGCCAGATCTCGAGCGGGAACTACGACCCGGCCGATCCGCGCATCGTGCCCTGTGCCGAAGACCTGCGCTTCCGCGCCTACAAGGAGACCTGGAAGCCGGATCACTCGGCCATGATCCTCTACATGATGGACGTGTCCGGCTCGATGGGGCGCGAGCAGAAGGAGATCGTCCGGCTGGTGTCCTTCTGGATCGACACCTGGCTGCGCAGCCAGTACCAGAGCCTGGAGACGCGCTACGTGGTCCACGACGCCGTCGCCAAGGAGGTCGAACAGGAGGTCTTCTACCGGCTGCGGGAGTCCGGGGGCACGAAGATCTCCTCGGCCTATGCGCTGGCGGCCGACATCATCGAGCAGCAGTTCCCGCCGAGCGAATGGAACCTCTACCTGTTCCACTTCTCGGACGGCGACAACTGGAGCGGCCGCGACACCGAGCGCTGCGTGCATCTCCTCGAGGAGCGGCTGCTGCCGGCGGCCAACCTGTTCTGCTACGGGCAGGTGAAGAGCGCCTACGGGTCGGGGCAGTTCAAGAAGGACCTCGACGCCGCACTGGACGGTGAGGAACGCGTGATCACCTCCGAGATCCTCGACCGCGAGGGCATCCTCCCGGCGATCAAGGCGTTTCTCGGGCAGGGAGTCTGAGATGGCCATGCCCGGACGCGAGTTGCTGGACCTCCAGGCCCGGGTCGAGGCGCGGGCCGCCGAAGCCGGCCTGCACCCGCCGGAGATCGTCTACGAGGTCGTCGATCACGGCGAACTCAACGAGATCGCGGCGTACGGCGGGTTCCCCGTGCGCTACCCGCA
>JAJDER010000068.1 GCA_029259725.1 Planctomycetota bacterium | reverse complement strand
CGCCGACGAGGGCGCCGCCGTGCCCGAACGCACGGGCCTGCTGCGCCACCTGATGAACCGCGCCAGCGAGACCGCCGGTGCCGCGACGTTCGCCGAGAGCTACACCGACGGCGCGCAGGTGCTGATGCACGGCGCTCGCCGCACCGACGCCCTGGTCCTGTCGGCACTGCTGGCGGTGGACCCGGACAGCGACCTGGTGGTGAAGATCGTGCGCGGCCTGCAGGCCCATCGCACGCGCGGGCGCTGGCGCACGACCCAGGAGAACTGTTTCGTGTTGCTCGCCCTGCGCGCCTACTTCGACCGTTTCGAGCAGGACGACCCGGACTTCGTCGCCCGTGCCTGGATCGGCGACCGTGACGCCGGTGCGTTCGCCTTCCAGGGACGCGACGTGGACCGCCGGCAACTCGAGGTGCCCATGGCCGAGTTGTTCGAGATCGCCGCGGAGGGCGGCGGCGGCGGTCGCGCCGACCTGGTGCTGTCCAAGCAGGGCCCGGGGCGGCTGTACTACCGTCTGGGCCTGACCCTGGCCCCGTCCGACCTGCGGCCCGACCCGGCCGAGAACGGTTTCTCCGTCGAGCGTCGCTACGAGGCCGTCGAGGATCCGGGCGACGTCTGGCAGGACGACGACGGCGTCTGGCACGCCCGCGCCGGCGCGATGGTGCGCGTGGTCGTGACCCTGGTCGCCCCGGCCCGTCGCTACCATGTGGCCCTGGTGGACCCGCTGCCCGCGGGCCTGGAGCCGCTCAACCCGGATCTGGCCACCACGCGCGACCTCTCCGGCCTCCTGGAGGACGCCGACAAGCCCTGGTGGCACTGGACCTGGTACGTCCACGACAACCTGCGCGACGACCGGGCCGAGGCCTTCGCGACGTCGCTGCCGGCCGGGGTGTACACGTATCGATACATCGCCCGCGCCACCACGCCGGGGACCTTCCTCGCTCCGCCGCCCCGCGCCGAGGAGATGTACATGCCGGAGACCTGGGGGCGCGGCCGGGCCGAGACGCTGGTGGTGGAGACGAGCGGACGCTGATGCCGGCGCGGCCCGGCACTCCCCCGGCGCTCCCCCGGCGCGACATGCCGGTTCGTGGCGTCGGCAAGGGGTGCGGGATCGAGGGGGCTCGGAGCGCTAGCGTGGGGGCGCGGATGGCCCCGCCGGTTGCGGGACCCGTCGATCCCCACCGTGCCGGACGCACCCAAGTCCGGGGGGCGATCCGACCGATAAAGGGCCGCATCGTCCGGATCTCTCCCACGCGCGCGAACCTCAGATGCTCCCGGTCCTGATCCTGCTGCTGGCGCTCGCCGCCTTCCTCGTCTGCGCCTTCGTGGGCTGGGGTTACCTCGCGTGGGTCACCGCCACCGGCGCCTGCCTGTTCGGATGGTTCCTCTCGGGCATCGTGTCCTGGCCGATCTTCTTCGGCTGCCTCGCGGGCTGGCTCGGCCTCGTGTTCGTCTTCGGTCGCGACGACCTGCGCGCCTGGATGGTGACCCGCACCGTGCGCCGCATCCTCGGCCCGATGCTCCCGCGCATGAGCGACACCGAGCGCGAGGCTCTCGCGGCCGGCACGGTCTGGTGGGATGCCGACCTGTTCTCGGGCCAGCCGGACTTCGCCAAGCTGCTCAACTTCCAACCCGACCTGCCCAGCGAGGTCGAGCAGCAGTTCCTCAAGGGCCCGGTGGAGGAACTCTGCCGCCTCGCGGACGACTGGAAGATCACCCAGTCCGGCGACCTGTCCGAGCAGACCTGGGAACACCTGCGCTCCGAGCGTTTCCTGGGGCTGATCGTTCCCGAGGTCTTCGGGGGTCGCGGCTTCAGCGCGCGTGCCCACAGCGACATCGTGGCCAAGGTCAGCAGCCGCAGCGTCACCGCGGCGGTCTCGGTCATGGTGCCCAACTCGCTGGGCCCGGCCGAGCTGCTGTTGCACTACGGCACCGAGGTCCAGAAGAAGTACTGGCTCCCACGCCTGGCCAAGGGTCAGGAGATCCCGTGTTTCGCGCTCACCGGTCCCGAGAATGGCAGCGACGCGGCGGGCATGCTCGCGCACGGTGTCGTCTGCAGGGGCAACTGGAAGGGCGAGGACGGCGTGCTCGGGATGCGCCTCAGCTGGGACAAGCGCTACACGACGCTCGGGCCCATCGCCACGCTGCTCGGGCTGGCCTTCAGGCTGCAGGATCCCGATCACCTGCTCGGCGGGACGGACGACCTCGGCATCACCGTCGCGCTCGTGCCCACCGACCTGCCCGGCATCGAGATCGGGAGTCGACACGATCCGCTCGGCGTGCCCTTCAGCAACGGGCCGAGTCGGGGTCGGGACGTCTTCGTGCCGCTCGACGCCATCATCGGCGGACGCGAGCGCGCCGGGCAGGGCTGGCGCATGCTCATGGACTGTCTCTCGGCGGGGCGCTCGATCTCGCTCCCGTCCCTGTCCGCCGGCGCCGCGCAGCTGTGCACCCGCATCACCAGCGCCTACGTCAGCGTGCGCAAGCAGTTCGGCCTGCCCATCGGCAAGTTCGAGGGCGTGCAGGAACGGCTTGCTCGCATCGGCGGCATGACCTACCTGATGGACGCGACGCGTTGTCTGACGGCGGGCGCCGTCGACGCCGGTGAGAAGCCGTCGGTGATCTCCGCGATCTGCAAGGCCTGGCTCACCGAGGGCATGCGCGTCGTGGTCAACGATGCCATGGACGTGGTCGCCGGCGCGGGCATCTCGCGCGGCCCGCGCAACACCCTGGCCCGGGTCTACCAGGCCACGCCCATCGGCATCACCGTCGAGGGCGCCAACATCCTCACGCGCTCGATGATCGTCTTCGGCCAGGGCGCGCTGCGCTGTCATCCGTTCGTGCAGGAGGAGGTGGACGCCTTCGCCAAGGGGGACCTCAAGCGGTTCGACCACGCCTTCTGGGGCCACGTGAACTTCGTCACCACCAACGTCGCGCGCTCCGCCTTCCTGGGCCTCGCCGGCCGGTGGCGCAAGGTGGATGTGGAGGGGCACGCCCTGTCCAAGCAGGTGCGCACCGACCTCTCCGATCTCGAGCGCCTGTCGAGCGCGTTCGCCCTGGTCGCCGACATCGCCATGGCGACCCTGGGCGGAGAACTCAAGCGCCGCGAGATGCTCAGCGGCCGCCTCGCCGACGCCCTGGCCTGGATGTACCTGACCTCCGCGACGCTGCACCGTTTCGTGACCGAGGGCGAGGACAAGACCGACGCCCCGGCCGCGCGCTGGGCCACCGCCCACGGGCTGCACGAGATCGAGAAGGCGCTGCAGGGCACCATCGACAACCTGCCTCTCGGCCCGCTCGCCGGCCTGCTCCGCCGCGTGGTCTTCCCGCGCGGACCGCTTTGCCGGCCACCGAGCGACGCCCTGTGTCGCGACCTGGCCAACGGGCTGCTCGACGACCGCGACCTGCGCCGGCGCCTGACCCGGGCGATCTACATCCCCGACGAGGACGACCCGTCACTGGGCCGGCTCGAGGCCGCCCTCGACGCGGTGGTGACCGCCGCGCCGCTCGAGCAGAAGATCACGACCGCGCTCGCCGAGGGTCAGCTGGCCGACATCGAAGGCCCCCGCAAGACGCTGCTCGAGGCCGCCGTGGAAGCGGGAGTGCTGAGCCAGGCCGAGGCCGAGGTGGTCTGCAGGGCCGACCGCCTGGGCCAAGACGTGGTCGCCGTCGACGCCTTCGACCAGCAGGCCTGGGCCGACTTGCGCGGCTGACAGTGCGCGGCTGCTCGCGGCTCAGATCTCCAGGAACAGCTCGGTCCCGGAGCTGGAGACTTCGTAGTACTGGACCGGCCCGGGACTCGGCGGTCCGGCCATGCCGGTGCGCACGTCCACCTCGGCGCCGTGCCAGGGGCAGATGACGGTCATGCCGTTCATCGCGCCCTCGGACAGGGACGCGCCCTTGTGGGGGCAGGTGTCGTTGATGGCGTAGTACTGCCCGGTGGTGTTGAACACCGCGATCCGCTTGCCCTCGACCTCGACGCACACACCCTTGTTGACGGGGAACTTGTCGGCAGAGCCGATGTTGTGCTTGGGCATGTCACTGCTCCTCGGGGTCGCTCGGGGCCCGCGCACGGGCGGACCGAAGTGGCTGCGGCCGATCGTAGGGGGTCGGTGCCCGCGGGTCGAGTCGCTACGATCGCGACGTGACCCGCTCGCCCGATCTCAGCCGAGCCAGCCTGTGGGTGGGGCTCCTCGTGGCCGGCGTGTTCGTGGCGTTCGCCGTGCCCGCCCTGGACGACTACGGGCCCGACCGGGATCTGGCCAGGGCCGAGGGCGACTACGGCGAGCATGCCCTGCAGCGGGTGCTCACCGGGGAGCCGCGCTGGACGCAGTTCGGCGCGCGCACTCCCGACCCGCCCGTGCGCGAGCCGCATCCCGACTTCCGCGCGGCCAGCCCGCCCTACGTGGTCCACGGTCTCGCGGCGACGCTCTCGGCGGCGAGTTGCCGGCTGCTGTGGACCGAGTTCGCGGTGCTGCCCGCGATGACCGCGCACCTGTTGCCGGGCGTGCTCTTCATGGCCGGCCTGCTGCTGACCCTGATCGTGTTCGGAACGCGTCGGATGGGGTGGCTGGTCGGTCTCGGCGCGGCCGGCGCGGCGCTGCTGTGGCCGCGGCTGCTGAACCACGCCCTGGCCAACATCAGGGATCTGCCGGAGACCGCGCTCTACACCTGGTCGTGGCTGCTCGTGTTCCTTGCGCTGCTCGCGCCCGAGCGCGCCGGCGCCGCCCGGCGGGCAGCACGGCTGCGCTGGGTCGCCTTCGGTCTGGTGTTCGGTCTCACCCTTGCGCAGAAGGTGGACGCGATCGTGCTCGTGGCTCAAGCCGGGCTGCTGTTCGCGCTGCTCGACGTGCGCCGGGCGCGGGCCGGTCGCGCGCTGCTGCCGTTTCCGCTCGCCGGCCTCGGCGTCACCCTGCTCGTCGCGCCGCTGGCGTGGTTCGCCGTCTCGCCCTACTCCTGGGACGACACGCCGGTGAGGCTCACGGCCCACCTGCGCTGGGCGGTGATGCTGGGCACGACCGCCGTGAGCGACGAAGCGCTGACCGGGTTGAAGCACCTGGGCGCCACGACCCCGCCGGTGATCCTGCTGCTCGGCCTGCTGGGCCTGTTCAGGCGCGACGTGCAGGGCGACCTGCGGCTGTTCCTCGTCGTCGGCACGCTGTTCCCGATCGCGCGCACGCTGCTGCCCGGGGCCCGGGTCGACGACGGCATGCGCCACTTCCTGGAGTTCGCGCCGGGTCTGTGCTGGCTGGCCGGCCTGGGGCTGCGCACGACGGTGGAGATCGTGGGTCGCATCGCCGGGCCGTTGCTGGCGCCGGTTGCGAAGGGCGCGATGGTGCTGGCGCTGATGGTGCCGGGCCTCCTCGCGCACCGTGCCAGCTGGCCTCACGGAAACGTCGATCACAACGCCTTCGTGGGCGGTCTCGGTGGTGCGCAGCGTGCGGGCCACACCGACGCCGTGGATGCCCGGGCCGGTTCGCTGTGGCAGGGTGCCGACTGGCTCTCGGCCCACGCGCCGTGGGGCGCCGATGTGCTCGTGCCCCTGGCCGAACACGTCGCCTCGGCCGCGCGTCCGGTGCGCTGGCGCCCCGATCTCGATCTCCTGCAGCGCGGTGGCCGTCAGCCCGAGGCGCCGTTGTTGGTGCTCGCGCTGCGCCTCGACGGTGAGCACGTCGGCGTGGTCGAGCGCACGCGCGAGGTGGGCGAGGTCGTCTACACCCACCACATCCAGGGGGGCCTGTTGTTCGAGATCTTCCGGGTCGATGACGAACCCGCGGCGCGCGAGCTGCACGCGCTCTGGACCCGGCTCCACGAGCGGCCGTCCCACCGACTCGATCAGCTCGCCAGCCCGATCCTGGCCCGTCGCCCCGACCTGCGGCGCCGCTTCGCCGAGAGCGTCGCCCTGCTCGAGCAGATCGCCGAGGTGCGCCCGCTGACCGGCGGACCGGACCCGGCGGAGGGACAAGGTCGCGGCACCGATGCCGTCTCGACCCCCGAATTGCGTGCCCGCGCGGCCCTCACCGATGTCATCGACGAGTTGGCCCGGGAGGCCCCAGCCGGCTCGGGGGACAAGATCCGTGCCCTCGGCGACGAACTCCTGCGCCAGATCGGGAGAGATCGTCCGGTCGATGGGTGAAGGATCGGGCGACGTACGCGATCATGGAGGCTGGCCGGAGGCGCCCTGTCCGGCCACCCACGGAGGATGACGATGAGGCTCCCGCTCACCCTGATGGCCGTCGCCACCCTGACGCTGACGTTGTCGGCGCAGGCGCCCGAGACCCAGCCACCGACGGAGAAGTCGCTGCTCTCCGAGTACCGGGATGCGAGCAAGTCGAACGATCCCGCCTACCGCGCCGCGGCCGTGGTGGCCATGGCGGACGCCAGCCGGGAACTCGACGACGCCGGCGCGAGCAAGGCCGTGGCCAAGACCCTGGCGAAGGCGCTCGAGGACGACGCTCTCGAGGTCCAGGCCGCCGCGATCGGCGCGCTCTCCTGGGGGCGTCAGCCCGACGTCGTGCTCGCGGCGTTCGAGGACCACATCAAGAGCCTGCGCAACGAGATCGAGAAGCGCATGACCCGCCCGGACGAGGAATCGGTCGCCTACAAGAAGGACGCGACACGGCAGTACGCGGACCTCTGTGACGCGCTCGCTCGGCACACCGATGACCGCTCCGTCGAGATCCTCATCGGCCAGCTGCGCACGCTGACCAAGAACACCAAGGGCGGCAACAACCTGTCGACGCTGCTGAGCACACCGCTGGCCGGGGCGCTGCTCGAGCTGGGGTCGCAGGAGGCCGTCGAGGCCGTGGTCAAGCAGACCGGCGTCTACGTCAACCCGGGACAGCAGGGCCCCGCCAAGCGTCTGCACCAGGCTCTCTCGATCTTCTCGGACGAGCGCGGATGGGCGCCGCCCACCTACGCCGACGGCTACGATCAGGTCTGGCGCGACTGGCTCGGCGAGCACGAGCAGGAGTTCTCCGAGAAGCTCGGCAAGCTGAAGGAGCCGATCTCCGAACCCGAGTACGACGCCCTGGCGCGCTACAAGGACGCGCGCGACGCCGGCCGCGACGGGCGCCGGCCGTGAGGCCGTTCCATTTGGCGTTCCCCGTTCACGATCTCGTCGAGGCGCGCCGCTTCTACGGTGGGGTCCTCGGTTGCGACGAGGGGCGCAGTGACGTCGACTGGGTGGACTTCGATTTCTTCGGGCATCAGCTCGTGGCGCACCTTGCCCCGGCGGAGACCTCGGCCGCGGGCCACAGCCAGGTGGATGGGGACGCCGTGCCCGTCCGCCACTTCGGCTTGATCCTGGCCTGGGACGAGTGGGAGCGACTCGGCGCGAACCTGCGCGAGGCCGGCGTGTCGTTCCTGATCGAACCGCGTGTGCGCTTCCAGGGAGGGGTCGGTGAGCAGGGCACCTTCTTCGTGCGCGACCCCAGCGGCAACGCGGTGGAGTTCAAGGCCTTCCGGGATCCGGCTCAGCTGTTCGCGTCGGACTGACCCGGCTCAGCGCTGCCCCGGCTCTCGAGCGTCGCGCGGCACCGACACCCGCCGGCCGGGTTCGAGTCGGTAGGGGTCGTGGCCGAGCCGCAACCCCTCGACGTCGCCGCGGTGGACGGCGACGCGGCGGTCCACGAACAGCGGGACCACCGCGGCGACGTCGTCCAGCAGCGCCTGGATCGCGGAGAAGGCCTCCGCGAAGTGCGCCGGGTCTGCGGCCGCGAGGGTCTCCTCGACCCGCGAGGTGATCGGCTCGCCGACGAACCAGGGCGGGCTGGTCAGGGCCGAGAGCGCCCCGGTGGGAGGCATGAAGCGCGCCCGCAGCGTGGCGAGCGGATCGTAGGGCAGGCCCCAACCCCGCACCAGGCGCAGATCCCAGCCGCCCTCGGCGAGCTTGCGCGCGTACTCGATCGGCGACGCCGGAGCCAGGTCCACGGTCAGCCCGGCCTCGCGGAACTGCCGCACCAGGAGCGCGCCGACGCGGACTTCGGAGGGCGACTCCTGGTCCACGAGCAGCAGGCCCGGTCGCGTGGGGGCGGGACCGCCGGTGTTCCTCGCCTCACGCGCCGCGGAGGGCCAGTCGGTGACGGCAGGGGCGAAGAGCGTGTCGCAAGGATCGGCGAATCCGAGTTCGGCCTCGGCCACGAGCTCCAACCGATCGACCGCGTCGGCGACCCGGTGCCGCCAGTCCGCGTCGCCCCCCAGCGGGCTGTCGGGTGCGAAGGCCAGCAGCGTCACCGTGGAGCCGGCGACGTGCTCCAGCACGAAGTCGCCGGTCACGGTCAGGTCCCACAGCTCGTCGCGGGGGACGAGCGGCAGGTAGTCGTCGGCGAGGACATCCACGCGACCCGCGCGCAGGGCGGCGGTGAGGGCCCGTGCCGAGCCGCCGTGGGCCGAGACGAACACGAGTTCGAGTCGGGCCGAAGCGCCCGCGCGTTCCAGCACGATGCGATCGGCGAGATCCACCGAGACGAAACGCCAGGGCCCCGTGCCCGGCGGGGGCAGGCCGTCGTTGCGTGGCGCGCCCGCCACGGCGGTGGGGTTCACGAGCATCAGGTCGTGCGGGAGGGCGTGCGGGCTCGACAGCATGAAGCGCAGGGTCACCGCGTCCAGGACCACCACCTCCTCGATCAGGCGCGTGGCCGGCACCCAGGCGTGGGCCGGGTCGGCCCGCCAGCGCTCGACGTGTCGCGCGACGGCGGCGGCGTCGCAGGGCCGGCCGTCGTGGAAGCGGACATCCGGTCGCAGGGTGATCGTCCAGATGCGGCCGTGCTCGGCGGGCTCGGCACTCAGGGCCAGCGCGGGGCCGGGGCGCCCGTCCGCGTCCACCTTGAACAGCGTCTCGTA